>RHLJ01000007.1 GCA_003712055.1 Balneola sp.
ACCCGTTCCCATCCCGAACACGGCCGTTAAGCCCTGCAGCGCCGATGGTACTGCTACGCGGTAGAGTAGGTCGCCGCCTCTCCCCCTTTAAAAAACCCCTTCCCCACAAAGAAGGGGTTTTTTTATTGCCATTATTCTCACAATCTTTTTATTATAAATCGTTTTAAAAATCAGCAACAGCTACAAACTAGAAAAAGTTATATGGTATAAGTGCTACAATCGTTCAATAAAAGAGTGTAGTTAAACACTTATGTATTCTATCAAAAAGCTGATTTTATTATCCCTTTTCTTTCCAGTCACAATATATGCCCAAGATATAGGAAGCTGGAATATTTATACCTCAACAAGAACGGTTACCTCGGTTTCTGCTGATGAAAATGCAAATATCTGGATTTCATCAACAGGGGGAGTCGAACACTACAACTCAGGAGACAAGCAAAGAACACTAACAACATTAGACGGATTGTCTAGGTTGGATGGGCAAACTGCGATTTACGATACAAATACATCAAAATTTTTTGTTGGCTATGTGGATGGTAGTATTGATGTAATTGATACAGATTCGTACGAAATAACCAATATTGGAGATATCGAACGGTTTCCAAATTTTACAGAAAAAGGGATTAATGACTTCGCATTGTATGAGAATGAACTATATGTAGCAACAGATTTCGGAATCGTAGTTTTCGACATTGTTGGAGAGTTTGTTACTAATAGCTTTAACTCATTGGGGAGCTTATCAAGAGGAATTTCAGTGGCAGATATAGAGGTAAAAAATGATTCCATTTATTGTGCAACTGCGGAAGGTGTAGCAATTGGAGCTCTGGATGATGAATTAACAGTATCTACCAATTGGATCAGCTATGACGAAAGTAATGGCTTTGTTACAGATATTGTAACTGCAATCGGAGTTCAAGGTTCAAGAATTTATGCCTCCACAGGATCTGAGAATTATTTATTCGAATCAGGTAGTTGGAACACAAATGTACAATTTGGAAGCCGAATTATATCTGATTATCTATTTCTGGATAGCTTTTTTATAGCCTCTTCGGAGCAGACTATTTTCTACGGAATAGATTTAAATTCACTTAACCAGGAAACCGTCGAAACAAATGTTAATTCGGTATTCTTCGAACCCACGAGTGATAATATTTATTTCGGAACCTTCGATAGAGGATCTGGGATATTTAATATTTCTGACGAACAAACTCAGTTCCTTACCCCCGATGGGCCTTATCAGAACTTTTTCTCTGCGTTAAATTTTGATGGAGAAATTTTGATAGCTGCTTCTACAAATGAAAGCGCAAGAAACTCAGCTATCGATAATGGCAAGGGGTATTATATTTTTGAAAATAATGAATGGGTAAATGTGAATTCACAGAATAATACTTCATTAGGTGCTTTAGGCTATAAACAAGCATTTACGTCAACCATCACAGATGAATACTATTATTTCGGAGCATGGGGTCGTGGAGTTGCTCGTCACGCTAAAAACTCAGGAGAAGTAAGAGTATTTGATGAGACCAATTCTACGATAAGAGGCTGGGAAGATGATGATCCACTATTTCCAGTGATTTCAGGACTAGCCACAGATACCAATGATGATGTTTGGTTAGTAAGCCGTTATGGGACAAACCCACTATACTATCAAAGTCCGGGCGATGATGATTGGGTTGCCTTCCCTAAAGTTTCAGGACTAAATAGTCAGGATGAATACGTTGGTTTATTTATTGATTCATTCAATCAGAAATGGATCACTCTGCAAAATAGTACTGTAGACGGAACAGGGTTATTGGTAATAGATACAGGTAACCCTTCAGATGCAAGCGATGATATTGGGGTCAAACTTATTTCGGGAGAGAGTTCAGGTAATCTTCCTGATGAGCAGGTTAATGCAATCATTCAGGATAAAAACGAAGAAGTCTGGATTGGCACAGGAAGAGGGATAGCGCGATTTATATTCCCACAATTTATAACACAAACCTCAAATCCATCTGAAAGAAATGCTCAGTGGTTGATTAATGAAGATACTTCGGCAGTATCAAGATTTTTATTGAGAGATGTAAACGTGTCTGCTATGGCCGTTAATGGAGCGAATGAAAAATGGATAGGAAGTACAAACCAGGGAATATGGGTACTCAATGCAGAAGGTAGCAGAATCGAAAAAAGATTTACAGCAGAAAATAGCCCTTTGATTTCGAATAATATTATCTCGATTGCTGTCAATGATATTACGGGAGAAGTATTTATAGCTACTGATCTAGGCCTTGTAAGCTACCAAGACGTTTCGCAAGGGGCTTTTAGCAGTATGAAAGAGTTAAAAGTATTTCCTAATCCTTTTACATATAGTCGTCATGATCAAATTATAATTGAGGGATTAGTAGATGATACATTAGTTAGAGTTTTGGGAGTAGATGGTACTGTTGTAGCTTCGTTTAATACATCCGGAGGAAGAGTAAGTTGGAATGGTCTTGATAATAGTGGGAACCAGTTGGGTACAGGAGTTTATTTCGTTGTTTCAACCGACAATAGTGGTAGTGAGAAAGGGATTGGAAAAGTAGTCATTATAAAATGATATGGATCTAACCGTTGTCATAGTCAACTTTCAAACACCGGACCTGGTTAAGACAGCAATCGATTCCTTCAAGAAATTCTATCCTGATGTACCACTACTAATCATTGAAAATGGGTCAAAAGATGAGTCTCCAGATGTTATTCGGCTATTAGCTGAAAGCTATAACGAGACAAAAGTCCTTTTTTTAGAAAAAAATATATACCATGGACCTGCAATGGATTTGGCTCTTAGTACGCATATCGATACCGAGTTTGGTTTTTTTCTGGACAGTGATACCGAGACCCTAAAGGAAGGCTTTTTGGAGGAAATGGTATCCCTAGCTGGCAATGATGACCAAAATTATGGAGTAGGAGAATTCAATCGGGTAAACAAAAGAGGATTCTCTGCTAAAGATGGAGTTTTAATTCTATGGACTCCTTATATGCTACTCAGGAAAGATATTTACAAGCAACTATCTCCATTTCACCATCACGGTCAACCTACGTTAGCTAATTTTACAGATGCTGAAAGTAAGGGATATAAACTAGTAGAATTTCCTGTTTCTGAATATATAGATCACAAGTGGAGAGGGACTGCTGATCGATTTGGATATGGATTAGGATGGAGAGGGAAATTAGATTACCTGCTTAACAAACTAGGGATGTGATGCGGGAAACCCAATCTCCTGATATTACCATAGTTGTAGTCAACTATAAGGTGAAGGAATATATACTTAACCTTCTGAGCTCAATAAACAAAGCTCAGGGAAAATTAGTACTTCAAATAATTGTCGTTGATAACAACTCTCAGGACGATTCAATTGAGTTTTTGCAATCCCGCTTTCCTGATGTTACCTACATATCAAATACCGAAAATCTGGGTTTTGGAAAAGCCAATAACCAGGCCATAGAAGTAGCAGAGGGAAAATATGCGCTCATCATTAACCCGGATACACTAGTAAGTGAAGACACGCTTTCAGAATTAATAAAGCATATGGAAGCGAATCCGGATTGTGGAGCAGCGGGCTGTAAAATTCTCAACCCCGATGGCAGCTTTGCTCCGGAGTCAAAAAGATCGGTTCCTACCATTTGGTCATCATTTACTAAAGTAACAGGATTAAGTACCCTGTTTCCGAAAAGTAAATTTTTTAGCGAGTACTACCTTGACTGGCTTGATGAAAATGAAAAGTCAAAAGTTCCGGTTCTTTCCGGGTCTTTTATGTTTTGGAGGACTGAATTACTTAAAGAGCTAGGAGGTTTTGACGAACGCTTTTTTATGTATGGAGAAGACATAGATTTGTGCTATCGGGTTCAGGATACAGAGTATCATATCGATTATCTGCCAACAACCTCCATCATCCACTATAAAGGAGAGAGCACCAAAAAAGGAGATTTAAAATATACCTGGATCTTCAACAAGGCTCTTTACCAGTTTTTTGACAAGCATCACAGTTCAAACTATAGTTTTCTCTTTAAGGTATTTATTTATTCTTCAATCTGGGTGAGAGGGATTTTATCACTTATTACTTCGAATCTGAAAGGCATTGGATACATTGCCTCCGATCTGCTCCTTTTTAATATATCTATAGTTCTTGGTTTCTTGATTCGATTTGAGTTTAGTTATGAGGTAGTTTCGAATCTTCAGAATCTCCAATTTCTATGGATTAATGTTCTGGCTTCATTTATTTATGTGATTCTAGGGGCATTTTTAGATCTATTCCGTTCTAACAAAGAATCTATTTCCAACCAGATTAAAGCAATTGGGGCTTCATACGCGGGGGTTGCGCTGGTTACTTTTTTTGTAAGAGAATATGCTTTTTCGAGGTTGGCACTTATTTATGGTCTCGCTAGTGCTTTAATTCTGATGCTAGTTGTAAAAGTAATTCAGATCAATAAGTCTAAATCAGATACAAAAGTAACAGGTAAGCTCAAACGATTAAAAGTACTAATTGTAGGAAACGAAGAAGAGACTTCTGAAATCAGAACTAAAATTCATTCCAGACCTGATTGGAATTATGAGGTAATTGGGAGAATATCACCAACCGAGACACAGTCCGGTGCGCTGGGTACAGTATCTCAATTAAAGGATTTGATAAGAGCTTACCAGGTAGACCAGGTCTTTTTTGCACTTAAATCGATAAGCTATAAAGAAATGCTTCTCCAAATATCAGATTTGCAAAATGAGAAAGTAGTGTTCAAGCTGGTACCCGACTCTATGGACTTTATCCTTGGTAAATCAAATGTTGAGTATCTGGAGTCAATACCACTGGTTCAGGTTCAATTCGATTATTCAAAAACAATCAATCAGCTTTTAAAGAGGTTGTTTGATATCGTGTTCTCAGCACCACTATTAGTTGTACTTCTGCTATTAACCCTTCCTTCCTTGTTATTCACAAGTTCCAAAAAGATCAAAGCTGGTTCGCTTACTTTCTATGAAAACCCTCAGAAAAATAAGTGGAAGAATAGAGTTCGGTTACTTTGGTTCGTTTTTACAGGTAGAATGAGCTTTGTAGGAAATGCGGTTTATTCAACAAGAAGCACGAGGCTAAAGCCTGGTTTTACGGGAAATGTCCAGATGAACAAACCACGTATCCAAACTACTTCGGACGAAGAGAACTATGAGCTCTATTATTTGCAGAATTATTCTATTTGGATGGATATAGATATACTTATGAAGATGATTTTTTCCACCCATCAATTTGCTGACGATTTAGAGGCGGCAGCAAAAGAAGGTGCTTAAATCCGTTCATCCACCTGTTGAGCCATTTTAGGATACCATTCCCCGAAGGTGTCATTAGCAATATGGACTCTGATCTCATTCATTAGCCACAAATAGAAGGTAAGATTGTGAACAGAGGCCAAAGCTAACCCAAATATTTCATTGGCTTTTAAAAGATGGTGAATATATGCCATCGAATATGTATTGCATAAATCTGATGGAAAGTCGGGGTCCAATAATTCATGATGATCTTTCCACTTGGAATTTCGAAGATTAACTTTGCCAAATCGAGTGAAAATCATTCCATTGCGGGCATTCCGGGTAGGCATAACACAATCAAACATATCAATGCCTCGGGCAACAGATTCGATTAAGTTAGCTGGAGTTCCTACCCCCATTAAATACCTCGGTTTATTTTCGGGTAGGTAATCGGTATTTAAGTCGGTCATTTCGTACATAAGCGGAATAGGTTCTCCTACGCTTAACCCTCCAATAGCTATCCCCTCAAAATCCTGATCGACCATAAACTTGGAAGATTCAATACGAAGATCTTTATAGGTGCCACCTTGAATAATTCCGAACTGAAATTGTTTATGACCATATAGCTCTGTGGTATCAAGAAATTGTTTTCGTCCTCTTTTTGCCCAACGGTGAGTTAATTCCATGGAATTCTTGGCATATTCATAACTACTGGGATAAGGCGGGCACTCATCTAGCAACATCATGATATCAGAACCCAATATTCGCTGTATGTCAACTACATTTTCGGGAGTAAAGAGGTGCTTTGAGCCATCAATATGACTTTTAAAGAAAGCACCTTCCTCTTCTAGTTTTCGATTCTGAGACAAAGAAAAAATCTGATAGCCACCAGAATCGGTTAGGATAGGTCGATCCCAATTAATGAACTTGTGTAATCCTCCTGCTTTACTCATGATATTTACACCTGGCCTCAAGTAAAGGTGGTAGGTATTACCAAGTATGATCTGTGCTTTAATTTGATGGAGAAGTTGATGTTGAGATACGGCCTTTACAGTGCCCAGTGTTCCAACAGGCATGAATATGGGTGTTTCAATTTCACCATGATCAGTTTGCAGCTTTCCAAGACGAGCTTTGGTAGTAGAACAAGAAGCTAAATGCGTATACAATAGAAGATTATAAGTGATTACAAAGTTATGCCGCGTGTATAAAAATGCTTATTTTCGGCGACTAATAAAGTAAGCAAACCATGGAATTAATTTCATTTGAGTAAGCTAAAAAGATATCGTGAGGTAATATTTACCAGCTTGATGGATTTTCTGATAGTCTTGGCAAGTTGGTTCATTTTCCACATTTTCTTTACAGAAAGTATTGATATGTACCTGAGACATTTCAATATAGATCTCGTAACTGCAGGCGTATCTGTATGTTCATATTGGATTTTGGTTTTTGTGGTATCCGGGCTTTATAAGAAATTGTACCTGGTTTCCAGATTGGATGAGTTTTTTAAAGTATTTAAATCCACTTCTGTAGGTGCTCTGATACTCTATTTTATCTGGGATTTTGGTGATTCAGCCTCCTTTTCAGTAGATCGGAATCTCATCTTTTTTTATTGGGTATTCGTTTTTGGTTTTACGGCTATAAATCGATTTATAATCCGTACAGTGCAAAGAGTATATGCGCAAAGAGGAAGAGGTCTTCACAGAACCATTATTGTAGGTACCGGGAGACATGCTAAAGTTGCATATGATGATCTAATGCGTAATAAAACACTGGGTATGGAGGTGTTAGGATACATCCAGGTTAATGGAAAGTCAGTAGATCCCGAATCTGGAATTCAAAAAGAAGAAGTGATCGGGCATCTTGAGAATATTTCTAAGATCATTGAATCCCGACAGATACAGGATATCCTTGTTGCTGTTGAGCCGGAAAGGAAAAGAGATTTAGTACAGGTAATCTCACAGGTGGATCATCCCGATGTAACACTCAAACTCCTACCAGATTTCTATCAACTCGTAAGTGGTTTAAACAAGACCAACCAGATTTTTGGAATGCCCTTGATTGAAATTTCTCCCGAACCAATGCCACTTTGGGAGAAGGCAATTAAGAGATTGTTGGATGTCACAGTTTCTGTGGTGGTACTTACTCTCGCGATTCCTTTTTGGGGTATTATTGCACTTTTGATAAAAATGGATTCTTCAGGGCCGGTAATCTATCATCAAAAAAGAGTGGGGAGAAGGGGGCGGCCATTTACGATTTTTAAGTTTAGAACCATGTACCAGGATGCCGAATCTAAAACCGGTCCAACATGGGCAAAGGAAAATGATCCTAGGGTAACAAGAGTTGGTTATTGGTTAAGGAAATTGAGACTTGATGAAATTCCTCAGCTTTGGAATGTATTAAGAGGTACAATGAGTCTCGTTGGGCCTCGTCCCGAAAGGCCACACTTTGTAGAACAATTCAAACATCAGATACCACTCTATACCCGAAGATTGAGAGTAAGACCGGGTATTACCGGCTGGGCACAAGTAAAATGGAAGTACGATTCCTCTCTCGATGATGTAAAAGAGAAAACTAAATACGATCTCTTTTATGTAGAGAACATTTCGTTAAAAATGGATATGAAAATTCTCATTATCACTGTTCTCACAATGATTAAAGGCAAGGGGTTCTAAATGGAGAATAAAGCCCTTGTTGTAATCCCAACGTACAATGAATCCGGTAATATAAAGCGGATGATAGACAGACTTATGGGTCTGGATGAAGAAGTGGATGTACTGATTGTTGATGATGGTTCACCAGATAATACCGCTGACCTGGTTCGGGAGGCTCAGCAACAATATGCCGATAGAGTATTCCTGATTGAAAGAGAAGGAAAATTAGGGCTGGGAACAGCATACGTTGCTGGGTTTAAATATGCCTTGGAGAACGGATATGAATACGTTTGTGAGATGGATGCAGACTTTTCTCATCCCCCTGAGGATGTGCCAAAACTGATTAGGGAAGTAAGGCATGGAAATGCAGATTTGGCAATCGGATCAAGATATGTTAACGGCATTAGTATTGTAAACTGGCCATTAAGCCGATTAATACTTTCTTATGGGGCAAATATTTATGCTCGAACCATTACCGGCCTCCCGGTTTTTGATACTACCGCTGGGTTTAAATGTATTCATCGTCGGGTTATTGAGAATATTACACTTGATAGGATTAAGTCGAACGGGTACGCATTTCAAATTGAACTTCATTTCAGGGCTTGGAAAGCAGGTTTTACACTAAAAGAGGTTTCCATCATTTTCAAGGAGAGAGAAGAAGGAGTCTCAAAAATGTCCAAAAGAATTGTAAGAGAGGCCATGTGGAGAGTTTGGGCATTAAAAGTACGCAGCATATTTGGAGCACTTTAGCCAATTAGTTCCTTATATTCTTTCGCTTAAATTAACATAAGGCATCTATGCAATATCTGGATTTTGAACAGCCCATTGCCGACTTAGAAAAAAAGATTGAAGAGTTGGAAGGGTTATCATCAGTTGGAGACGGAGTTCTAAACAAAGAAATAACCAGTCTTAGAAAAAAAGTAGATAGTTTAAGAGAAAGCATCTTTAAGAATCTTACCAGATGGCAAAGAGTTCAGCTTGCCAGACACCCTGATCGCCCATACACCCTCGATTATATTGAACTAATTACCAACGATTTCATTGAGCTCCATGGAGATCGTTATCACTCCGATGATAAAGCAATTGTAGGCGGTTTTGCTAAGCTTGATGGAGATACTGTAATGGTAATAGGTCACCAAAAAGGGCGCGATACAGCTAAAAGAACATATCGGAATTTTGGAATGGCAAATCCAGAAGGCTATAGAAAAGCTTATCGATTGATGAAGCTGGCAGAAAAATTTGGAGTGCCAATTATAACTCTACTAGATACACCGGGAGCCTTCCCTGGCTTGGAAGCTGAGGAACGTGGACAGGCGGAAGCGATCGCAAAGAACCTTAAGATGATGGCGACTTTAAAGGTTCCTTTTGTAACTATTGTGATTGGCGAAGGAGCCAGTGGAGGGGCTATTGGAATTGGAATGGGAAATGAAGTCTATATGATGGAAAATACATGGTATTCGGTGATCTCGCCTGAATCATGTTCATCTATTCTTTGGAAGACCTGGGATTATAAGGAACAAGCCGCCGAAGTATTGAAATTAACTGCGTCTGATCTTCAGGAACTGAAAGTAATTGACGGGGTAATTCCTGAACCAATGGGCGGGGCTCACCGTGATCATAAAGCAGCTGCTGAAGCAGTAAAAAAACAAATTACTGAAAGCTTGGCCCGACTCAAGAAAATGAAGCCCGCTAAACTTATAGAGCAGCGCATTGACAAATATGCTGCTATGGGAGCTTATCAAAAGGGTTAATCATTGAAATTTCCCAAACAAGACCCTCTTATCGAGTTTGATTACTCGTTACGGTCTCGCTATAGTGAAACCGATAAAATGGGCTATGTTTATAATGGGAGATACCTGGAGTATTTCGAGGCAGCCAGAACAGAAATGATCCGTTCATACGGTTTATCCTACCGGAATATGGAAGATGAGGGAATAATGCTTCCGGTTATAAATGCAGAGCTAGAATATAAATCGCCTGTATTTTATGACGAGGAAATTAACATTAAAGTATTACTCTACGAAGTTCCTGTTGCCAGATTAGTAACCTATTACAAAGTAGTAGCTAATGAAAGGCAGAAGCTTTGTGTAGAAGGGAAGGTTGTACTTTGTTTTATGGACGAGGAAACTCGCAGGCCCATCCGTGCTCCAAAGTTTTTTCTCGATTCGATACCTAATTTCTCGAAATGAGATGAATGTCCAGCCACATCAACAACCGCTTTATTTTTTGCTTGCTGTGGTAAGTATCGGCTTATTTACGATTGCTCTTGGTCCTGGGCTATTCCACCAGCCTGATATGTTCGGTTATAGTTGGCAGCATAGGTTTTTTGATATAGTATGCCATCAAATGCACGACCGATCATATTCATTACATGGAGCTTCATTAGCAGTTTGTTCGAGGTGCACAGGTATTTATGGCGGTTTTGCATTAGCTGTTTTATTACTGCCTGTAGTTAGTCGTCATTTCACTGTAATAAACTCCTTTTTTTTGAAACTAATAGTAGCATCTATCGTGGTTAATTTGCTGGATGTACTGGGAAATCATATTGGGATTTGGACGAATACTTTACATTCACGATTTTTGCTTGGTGCATGGTTTGGAGTTGCTACAGCATTATTTTTAACTACTGAATTTTTTAAACAAACTCACAAAACGGAGGAAGATTATGGAAAATGAAGAATATCCAAGTTATTGGTCATCGGTGTTTATTGGAGCAATCATTGTTGGTCTCATAATGTCAGTATTAGGATTGCTAAGTCAATACATGACCATTAACAGTGAACCCACAGGTGCTCCATTTGGATTGCCCCAATTGATCGGGATCCTAGTGTGTTTAGTTGGTGCAATTGGGGGATTCTTTGGTGTACGGCACTATGCTAAAGAAAATGAGATTACTTTTCCGATTGGAAAAGGAGCACTTATAGGACTATTTGTAGGTTTAGTAGGAACCTTGATCAGTACAGTTATCTCTATAATTTGGACATATCTGATTGATCCGGATTTAGGTCAGGCAGTGTATGACTGGAGTATTGCTAACCTTGAAGCAATGGGATTAACGGATGATCAATTAGAAGCTCAAATGAGATTTATTCCCGAGCCAAACTCTACCTCAGCAATGATAACACAAACAGGTATTTGGTTAGCTGTGCTTGGAATCCTCAACTCAGTTTCCGGGTTAATTGGTGCAAAAGTCTTTGCTAGCGAAGACGAGGATTAATTTCTAAGCAATTTATGGAAGAGGAAAAGTACTCTACTCAAAAAAACAACGATATTTCTTACGAACGAGTGGAGACTCCTCCTCTTCTTTCCTGTGTTGAGAAAAATGGGTTTTCGCATTGGGCTCTTGCCTTTGCTTGGATGCTATTCGGACTCATCGCATTTCAAGTCGTAGCAAATGTACTTGCGCTTATATTTATACTCCCTCATGTTTCAGATCCTACCAATGCCGATGCATTAATGGTAGCCATACAGGAGAACCTGAATTCAACCTTTGTAGCTAATTCTATAGGTCAGTTTCTTGTGATAGGATTGGCATCATATCTAATTTCTAAAGTACATGCTCCAAAGGGAAAACATCATGAATTCCTAAGACTTAAAGGAGCTCCAAAACTTGGTCTAAATACGGGTTTATCCATCCTACTATTAGTTTCCTCATGGGGAGTAGTGAACTTTCTTGGATGGCTGAACATGGGTTTCATAGACTGGTTAATAAGCGTTTTCCCAGCTTTGGAGCTCATTAAAGAGCTTCAGCAGCAGATGGCTGAGCTTATTACCAGTTTCATTAAAACAGAGAATTCATTGTTCTATGGACTGATCTATATAGCTCTTGTGCCCGCTATTTTTGAGGAGATCATGTTTAGGGGATACATTCAAAGAGCTCTTGAAAAAAGCTGGGGAGTATGGGCAGCAATGATTGTATCCAGCCTCATGTTTGGGGCATACCACCTTCAAGCCGGAGCTGTTTTACCGTTGGCTTTTATCGGGTTCGTTTTAGCTTACGTGACCTATATATCAGACAGTCTCATTCCCGCAATGGTTCTTCATTTTATTAATAATGGAAGCCAGGTAGTGTATGGATCACTAAATCCAGAGTTTTTAGAACAAACAGCTTCTTCTGATATAGGAATGCCCTGGGGAATTGTAATTCTTAGTATGATTATTTGTCCGGCATTGTTTTTATTAATGCATAAGTTGAATCCTAAACGCCAGCTATGAGTTTATTTGATCATCCAAAACCCAATGAGATAGATAACTGGGTATGTGTACTTGAGGGGAGTACTAATTATGAAGTTGATTTGGCAAGGAATTATCTCTCAAACCTGAAAATCCCATCCAATATCCTATCCAAGAGAGACTCTGCACATAGTTTAGTAGTTGGAGAAATGGCTCTCATCTACTTATATGTTCCTGTTGAGTTTGAGAAGAAAGCAAGGAAAGTACTAAAGGAACTCGAGGAGGGATTATCTGATTTTGATATCAACCCCGAGGGTGAGGAAGAATAGTGAGTGAACTGGCAAAACGGATAGTCTTTGCTATTCCCGCTGCAGCCCTATTCATCTGGATTACCTGGCTTGGAGGGTGGTACTTCAAAGCGATGATGATCGGTATTGGTTTTTTCATCCAGAGTGAAATGATCAAGATTCTTGATGGAGCGAAAAACCCGGTAGACACCTTGTTTCCCTATACCATTGGATTATGGGTTATGCTATCTCAGGAAATACCATTTAGTTTTGAGATAGGGGTTGGGATTTTTGTTCTTTTTGTAGCCGTACAAACTTTTAACAAAAGCGAATTTGATCTGTCAGAACTTACAACCACAGTATTTGCGGGTTTGTATGCACCCATAGGTATTCTATCACTTATTATGATCTCTTCAATTGGTTCATCAGAAGTTGGTTTCACTTTGGTGATGCTATTGGCATTCATGGTATGGGGGAGTGATGTACTTGCCTATTTTGGAGGGAAAGCTTTTGGAAAACATGCTTTAGCACCTTCAATAAGTCCAAATAAAACCTGGGAAGGATTTTTCTTTGGATATCTGGGTAGTGCGATTGGTGCTCTGGCAGTATGGTTTTTATTTCCATATCAGTCTGGGCTCACGCTGGTGAATCTAATCCCGATGGCATTATTAGTAGCCACCTTCGGACCAATTGGTGACTTATTGGAAAGTAAGTTAAAGCGAAAAGCAGGAGTAAAAGACTCATCAACATTACTGCCAGGTCATGGAGGTTTTTTCGATCGATTTGATGCATTAATTCTCGCTGCACCTGTAGCTTTGATTTATCTAAAGGTGTTAGTTGAGATAGGAAACGTTTCCTTCTAAAAAGCTATTCTCTAGAACGAAAAGGAGAACCAATGAAGCATATTCTACTTACCGGGGGAACCGGATTTATTGGACAGGAGTTGAGAACCCTTCTTCTTATGGAGGGGTATTATGTTACTGTAATAACCAGGAATCCCAAGAAGTATGCTGATGAAGCGGCAAAGAACCAGCAATTCATAAGTTGGGAGGATGATCTTACGGAAGCGGTCAACACCTCTGATGCTATTATTCATTTAGCCGGAGAAGGAATTTTTAACCAGCGCTGGAATGAAGAAGTAAAAAAAAGAATCTATGATAGCCGTATCGATTCTACTCGTGCATTAATTGAAGCCATTGAAAAAGCAGAGTCAAAACCGGAAATCTTCATTTCGGCTTCAGCATCCGGTTTTTATGGAAACCAAGGCGATACTTTTTTAGATGAGAGCTACGGGGTATCAAGCGACTTTTTAGCCCAGGTATGCAAAGATTGGGAGGAAGAATCCCAAAAAGTTTCAGGTTTAGGAGTTCGGGTGGTAAACCCTCGTATCGGAATAGTGCTTGAAAAAAATGGTGGCGCTCTAGAAAAGATGCTTACTCCTTTCAAAATAGGAGTGGGCGGTCCGGTGGGTGATGGAAAACAGTATATGAGCTGGATACATAGAATGGATCTTTGCAATGCTCTACTGTTCCCACTAACTAATAAAGAGCTCCAAGGGCCATATAATGTGTGTGCACCAGAACCAGCAACTATGAATGAGTTTGCATCTGTGCTTGCATCGGTACTTAACCGTCCCAATATATTCAGAGTACCAAAATTTGCTCTGGAACTAGTTTATGGTGAAGGAGCCAAGCCCATTATGGACAGCATAAGAATGCAACCTAAAGCTTTACAAGTGCAAGGTTTTGAGTTTCGTTTTGAAGATTTAGAAGAGGCTCTTGCTGATATTTTGGAGTAAGTACATTATTCCGGTTATCTTCAGATTATGAACAGCAAGTTGAAAGATAGAATTTTCTTTATTCTGAACACCATTGCGTTCTGGTTCCTGGCTTTTATGTTCTATGATGTATTTCGTAGAATGGGGCTTTCTGATCAACCAGGAATAGAATTACTGGAGGAGCCTTTAACACGCCTCGAGAATCTCGAATTAAATGGTAAGTTGGGTTTTTTAACCGGGCTATTCTTTAGTCTTATCGAATTCTCTTTTGAAAGGCCGGTATTGAAACGCAGATCATTGGGAATGAGACTGCTTATTAAAAGTGGGGTGTATTTGCTGCTCATGCATATGATTTTGGCAGTGGGCCTTTTTAATTTAAATCGATTTTTAGATACCCCCCTTAGTTTCACTTACAAACAACTTCTTACTAGTGGAGCTGTATGGTCCATAACCATTTACTTCTTCGTTTGTAGTGTATTGTACAGTTTTCTTCGAATGGTAAATGAGAAGTTTGGTCCGGGGGTACTTTGGGATATGATGCGAGGGAAATACCTCAATCCAAGGGTAGAGAAGAAGATTTTCATGTTCCTGGATTTGAAATCCTCCACTGCTCTCGCCGAAAAGATGGGGTACCTGAAATATAGTACCTTGATTCAGCAATGCTTTTATGACTTAAATGAAGTCGTTCAGCAATTTGATGGTCAAATCTATCAATATGTTGGAGATGAAGCGGTAATAGCCTGGGATTATGAAAAAGGAATTAATGAGAATAAGTGTATCGACTGTTATTTCTCTTTCCAGAGGAAATTGTTTAAAAGAAAAGATTTCTATCAATCAGAGTTCGGATTACTTCCCGAATTTAAAGCAGGGTTACATGGCGGAGAATTGGTAGTAACCGAAGTTGGTGTGGTAAAAAAAGAGATAGCCTATCACGGAGACGTGATTAATACTACAGCAAGGATTCAGGCCGAGTGTAATACTTATGGAGAACAACTCCTTATCTCAGAAGAGTTAGTATCGGATTTAGCACTCACGAATCATACTCCTTCATTCATTGGGGAAGTGATGTTGAAAGGCAAAGAGTTGCCCGTGAAATTACATTCGGTAAAAGTTGTATAAATCACTTAGTCCCTTGAAATGCATAAAACTCTCCGTACTTTTAAGTTTATTCCTTCGAAGTCATCCTGAGTGCAGCGAAGGATCAACAGGAATTGCTGATCCTTCGGCAAGTCTCAGAATGACCAAAAACTAAACAAACTATAGTCTCTTGAGCGATCAAAAAATAATTTTTTCCATGGTTGGGGTAAGCAAGGTGCACAAACCCAACAAAACCGTACTAAAAAATATTTATCTGTCCTTCTTTTATGGAGCCAAAATAGGAGTCCTAGGGCTCAATGGAGCAGGTAAATCCACCCTGCTTCGAATTATAGCCGGAGAAGACAAAGATTATCTAGGAGACATAAGTGTGCAGAAAGGCATTACTTTTGGTTACTTGCCTCAGGAACCACATCTTGATCCGGAAAAAACGGTAAAAGAGATCGTAGAAGAAGGAGTTCAGGAGACGGTTGATTTACTCAAAGAGTATGAAGATATAAATGCCGCCTTTGCTGATCCCGATGCAGACTTTGATGCACTAATAGAAAAACAGGCCAAGCTTCAGGAGAAAATTGATCATTTGGATGCTTGGGATTTAGATTCAAAACTTAACCAGGCAATGGACGCACTTCGCTGTCCTCCCGGAGAAACCCCCGTTACTGTGCTCTCAGGTGGAGAAGCCCGGCGCGTTGCACTCTGCCGATTACTTCTAAAAAAGCCAGATGTACTCCTACTTGATGAACCCACCAACCATTTAGATGCTGAATCGGTAAGTTGGTTAGAACAACATCTTGACCGATATGAAGGGACGGTAATTGCAGTAACTCACGACCGGTATTTCCTTGATAATGTAGCGGGTTGGATTTTGGAACTGGATCGAGGAGAAGGGATTCCTTTCAAAGGAAATTATACTTCCTGGCTGGAACAGAAATCAGATAGACTTAAGCAGGAAGAAAAGCAAGAATCCAATCGCCAAAAAACCTTACAACAGGAACTGGAATGGATTCGGCAGAACCCTAAAGGGCGTAGAGCGAAGAGTAAAGCCAGGATTAGTGCTTATGAAGAACTTCTTGCCCAGGAGACTGAAAAGCGAAACGATGATATGCAGATATCAATCCCAGCAGGTCCCAGATTGGGTAATAAAGTGATAGAAGCTCATGGAGTTTCAAAAGGCTATGATGACAAATTACTTTACGAGAATATGGAATTTCAACTTCCGCCAGGAGGTATTGTTGGGGTTATTGGAGCGAATGGTGCGGGTAAAACCACACTGTTTAGGATGATCATTGGAGAAGAAACTCCTGATAAAGGACAATTAGAACTAGGAGAAACAGTGAAGCTTGGTTATATCGATCAGAAAAGGCCTCTGGATCCATCCAAGACTATCTGGGAAGAAATATCGGGCGGATATGATATTATTCAGCTTGGAAATCGTGAGATAAACTCAAGAGCTTACGTTGGTAAATTCAATTTTGCAGGGAGTGACCAACAAAAGAAAACGGATCAACTTTCGGGAGGAGAGCGAAACAGAGTTCATTTAGCCAAGATGCTTAAAGAAGGAGCAAATGTGCTTCTACTTGATGAGCCTACCAATGATCTGGATGTGAACACTCTCCGTGCCCTGGAAGAGGCTTTACTAACATTTGCTGGTTGCGCAGTGGTTATCTCGCACGATCGTTGGTTCCTGGATAGAGTAGCTACTCATATCCTGGCTTTTGAAGGAGATAGTCAGGTGTATTGGTTCGAAGGTAATTACCAGGAATATGAAGAGAACCGAAAAGAACGTTTAGGGATTACGGACGACCAACCGCGAAGAATTGCCTATAAGAAGTTGATGCGCTAAGAAGGAAATGTCAATCGGAGGAATTATATAAAGAATTAATTCTCCAGAGAATTATTCAGTCGCTCAGCAAAGTTAAAGGTAATTTCAAAAAGACCATCTGAGTTCATAGAGTATTCAGCATCCAATTGTTGAAGAAGTGATTCGATGATCTTCATCCCAAGACCAGATTTAATTCCATCAAGTCCCATATTGAAACCGGGGCCGTTATCCCTGTAGGTAACATGCACATTGTTATCCACTCTTTTAATCTCCAGAAAAATAACACCCGGCTTGGTACTGTCACCAAAAGCATATTTATAGGAATTGGTAGCTAATTCATTAATAAGAAGTCCAAGAGGAATAGCTTGGTTCATGTTCAGTGAATGAATGCTAATAGCCAGATCCTGTTTAATGTTTGTATGATTGAGCTGCATATTATTGCTAATCTGCCTAAACAATTCGTTGTAATACTCATCCAGCTTTACAGAATTGAAATCTTCTGATTTATAAAGCAATTCATGAACCATAGAGATAGAAATAATTCTATTCTGTGCCTCTAATAAACTGTTTTTTTCCTTTGCATTTTCTGAACGAAATACCTGAAGTTGAAGTAAGCTTACCACGATAGCGAGGTTATTTTTTACCCTATGATGGATTTCTTGAAGTAATGTTTCCTTTTCGTCGAGTGATTTTTGAAGGCGCTTCCTGTTTCTCTCTAGTTCGGTTACATCTGATACGGTTACTATGATCTCAGAAATCTTACTGTTCTCATCATAGATGCATCCACCAGTTATGTCAGTTATTACTGAGGTTCCACTACGATCTTTCCTATGAATTCTTTTATTAAAAGCTCCATTTTTAACAGCATTTTCAAGCATTTCCATGAATTCCTGTTGCTGATCCATATATACATGGGGCAAAAACTTTCCAATAACTTCTTCCCGTGTCCAGCCAAATAATTCTTCAGCTGCAGGATTCCAGAAATCGCGTACTACTCCATCAACAGTGATTGAGTAAATAGCAACGGGAGATGCATTTATTAAAGCTTTGAGCCTGGTATTAGAAATAGATAAAGACTCTTCAGCTTTTACTCTTTTGTCGATATCCGTTGCTATTCCAGTCCAGGCTTCTATTTCATTAAGCTCATTTTTTTGTGGGACTATCAGTACTTGAAACCATTTATACTCTCCATCCCTTGCCTTAAGTCTATTAATCCCTGAAAGGAATTGTTGTTCTTCCAGTGCTTTAAACCATTGTTGGTCGGCTTCTCTTATTTCATTAGGGTGAATAAAATTTTTCCAACGCCATTCTTCAAGAGTAGTTCCTTCTTTTCCGAAGTAATCTAACCCATACCTGTTCATATAATTCAAATAGCCTTCGTGGTTAGCCGTCCAAATTATGCTGGGAAGAGATTCAGTCAAGGTTCGATATTTACGCTCCTTGTCATAGGTTTCAAGCTCAGTGAGTTTTTGCTGGGTAATATCTCTTGAGTAACCGAAAATCCAATTCCCTTTGCCCTTCTCTCTATGACAAATAATATGTAGGTATTTCTGGCGATTTCCCTCAAAGTTCAGACATAGTTCAAAGTCTGCGTCTTTTCCAGAATTAGAATTAAGTACATTTTTATATTGCTTAGCGTCTTCTTCAGAAAGGAGGGTCACTTGTTGAGATATGGAAGGTATTCCATTTTGAGGATCTAGTTCGAATAAGGAAAACATCCCCTCCGACCATATTAATTGCTCAATATCCGGATTATACTTAAAACTACCACTCTTAGAAATTCCCTCTGTTCTATTTAATAATTGTTGAGTCTCAAGCAATCTTTCTCTTAGCTCAGTAAGCGGGGTTACATTAAGAGCAATGGTGAGTATATATGTCTTTTTTCCAATCTTGATCTTTGAATTCTCTACAGAAGCATGAATGTGCGAGCCATCTTTATGAGAAAAAATCCAGTTACTCCTGTTGTTGTACCCATTTCCAAGGAAGAAGAAAAACTCTTGCCACGCCTCTTTAATGAGACTTGGAGCGAGAAACTTTGTAACTGATTTGTTGAGAATATCTTGTTCAGTATAACCCGTAATGTTATAGAACGTGTCATTTACGTAAGCGAACTTAAGCTTTGTATCTATTAAAGCTACTGCGAGTTTTTTACTACGTATTAAAGGTAAACCTAAGGTATTCTCTATATTAAGCTCTGAAAGCATTTCCTGAATAAAGACAACATTTACTTGAATAAAAGAAGATGTGAAAGAAAAAACTACAAGATAATCACATTAAAAAGTCAAGAGCGAAGGTCTTTGTACTCAAAAGTTTTACAACATACCTTCTTTTTTTTAGCCAGATTCCCCACTGATAAATGATTATCGGTACAATATTAATTAATAAGGGAACACATGGTTAAAAAGTCGCTATGTACAATGCTTGTGGTATGCGGGCTACTGTTCTTGATGCCAGAAGTAGTAGCACAGGAAGAGGAAAAGTCAGACAGCACCAAAATTGAAAAAAAGAATAAGGATCTGCCTATGGATCCTGAGCGGTTGCTGGAGTTTAATACTACGGAAGGAACGTGGATGTCGGTGGATGTAAGCCCTGATGGTCAAACCATAGCTTTTGATATGATGGGAGATATCTACACTATTCCAATCACCGGTGGTAAGGCTACAAAAATTACTGAAGGTATGGCCTTCGATTCTCATCCGAAATACAGCCCGGATGGTGAACATCTGCTGTTTATTTCTGATCGCAGCGGATCACAAAATGCCTGGTACCTAAACCTGGAAACTATGGAAGAAACCCAGGTTACCAAAGCTAGCAACGAAGAAATGGTGAACGGTGAATGGTCACCTGACGGAGATTACATCGTAGTTTCCAGAGGTAGAAGGAATTTTAAATTACATCTACATCATAAAGATGGTGGTCGTGGAGTCAAGATTATTGATTCCCCAAACAACATAAAAGCAATCGACCCATCTTTCAGTGCAGATGGCCGTTATATCTATTTCTCTCGAAGGTTTAATTCCTGGAACTATAATGCTCAATTCCCACAGTATACCGTTGGGATGTATGATCGCGAAACGGGAGAAACCGGAGTATACCTATCGCGACAAGGTTCAGCATTCACTCCTACCATGTCTCCCGATGGAAAATACATGGTATATGGAACTCGCTTTGAAACAGAAACCGGGTTAATTCTTCGGGATATGGAAACCGGGGAAGAGCGATGGCTGGCTTATCCTGTTCAGCGAGATGATCAGGAATCACAAGCAAGTCTGGGTGTCCTTCCGGCTATGAGTTTTACCGCTGATAGTGAAAGCCTCATACTTTTTTATGGTGGAAAGCTACATAACCTCAATATTGTTGATGGTAGTACAACAGAAATTCCATTTGAGGTTGATGTTAAATTAGAACTTGGGCCACTATTGGCATTCAAATATCCAATTTCGGATGATAAAGAAGCCCTAGCTACTCAGATCAGAGACGCTGTTCCATCACCGGATGGTTCTCAGCTTGCGTTTACGGCACTTCAAAAATTATATGTGATGGATATGCCGGATGGTACCCCTCAGAGAGTAACCAATTCTGAAATGACAGAAGCACATCCAAGTTGGTCACCTGATGGAAAGTACCTGGTATACGTTACCTGGGATCAGGAAAATGGTGGAGATGTTTGGAAAGTGGAGCCTAATGCCCGTCGGCCAAGACCACAAAAACTCACTAACCAATCCGATTTCTATATAAACCCAGCCTGGTCTTACAATAGCGATCGTATTGTATTTGTCAAAGGCAGCAAGTACGATTATGCTACAACCAGCAGCTCATTTGGGATTTTCTCCATACCAGATGAACTCGTTTGGGTTTCTACTGATGGTGGTGATATTAATTTTATTGATAACCGGAGTGGGAGGGGCAATCCTCATTTTGTTAAAAGTAATGACCGAATCTATTTAACTGATAATGATGGGCAGCTTGTTTCCATACGTTGGGATGGAACTGACCAAAAAGAGCACATTCGGATTACAGGTATTTCTACCTACGGTACTACCGATCCGGTTTCTCCAAGTGAAGCAAGTGTATTATATATGGCTCCGGAAGGGGATCAGGCGCTCGCTCAAATAAACAATGAAATATATACTGCAACCGTACCTCAAACCGGGAAAACAATTACGATCTCGTTAGCGAACCCAAGTGGAGCTTTATTTCCGGCTAAAAAACTCACTGTTATAGGTGGTGAGTTTCCAAGATGGTCTGGTGACTCAGATAAAATACACTGGTCACTTGGTAAAGGGCACTTCGTATATAGTCTCAGTGATGCAGAGGCTTTTGCTGATAGTTTAGAAGCGGCAAAGAAAGCTAAAGAGGAGGCCGAGAAAGAAGAAGCAGAATCTGATGAAGAAGGCCATGAAGAGGAAGAAGGAGAGGATCATGATGAAGATGAAGACCAAGAAGATGAGAAAGAAGAGGACAAAGGTCCCAAAGAATATCAGGCCGAAGAATACCGAATAGAGGTTACATATGAGCGCGATATTCCGGAAGGAAGCATTCTTCTTCAAAACGCTCGAATCATTACCATGAATGGAGATGAGATTATTGAACGAGGGGATATCCTGGTTGAAAATAATCGAATCAAAGCTGTTGGAAGGGCTGGAAGTATTACCGCTCCATCCGGCGCTGAAACCTTAGACCTTTCTGGTAAAACGGTAGTTCCTGGATTTGTTGATACCCATGCTCACCTCCGTTCAACAAGAGGTGTTCACAAAACACAAGAATGGAGTTATGCTGCGAATTTAGCTTATGGTGTAACTACTACCCGCGACCCTCAAACTGGTACCACCGATGTGTTGAGCTATGGTGATATGGTAGATGCAGGTCTAATGGTTGGGCCTCGTATTTACTCAACGGGTCCAGGTGTTGGTTTCTGGGGCTATAAGCTGAAGAGTCTTGAGCATACCAAAGAAGTGCTACGCCAATACAGTGAGTATTTTGATACCAAAACCATCAAGATGTACAGAGTAGGTAACCGTACGCACCGTCAATGGATTATCATGGCTTCGAAAGAACAAAAACTGATGCCTACTACTGAGGGAAGTTTGAATATCCGTCTAAATTATACTCAATTGATTGATGGGTATCCGGGGCATGAGCACAATATCCCGATCTTCCCGATTTACAAAGATCTTGTAAAATCAGTAGCAGATGCTAAGATGGCAGTAACTCAAACTCAATTAGTGAACTATGGTAGTCCATGGGCTGAAAACTATTTTTATGCTACAGAAGATGCCTATAATGATGAAAAACTAGCCAGCTTTGTCCCTAATGACGTACTTTCCGGAAGCACCCGACGAAGAGGATTCTGGGGGATGGATGAAGAGTACAGTTTCGACCGTCATGCAATTAAGGGCAAGCAAATTGTAGATGCCGGTGGTATAATCGGAGTAGGCAGTCATGGTCAGCTCCAAGGGCTTGGATATCATTGGGAACTTTGGGCAGTTGGAGCAGGAGGAGATGAAGGACTTACTCCTCACCAATCGCTTAAAGTGGCTACTCTTTTAGGCGCCGAAGCTATCGGACTCGATGAGGATCTCGGCTCTATTGAAGTAGGAAAACTTGCTGATTTGGTTATTCTGGAACGCAACCCACTGGAGAACCTGAGAAATACAAACACAGTAAGTCATGTGATGATGAATGGGCGTTTATATGAAGCAGATACGTTAAATGAAATCTATCCCCTGCAAAAACCATTCGGAACTAAGATTTGGAAACAAAGTGTTCCTAATGCTTCAGCATTACCAGGAGTGGATAAATAGAATACTTTTAAAGTATTGGTTAAGAAGCGTATCCGATTATTTCGGGTACGCTTCTTTGTTTTTTATAGCAGTCATCCTGAGGCTACTGCCGAAGGATCTTATTGGGTATCCGACTAGATCCTTCGCAGGTATGCTCAGGATGACGTATGGTTTTTTCTGTGCACTTATAAAAAAAGCACATCGTTTCAGGATGTGCTTTTTGTTCAACTCTATCCACTATCCCGGCTGCTGCCGGGATTGAGAATTAATTTTTATCTCATGTCATATCTCAAAAAGGCGAAGAAGCTTCCTCCAAAAGTCATCATGATAAATAAGATGAGAAGCCCGAAGTCCAGGATACTATTCTGAAATCCCACTCCTGCAGTAACAGTTGGAGGGGTATACTGTGGCATTTCACTCATGTCAAGGCCCTGGTCGTTTCTTCCGAAATCAATTTTAAGCCCGGAATTAGAATCAAATTCAATTCTCATTCCCCCATGCTCCCCGCCTTCGGCCTGCTTTTTCTCCACAAATTCAGTGAAGTCATCTTTATAGAGACGCATACTTTCTTCGTACCTGGTTTTAAGACCTATATCAGTGGTAGCCAGATTCATGGCTGCTAGTCTAAATGAGGAAACTGGAGATACTCTTGAAAGATTGAAAGCTAGCAACTGCTGTCCTTCCTTCTTGTTTTGAGCTTCTTCCATCAGTTTTCTGTTATTATCAACTATATCTGACTGTACCAATTTTCTCGAAGCGTCATCTTCTTCCAGCCATTCCCATTCCTTTTCATCACGGTAAGCTTGTCGTTCATTTTCGTCCATGCCTTCCATTTCCTGGGATCGGTTTTGCCAAACTTCAGATAATTCCGAAGAGTACTGTTCCCATCTCGCCCTTTGAAAAGCTTCTTGTTTAGCTTCTAACTGGGCTACCGATTCTACGGGCGTGATTTGTCCGGCTGTCATAACTCCAATTCTAGGTAGGATGAGCACTCCACTAATCCAGATCACTAATAGAAGTAGGAATGAGAGAGAGGATTTTCTTGTGATCGAAGAGATCAATAAGCCAATACCGATGAAAAAAGTAATGTACAATATGGATAAGGCTATCAGGCTGATAATGCTTTGCCACTCTGATCCAGTAACCGGGACACCCATGGTAATAACAAGCAGTAGTCCTAAAAGAATGGGTACGAGTAGCGGAACAATAAGTCCTAGCCATGTACCCGTGAATTTCGCTATAAGATATTGAACACGAGAAACAGAGTTGGCAAAAGCTAGTTTTAAAGTTCCGTTTTCTCTTTCACCATTTATCGCATCATAGGTGAAAAGTATGGCAAATAAAGAGAGTATTACCTGAACGATAAAAGCAAAGTCGATAAATCTGAATATCGCAAACAGAGTTTCATCCGAATACGGACTTCGTGTAAGTTTAACATCGTTAAAGTTTGAGATACCTGATAACCTGCCAACATCGAAATGTAATCCTGAAACAAATATCTGCATCGGAGTAGGGGCTCGATGGGCAATGTTTCTTACCGACATCCAATTGCTAGCCTGGGTAATATCCTGCTGAGCAATCTGCTGATTGGTTTCATATTGCTTAACTGAGTTTTTATACTCATTTATGCCGATAAAAATGCTGATTAGTATCAGGATTGAGCAAACCAGAAAAGTGGAAAAGAACTTCGGGCTCAACAAAATGTGCTTAAGCTCTTTTTGTATTAATAGTGATAGCATTGTTCTTTAGTTAAAATGTGATTGTTTTAAAGTCATTCTGAGGATACTTCCGAAGAATCTTTCCGGATATCCATTTAGATTCTTCGCTTCAGCTCAGAATGACTGGTAGAATTTTATCTGAGGTCATATCTCAAAAAGGCGGCAAAGGCACCTCCGAAAAAGAGAATGTTAAACAGTAGCAATAACCCAAAGTCCAGTATGCTGTTACCAGCGGCTTCAGCTACGGTAGCCTTGTTAAATTCAAATTGAGGCATCTCGTTTGGGTCAAGGCGTTCCGGTTCTTCCTGATCGTCATCGGTAGTCACCATTATCATTCGAAATCCGCCCTGATTTTGTCCCGTCTTTTCCCTCATAAAGTTCCCGTATACATTTTGATACTCATTGGCTGATTCCATGAATCGGTTTTGTAATCCGAGGGAGGTTCCAGCCAGTTCTGTAGATGTAAGGGTAAACACTGAAGTAGGAGAGACCCTGGAAAGGTTCAATGCAAGAGCTTCTTGTTCTTTCCTTTTGTTCACAAATTCTTCATTCAGTCGTTCGTTAAAAGCATCGATCTTTTTTTGTCGCTCGGCAGCAAGTTCTCCCATATATGCGCTGAATTGAGTCATCATATCCTGAGGTTCTGTTCCTTCAGGTGCAGTAAATTCAGCCATTTTAGGTCGGTCTTCTTCGAATAATTGAACCCGGTAGTTGTTTTTCTGAGAAGTGATGTCATCCACATTAGGGACTTCAACCATACGCCCGGAAATAAGAACAGAGGCTCGCGGAACAATCAGTACAGCAAAAATCCAGACTACCAATCCTATTAGAAAAGAGTTGGAAGGCTTAGAGGTAATCGCTGAAATGCCCATAGCCAATGCAAGAAATAATCCGAAATATGCTAATCCGGATAGTAGGATTAATCCCAGGCGGGTCCATTCATCACTTGAGAGTTGAATGCCAAGAAGTGGAAGTAACGCACACCCAATAAGTAAAGGGATCATCAAGGCCAGACTTAACCCTACAAATGATCCGGCGAGCTTACCGCCTATAAATGAAGCTCTTGAAATGGGGTTAGCGAAACACAGTTTGAGGGTCCCACTTACTTTTTCTCCATTTATAGCATCATAGGCAAAGATGATGGCAAACAAGGAAAGGACGATTCCAAAGATAAACTCCAGGTCCATAAATCGGAAGATGGCGAAAATGGGTTCATCGCCAAAGCGAGTGTTTTCAGCTCTTAATTCACCGCGGCCTCTCATAGAAATATTGCGGCCTATATCATTGGAAATACCGTTTACCAATGCCATTAATGGTTGTGGGGGAAGCATGATCGAATGTTCAACCATTATCCATTCGGTATTGGACGCAATTTGATTTCTGTTTTCCTGAACCGCTGCTTCGTATTGCTCCTGGCTGGCCAGGTAATTTTGTGCTCCCATAAAAAAGGCGAGAATGATGAGCACCGAACATACAGCAAAGCTAACCGTGAAACGGCTGCTTTGGATGATCTCCTTAAGTTCTTTTGTAAATATTAGCTTGAACATGGTATTGATGATTTTCAGTTTCAGTTGAGATCGTTTACTAAAGTCCCGGCTGATTCCATTTCATCCATATAGCCAGCCATATATTCCACGTACATTTCTTCAAGGTTTACCCCTCGAAGCTCTGCGTTGGTTCTCTGAGTAACCAGTACACCATTATTGAGAATGCCAACATGATCAGAGATTTCTTTTGCTCTAAAGATGTCATGCGTACTCATTAGAATTGCTTTTCCTTCGTCACGTAATTCTCCAAGTAATCGGGTGAATTCCTTTCCGGCTTTAGGGTCCAGTCCAGAGGTAGGCTCATCAAGAAGGATCGCTGGAGCATCTTTAAGAATGGCGATGGCAATGCCGCACTTCTGTCGCATTCCCTTTGAAAAGTCTTTTAACTTCTTATCAAACGCATTCTTCTGAAGCCCCACACGGATAAGTGCTGCCTCATAGTCTTTGCGTTTATAATGACTTTTCCCCCCCAGTCGAACGAAGAAATCTACATTCTGGATGGCAGTGAAATTCGGATACAACTGAACATTCTCAGAAACGAAAGCCACATTCTTTTTTGCTTCAATAGGATCTTCATTTGCATCAATGCTATTGATGAACGCATTCCCACTTGAAGGTTGAATAAAGTCGAGAAAGATATTGATTGTAGTAGTTTTGCCTGCTCCGTTCCCTCCCAGCATAGCGTAAATCTCACAAGGCATTACTTTTAACTGAAGATTGTCCAGAGCTTTTACTCCGTCTTCATACACTTTTGTTAGGTTTTGAGCCTCCAATAAAGGGGCTTGAGCTATGATTTCATTTTGCATGTTCTTGTTGTTTAGTTTTTAAATTTTTTTAGAAAGTCATCCTGAGGACACTTCCGAAGGATCTCATCGGGTATCCGTTCAGATTCTTCGCTTTCGTTCAGAATGACTTGAGGGGTAATTTGATTAAGGGTAATCGATCATTTTTTTGAAAGCTTTATTCCGAAGAAGACTAGTCCACCTACCAGTCCAATGATTAGTAAAAGGATGATTGCTGTGCCAAATACATTCGCCTTTGCAGCTATTTGAACCGTAAATGTTTTGTCTTCGGCATTTACAGGTTGGCTATCACTTAGTCCGGTAGATCTCATTCGCGTTTCGTACCTGCCCACACTTATGTCGGAAGGAGGAGTGAGGTACATCTTAACCGTTTGTTCTTCTCTGATATCCAGCGTAGGGATAATGGCAGGTTCAATTCGTTTTTCCCATTCAAAGGGAGCGTCCAACTCAAACTCGACATTATCAAGTCTTCGAGATCCCTCATTCACTACCTGGAAAGTAAACTCAACAGGGTTCTCACCATCTCCTTCATTGTATAATTGAGGAGCTTTGATTACCAACTGCCCAACGCCTTTTGGAATCATCTCTAATCGCACATAGCCAACATTAAGTGCTTCTATCTCTTCCTCTGTCCATTCGTTATTCAGCCTCGAATTAACTTCATTCAACCTATCGATTGGAACAGCTACCGCATAAAACGTTACGGGCTCATCCATAGGAAGATCGTTGGTTGGGCGATCGGGAAGAGAGATATTCAGGTTCGCTGAAATGTTATTTTTGCTTTCAGTGAATTTGATTTGACTAATTCTGCCTGTTGCTCCTTGTTCCGAGAAAGATTTAGTAACTGACGATGGGAGGTTGAGCACCTCTAATTTATAAGTATCATCCGTACCACTAAATAATTCTAAGCCTAATCCATAAGTAGCATTATCACCCAGCTCGATTTCCTGTGAAAAACGCTCAGACTGAATAAGAACCCGATTTGCTGAAGCATCCTTTTCGAGAAATACTTTTGGACTTCTGGACGCACCGTTACCATAAATTATGTTAACGGTTACTTCATCCAGATCCTGAAGCAAGTCGAACTCTACTGTTTTTGGATTCCCACTTCTGAGTTCTTCAAGCTTAATCTCATAAGGGGAGCTTATGATTGCACCATCATCATTACTTAATGAGACATAAATATTGTTAATGATGTCTGGCTGAAGGGAGCGAAAGAGTTCGTCTTCCATATTCACAATTTGAGAAAACTCTGCAGTGGCACTGGAAGTATTTTCTAGAGTGACCTGTACTCTCTTTTTTGAATTTTCATCCTGAGATTTAACCGCTCGCTTTATACTTACAAATTGTTGCTCAAAAAGGAGTACAAGGAGAGACTGTTGGTAATTAACCTCTGCATCTTCATAAGTATTCAGTGCACTTTCATACTGCTCAGAAGAAATGAGTTCCTTATTGTAAAGCTCTTTTTGGCGATCAAGTTCACTTTTAGCTCTGTCATAAGAACTCTTGGCTCGTTTAAGTCCCAAAAGCGGGTAACTGTCATCTCGCGCATTTGGAAAAGGGCTTTGGGCCTGCGCTGAACTTCCAATCAATACAGCGATTAGGAAGGATGTAATTAATGCTCGAATAAAAGTCGTCATATTAGTTTCCTGTTGAGATAGAGAAATTTCCTCTTGGTTCAGCTTTGCTGAAAGTGATCGATTTTTCATCTCCGTCTTTTTCAAGCTCCAAACTGATTTCATCTCCCACTTCAATTTCAGAAAGGGCATTTACCAGGTCTTGAGCTGATTCATAGGTGTTTCCATTCAAGGATGTAATGAAGTAGCCCTGGATGTTTTCCGACTTTAAGGCATCTGGCAAAAGAGGTTCAAGAATTCTTTCAATGGCTATCTTTTCTTCTCTGTCAAGCAATACACTTCCTAATTCAGGAGCCATAACAGGAGCAACACCTTCTACATCAGTCTCAAAGCTCATTACCTGTCTATTCCCATGCCCCTCCGGAACATCACCTTTTTTTGCGCTCATTATAAATCGCTCTTCTCCTCTTCGAACTCCAATTTTTATCTCCTCACTATCTTCAATACCCTCATAAATACTTCTAAGAGTTTCAATATCGGTGGCTCGTTTGCCATTCATCATCAGGATTACATCTCCGGTTTCGAGACGATCCTCTCCCGATTCATTATCAGAACGGGACATTTGTAGTCTTACTCGTATCTCATCTTCTTCTATAGCAAGAAGAGCAGTAAACTCTTGGAGGATTAAACTGGTGCTTGCATCAAAAGTCATTGTTTGGGCCTGGCGTGCTTCAAGTATGTGAGGCACAAGTATTAAAACTGAGGCAAGCAGAATGGAAAGTTTTTGAAGTTTCATCTTGGTTATATTGTGATTAATTGATTTGCGCCAAATATTTAAAAGCAGTTTGTAAGGGTTGTTAATAGCTCGCAAAAACTTTGTTAAGGATGTTAAATCGAGGCTAAAACTTTTTTAATAGCCCAAAAACCGACTAATTTTGCACTGTGAAAAAGGTTTGGATCACATATGGTTTTTTAGGATTAATGCTGGTTGCATTAGTTACTCTTGCAGTATTGCAGTATCACTGGTTGGGAAGTGTGAGTGATGCAGAAAAGGAACGCCTGGAAGAAAACTTGTCGGCCGCATCTGAAAATTTTGTAGCTGATTTTAATCAGGTCTTTTCCCAGACCGCTCAGAGCTTTAGAATTCAGGTTACCAACCCAGCTCCTGAGTTGGAATCTTTAATTAATACGTTGTATCTCGATTGGATCACAAATTCAAACTATGCAGATATAGTTGATTCAATATTTGTTGTAAGACCAATGGAATCAGGAGATGAAGGAGTATTCTTTTTTACCTCAGACCCGGCATCCTTAGACCTCATTGAGCCTGACGTACATCTTTCCGAATGGCTGGATGAGAGCTATAATAAATCCGGATCAGTAAAAAGAGTTTCGATTGGTGGTCACCCGGAGTTTGGGGTTAAAACTTATATGCCGGTTCCCATTCAGTTTTTGGATATGATCCAAATCCGAAACGAAAGTTTGAACCAAGATATAGCACTTAGCCTCAGCGTCGATCAATTAGATGATGTGTTACTTTTACAGTTAGACAATGATCTTATAAAGGAAGAATTAATTCCCAATATAGCACGAAGATATTTTTCGAATTCCTTTGATGACCAGTACCTGTTGGAGATTGTGAAGGAAGATCCTGAATCCGAACTCTATTACACTTCTGATGAAGATCTTTCAGTTGAAGCACCGGATTTCAAAACCTCATTGCACGAGTTTGATATCTCGAATGTGTTGATTTTTCAAGCTGCTGGTACTCAATTTCCACATAGCCAATTAAATAAGATTGAGGAATTCTCCGACCTGGAGAGACATGGTTTGAGGATTGACCGAAGTGATTCACCAGTAGATAGTATATCAGAAGAAATAGCAGTTAGAGGGCGCTTCTTTTCGGAAAGTTTTTCGTCTGTTACGGTAAACTCTTCATCAGATTCGCTTAGAACGGTTCGAAGAGATACTGTTATTTCCTCTTCCTTTGCAGGGGCTCTTGGAGCATCCGGTTGGGAGCTTTGGTTAAGTTTTAAGGAAGGTTCGTTAGATGCTTTTGTAAATAAAACACGGTTTAGAAACCTGGGTATTAGTTTCGGAATTCTTGGTATCCTGGGAATAAGCGTTGCGATGATTGTAGTTTTTTCTCAACGATCACGAGATTTAGCTGACCAGCAAATGCTTTTCGTCGCAGGAGTTTCTCATGAGCTACGAACCCCGATATCTGTAATAAGATCTGCTGCTGAAAATCTAAATGAAGGAGTAGTGAATACAGAAGAGAGAAAGAAAGAATATGCTAAGCTGATGATTGCAGAAAGTCGGCGCTTAAGTGATATGGTAGATCAGATTATGGAATTCTCAGGGATTCAGGGGGGGAAAAGAATCTATCATTATATGAATGTAGAAATTGAGCCTCTTATTTCTGTTATCCAGGAAGAAAGTCGGCACCTGCTCGAAGAGAAAGGGGTGCAGATGCAACATTCCGTTAATACCAGCCACCAGCATATCACCGCTGATAAAGATGCGCTTTTTCTGGTAGTGATGAATTTGATAAGTAATGCCATCAAGTTTAGCGACTCAAGCAAGAAAATTATTTTAAGAGTAGACGATGTTCAACTTCGAGGGAAGCCAGCGTTACAAATTTCAGTACAAGATTTTGGAATAGGCATTCCTGCTGACGAGCAAGAAAAAATATTCCAGCCATTTTTTAGAGGTACTAAGCCGGTTGATAATCAAATTAAAGGAAATGGGATAGGATTGAGCCTTGTTGAAAAAGTTATCAGGGCGCATAAAGGAGAAATAAGTCTGAAGACAAAGGAAAACGAAGGGACAACATTCTTCGCAACGATTCCTGTGGAGAGAGATAATGTCGGATAGAGCCAGGATTTTATTAGTGGAAGATGAGAAAGGCCTGGTCCTTACTATTCGTGACCGCCTGGAGGAAGAGGGATATGTTGTTGATGTAGCGAATGATGGAGAGGAGGGTTATAAAAAAGCTCTATCTAACACGCAGTCTTTGATCATACTTGACTTGATGCTTCCTAAAAAAGGAGGCCTGGACGTTTGCCGTGATTTGAGACAAAAGGGAATTGAAACCCCCATTCTTATGCTTACTGCAAAAGGGCAGGTAATCGATAAAGTTTTAGGCTTAAAACTTGGAGCAGATGATTACATGCAAAAACCCTTTGATATGATGGAATTACTTGCCAGGGTTGAAGTGCAGCTTAGAAAACGAAATAGAACAGAGAGCAAGGAAGCCAAAGAAATCTATTCATTTGCGGATGTCGACATTGATTTCAGGAAAATGAATATTGAAAAAGCTGGACAAGAAGTCACTTTATCAGCGAAAGAATTTCAATTACTGCGATTTTTAGTAGAGAATGAAGATGCCATCTTGTCGAGAGATCAACTTTTAAACGAGGTGTGGGGGTATGATTCAGTTCCTTCAACACGTACTGTTGATGTTCATATCGCCTGGTTACGGCAAAAATTGGAGGAAGACAGCCGATATCCTAAGCATATCCTAACTATACATGGCTTTGGATATAAATTTGTTGGCTAGTTTAAAGCGAAACGGTACCTGAGAAAGTTAATCCAGCAGCGGTTGCCGAAAACGTATTCCCAAACTCATCAGTGTAATCCATGATTACTACACTGAGTCCGAAACCTCGATAAGCTACTTCGAAGATAGTACCTGAAGCAGGGTCAAAGTCCAGATCCGGACCAACTCCATCAGCTTTGAACCTAATATTTTGATGAGTTACTAAGCCAGCTCCAATTCTGAGGTCATCAATGATGTAATAGTTTGCGGTAAATTGAAAAGGTATCCTTGTTAATCGGATATGAGCATTATCAGCTGCTGTTGTAACATATTTGAATCCCAGCGAAGCTCTAAAAGCAAGTTGTTGCAAACTCGGAATAGTGAATTCACCACCTACATATCCAGAGATCCCCTGGCCTGATCTTACTGTTTGAGAACCCCCATCTTCAAAAAGAATTTCTGCAATTTCTTCCCCACCAACTTCTAGTGCTCCTCCAAGTAGTAATTGAACGGGTGATTTTTGAGCAAAAACAGATGATGTGATTCCAAGAATCAGGATTAGTGAAACAGAAAGCCCCTTATAATTCATAAAAACTAATGATGAAAATTTTGACGCGAAGATACGCTGATAAACAAAAAATTCAACTAATGGAATAGAGAATTAGTTGGTAAGGAGGTCTTTAGAACTTCTTTAAGTTCTTTGATCTCTCCTTTCACTCCCCGATATTCATGAGTCTTTTTTTGAATTAACCTTTTTGATGACAAACCCCCAAAAACCTTCTAAAGGTCTATTTTCCTGGGCATTATACGATTGGGCCAATAGCTCCTACTTTGTAATTATTCAGACATTTGTTTTTGCGGCTTATTTCAGTGAAACCATAGCCGAAAATGTGGAAATAGGTACTGCTCAATGGGGAAACATGATTGGTTTTGCGGGTATTTTTATTGCCTTAACAGCTCCCTTTTTTGGAGCAATCGCAGATCAGGCAGGTAAAAGAAAACCATGGATCGCTTTCTTTACTATCGTTTGTGTAATTGGGAGTGGGCTACTTTGGTTCGCTGAGCCTGATCCGAGTTCACTTTGGTTAGCACTTTCTCTTGGTTTTATTTCAACCATAGCTGCGGAGTTGGTATACATTTTCTACAATGCTATGCTGCCCGATCTTGTTCACCCCTCAAAAATCGGTCGCTGGAGTGGCTGGGGTTGGGGAATGGGGTATGCAGGGGGCTTAGCATGTTTATTGGTTGCTCTATATGTGTTTATTGAAACTGATGGTTTATGGCTGGGATTAAATGTAGAAGAAGCTGAGCCTGTAAGGGCGACATTTATACTGACCGCAGCCTGGTATGCTTTGTTTAGTTTGCCTCTCTTTTTGAGAACACCCGATGCTCCATCAAAAAACAAACCAATTAACGTAGCTGTAAAAGATGGAGTTAAGCAGCTAAAATCTTCCTTAAAGGAAGTCAAAAAGTACAAGCATATTGTCCGGTTTTTAATTGCCCGGATGTTTTATAATGACGCAATAGTGACTATCTACGCGATGGGTGGTATTTATGCTGTGGGCTCATTTGGTATGGAGCAATCAGAGATATTAATTTTTGGCGTAGGTTTAAATATAACGGCTGGACTGGGAGCCGCTCTTTTTGCCTGGTTGGATGATAAATCTGGTAGCAAGTTTACAATCCTTGTTTCGCTAGTTGGAGTTGCTGTTCCAATAATTGCGGTATTGTTTACCAAGAGTTCTATGTGGTTTATTATTTGGGGACTATTCCTAGGGCTATTCTTTGGGCCGAATCAGTCTTCTTCTCGATCTTTTATGGCCAGAATTGCACCTCCGGAGTTATCAACGCAAATGTTTGGGCTATTGGCACTATCAGGTAAAGCAACTGCCTGGGCAGGTACTATTTTATTTGGAGCGTTTACTCTTTTATTTGGTACTCAAAAAGCGGGAATGGTTGTGGTATTAGTACTGCTCTTAATCGGATTCTTGATTATGCTTACCGTAAATGAGGAAGAAGCAATCAAATCACAAAAGGAATAAGTTGGAACAGCTGGAACTACCTCTAACTCGGATAGATAGAAATGCTATAAAAGCTTGGAGGATTACAGGTTTCTTTACCGGATTACTTCTTTATCTCATTCCTGGGTTTACTTCGATCTTTTATTTTAAGGAAGATTCACCACTTTGGATTACTCTGGTTGCAATCGTACTTGCTTTGAGTATACATATTCTCCTTACCGTTGTATTTCCTAAGGTAAGGTGGAACAGGTGGAGTTATGATGTATCTGAGCAGGCAGTAGACTTACACAGAGGTATCATAATTCAAACCAGAACGGTCGTTCCAATAAATAGAATCCAGCATGTGGATACAAAAAAAGGCCCGATATATCGAAGGTTCGGATTGTCATCAATCAGTATTTCTACTGCTGCTACCACTCACGAAATACCTGCACTAGATGATAATACAGCATCCGAAATGAGAACCTTGATTTCGGAGTTAGTTCGAAAGGTAAAAGAAGATGTCTGAGTTCAGGAGGCAACATCCTGTTGCTGCTATTACTCAGTTTTTAGCAGTGCTTAGGCAGAACCTGGTTCCGATAGTTATTTTCGTTGTTGTTGGTTCCAGGAATACTGATCAATACTTCTTTTATTTTTTTGCACTCGCTATTATTTCTACGCTAATCTTGGGAATTGTGGGCTGGTTTCGTTTCTCTTTTCGTGTTGATGGAAATGAATTACAAATAAGGAAAGGGGTATTTGTAAGGAAAGAGTTGTTTCTAACTAATGACCGAATCCAGGTAATAGATATTACGGAAGGCTTGTTACAGCGTTTATTTGGATTGGTAAAAGTAGAAGTTAAATCAGCGGGGAGCGGAACGGAAAGCGCCACAATTAGTGCAATTACAAGAGAAGAAGCAGAAGAGTTAAGAAGGTTATTAAGGAGCAATGGCGTTGTTCAGTTAGAAGATCAAGATGCACAAGAAGTTAGAATCGAAGTAGAAAACCTCAGCTGGAAATTATCTAATAGAGATCTGTTTCTTGCTGCGCTTACTTCAGGAAATTTTGGATTGATTGCATCTATTCTGGGGGCAACTTCCGGGCAACTTGATCAATTTATAAATGAGGAAAACCTGGAATATGTTTTTGGGCTAATTCCGGGTCTGGGGAATATTTCCTTTTTCCTGGGTATTGCAATCCTGATACTTGTTGTGTCTTACATTTTTTCATTCTTAGGGGTAATTCTTCAATACTACGGTTTTGAAGTAGAGAAAAAGGAAACGGAGCTGGTTATAACCAGTGGATTACTAGAGCGAAAGCAAACAACGGTACCATTTAACCGGATACAGGCGCTTAGGTTTATGGAAGGCATTTTCAGAGAACCCTTTGGTTATGGAATGCTATTCGTAGAAAGCGCTGGGTTTGAGCAAAAAGGTTCGGAGAAATCCATCGTATTACTGCCATTCTTTAAAAAGGAAAATTTAGAGACATTTCTGGCTGAATTTATTGAGCCAGTTCAGGATCATAAAAAGAATATCTCTCCTCCTGAGCGTGCTTTTTTCCGTTATTTGAGACGTCCATCATATCTGATAGCTCTGTCTACTCCTGTTATCTGGTTTTTTTGGGATTTTGGATGGATTTTCTTTTGGTTTTTAGTACCCGCAGTTTTTCTGGGATGGTTACGGTATAAAGACGCAAAACTGTTTTATAATGATGAAGAACTCAAATTACAATACAGGGTATTGGCCAAGCGTACAGCATACATAAAGAAAAAGAGAGTTCAGGTAAGCGAATATTCCATTAACCCTTTACAAAGAAGAAAAAAGCTCTCTACACTCGTTGTTACAGTAGCTTCCGGAGCAGGTGGAAGGGCATTTAATATCTCCGATTTGGACCAGCAAGAATCTGAGAGGTTTATTTTAGATAAGGCTTGATGATCTAATCATTCTCTAAAACAATCATTTTAATCCGATTTTTTTTCCAATACTATTTCCTTGATAACCCTTTTGGTTTCAGTTGTATACTCATCTCTTAAAATCAGACTAGACCCTTGGTAATCTATAAAAAAACCTCTCTCGTTAGGGCCAATGAATAAATAATCTCTCTCTATATTCCAGGCCGATTGCCCCATATGAAATGTCTGACCTTGGTAAACCATTGATTCAGTTTCACCAGAAACAGTTGTTTCCATATATAAATCAAAGCTCCCCGTACTTGTCATCAAATTACCATCAAAAATAATTACTACTCCATAATTGGAGCTCGTACCAGTTTCGACAAAAGAATCATCAAAGCTATAACCCAAATGGGTATAGTCAGTTAGAATCCAGGTTCCTTCTATGCTTGACGAATTATTTTCACATGAGAAGAACAGAAATAGAGAAAGTAAAAGAGTTGTATAAACTGCTATTTTTTTTAGCGCCACGTATTTAACCTTAAGCTGGAATAATGGTAAGGAAAAACTACGAGCAAGAATTTTATGTAGATTCCTAGTAGCCCCCTACAAAAGATATTCAAGTATACTTTTTGAGGATTGATTAATGATTAATACGAGCTCAATAAAAGACTTAAAAAGCATTAAGCAGCTCTTGAAACAGAATAACCTTCCTTTTGAAGATGTTGGCGTTTCGGAGATTCGATTTCTAACCATTAAAAGGGATCAGGAAATTATTGCATGCGGTGGGTTGGAGTTTTTCGAAGAAATAGCATTGCTTAGATCCGTTTCAGTAAGAGAAGGCTATAAAAATGAGGGACTAGGATCGAAGCTTACACAAATGCTTATGGATGAAGCCGAAAGAATGGGTGCTAAAACCGTTTATTTACTAACAACTACAGCGCTTGAGTATTTTAAAAGAAAAGGATTTGTAGTTGTCACAAGAGAGGAAGCTCCAGTAGAAATACAGACAAGTGTTGAATTCTCCAAGCTTTGTCCTGACAGTGCAGCCCTCATGAGAAAAAAAATTTAGCTCTTTCATTGAAGTAATATTAATCGTAATATTGCGATATGGGAAAAACAAAGTCATCAAACTTCACAATTGCTCAAAATAGATTAGCTACTACGGCTAAGGCTTTAGGTCATCCCGCTCGAATAGCAATTCTTGAGTATCTGGCTCAACAAAAAAGCTGTATCTGTGGAGATATAGTTGATGAATTACCACTTTCCCAATCCACGGTTTCCCAGCACCTTAAAGAGTTAAAAGCAGCAGGACTTATTAAAGGAGATGTGGATGGAGCAAGTATATGCTACTGCATAGATGAGAATGGTTGGAATGAGTTCACTCAACAACTCAGTAAGTTCATGCAAATACCGAACAGTAAAAGCTGCTGCTAATTTTTTTTAATCAATTAATCGCAAAATTACGATAATGAAATTGCCAGATTTAATTAAAACACTAGAAGAAAATCCGAACCAAGAAATAATATTTCGTCTGAATGACGGAAGAGAATTGGGAGGAGATTTACATATCACTGAAGTGAAAAATGCGATCATCGAATCCGTAGATTGTGGATCAAATGCACATCAGTTTAAAGAAACAATTATCCAACTCTGGATAAATGAAGATTCAGACATTGTAGCAAAGTGGAGCGCCGGAAAAGCACTGAGGATCTTAAAGAAAACAATAAGAACAGATTATAAAGGCAGTAACTCCGAGGTTTACTTCGAATTTGGAGATTCAATCACCCCGGTTTCTAAATATTCATTTACAATAGCAGTAAATCCGGATCGAATCATATTTGATATGTTTGTGGAAGCGACAGCATGTAAGCCTAGATTGAATAAAGAGCTTGCTTGCTGTTAATTTTGAGACTTCACATTTGGGTAATACTAGCCTTGTATTTTGTATCTAAAATTTAGGATAACGAGATGGATAAAATACTGGTTTTGTGTACCGGAAATAGTTGCCGTAGCCAAATGATGGAAGGATGGATTCGACATTTCGCTGGCGATAGCATAGAAGTAAAAAGTGCAGGAGTTGAAACTCATGGAGTAAATCCCAGAGCTATAAAAGTAATGGGAGAATCTAATGTAGATATATCAGGTCATACCTCTAACCATGTAGATGAATATATGGGAGAAGAGTTTGACTTGATTATTACAGTATGCGATAGTGCAAAAGAACGTTGCCCCGTTTTCCCTTCTAAATCAGAAAAAAGACATCACAATTTTCCAGATCCTGCGAAAGCGACGGGAACGGAAGAAGAGATTCTTTCAGATTTCAGATCGGTAAGAGATCAAATTCGGGATTACGCGGAAAATCTGGTTAGCGAATTTAGTTCTTAACCTAAAGCTACATCCAGGACCATCATAACTGCAAAACCGATCATGGTACCCAAGGTGGCTATATCGGTGTTTCCATGTTGTTGGCTTTCAGGAATTAATTCTTCAACTACTACATAGATCATTGCACCTGCTGCAAAAGCTAGTGCATAAGGTAGAATAGGCTGAATAAGTATAACGGCTGCCGCGCCTATTACAGCTGAGACTGGTTCTACTACTCCGGATAGTTGTCCATACCAGAAACTCTTTCCAACTCCTACACCATCTCTTCTTAAAGGCATAGACACCGCCATACCTTCAGGGAAGTTTTGGATTCCGATACCTAAAGCGAGTGCAATTGCTGCTGCTATAGTAGCAGTACCGGTAGGGTCAACACCAGATGCAGCTGCTCCGAATAACACTCCTACTGCAAGGCCTTCAGGGATATTATGAAGGGTAATGGCGAGTACCAAAAGGGTAGAACGTCTCCAGCTAGTAGGAACACCTTCAGCTTCCGATTTAGGAAGTCCTAAATGGAGATGTGGGAGGTATTGATCACAGATCCTTAAAAAGACACCACCACTTAAAAAGCCGATTACAGCGGGAAGCCATGAAATTTTACCCTGTGCTTCTGCCATATCGATAGCCGGTATAATAAGTGACCATACACTCGCAGCAATCATAACACCTGCAGCAAAGCCCAACATGCTATCCAGAAGAGCGTAGTTCACTTTTTTTGTAAAGAAGACAAGACTCGCTCCCAGGGCGGTTAAACCCCAGGTAAAAAGACCTCCCAAAAGAGCCTGAATAATAGGATTGAGTGATAGAAACCAATCAGGAATAATCATAATAAATTTTTTGACGAAGATAAGATTTGGCTTAGCAAAAATGAAATTTAGTCCAGGCTAAATTTAAGAGGATTTTCATTAATGATTTCTCACGGGCATAAAAGTGAGAAATCTATATTTTCGTATAAAAGTTTTAGGTAGTTATGGTAGATAAAGGTGATGCATTCGGGCAACCAATTGGGGAAGGAAGAGCCCGTATACTGGTGCGGTTGCAGCATATTAAATGCGAAGTTGAAAATAATGCCCCGGATTTTATCAGCGTAGATAAAGATAGCGTTTATTTAAAGGTTGATTTTCCTGATGATGCTAAGGTATCAAGTGCAACCTTAACTTCAAGTTTTAAGCTTAATTTGGCGAAATTTAAGCCGGGTGAAAACGAAGCTATTTATAATTTAGAACAAGAGTACATCTGGTTTGATATTAACATTGAAGAGGTTAAAGACGTTTGGGTAGCTGATTTATACTTTTCTCTTGAAAGCCAAAATCCCAGATATCTAGCTTATTACATCAAGGAACTTGACCACCAGTTTGAATGGCTTCAGCCAGATATCAAAACTGGTGAGATCAAAACAATGAGCATCACTAAAAAGAAGTATAAGGTTCCGAAATTTTCCGGGAAGGAATCATTTTCTGCTACCGAAGTATTGAGATGCGCTGATATGATCAATCGTTCAATACGGAAAATTGACCTTCGTACAGGTGGTGCCTACGTAAAATTCAACACCGATAAAGGAAAGCTTGAACCACTAATTATCGGAATTGCTGAGAAGCTGGGATATGAAGTCGAGCCTCTGGAAAGAAATGTGATTTTAGATATGGAATCGAGCGGCGAAAAAGTAAGCCACTCGATTTATATCAAAGGAAAAGTTTGAGCAAGTATGAATAACGCTCCGGTGCCATAAGTGAGCAGAATGTGAACCAAGCTTAAAATCTAATAGCACTTATATAATTAACTAACCTTCCTGTTTCCAAAAGTAGATACCACCGGCTTGTTTCCCGGTTTCTACATAATCGACCAAAACATTGGTTTCCAGATTAATAATATCCACTGAGCCTGGTTCACCTCCAATTCCTTCTACCGAAACAAAGGCATATTTATTATCCGGGGAAATGGAGACCCCATGGCTTACCTTTCGGGTATTTACAATTTTTGCAAGTTCTTCACCTGATTCTAAATCCCACACTCCGGTAGAACCCTCACTTTTATAACTTACAACCAAGAGCCTTCCATCAGGGCTAACTTCCAGGTTATAAGGCCCTCTGCCGGATTTAAATCTTCGGGTTACTTCCCAGTTCTCAGCATCAATTTCGAGAACCTCATCAGAACCATTTCCGGCAACATATATCAAAGGTTTGGTAGGATGTGGATCTGCCCACGTTGGCTTTTCGACAGGTTTATGTTTCATATCTCCATGATTCATAGAGGAATGATCCATAGCTGAGTGATCCATGTTACCCATTCCCATCTTTTCGGAAAGCTTAAGTCGTCGTGTTACTTCCATTGAAGCAGTACTAACCTCGATTAGCTCATCGGTCATCATCGACACATGGTACATATGTTTGCCAGATGGACTTATCCTTGAACCGTGAGGCATAATGCCTGTATCAATATCGGTTAAACGGATCATCATATCAGGTTCAACTACCGATACCGTACTTGGCTTCATTTCGCCATGCAGGTTGAAGTTTACCACGTATAGTAGTCCTGTTTCTGGCGAGATTTCCATTGTTGCCGGGAACATCCCAAGCTCGGTAGTACCGATCAATTCATCGGTACCGGTTTTGTATTTCGCAAGCATTCCGTAGGGATTCCCGTGTGCTATAGAAACAAACCAATATTCACCATCAGGAGAGACAGAAATGCCATGGGGGCCATCAATCTCGGTTGGGTAACGCCCCACATTAATGGTTTTTGCAATAGAGGCTTCTTCTGTTCCACCATCAAAATGAACGAGATGTACTTCATCCTCTGATTCGGCTGCTACATATAGGTAGTAATCCTGGGAAAAAGTAGTTCCTGATAGCATTATAACTATCAGGAGTGGTAAAGAAAACGACCTTAGTAATACTGTCATCGAATCATAATTAGTTAGTTCCAGCGGTTGGATCTTCTCCTACTCTTATTGCCCAAAGCCCTGAATTCCAATCCGAAAGGAAAACAAGTCCCTTGTATGGCTGTGGTCCCCAGGTAAAAGGCGCATTAGGAATCGCCGCGTCTTTATCTCTAGGTAAGAACATGCCGATTTCACGACCTTGCTGGTATAAATCGCCCATCAACTCTCCGGAGATATCTACTATTCTAAGTCCGCCATTATAAAATGCAGCATAAAGAATATCCCCTTCAATCCAGTAGTTATGAGATCCTGCTTCAGGAACTTGATATCGGGCAACTTCTTCAGAATTTTCCCAGCCATCAAGTTTTATAAAGTGTACCCATCCAGCTGCTCTGTTTGGTCCCTGAACATCAAGACCATATGGGAAAGCTTCATCACCGGCTACGATATAGAAATCTCCGGTCGATTGACTTTTGAAAGGAAATGCGGCATGATTCCAACCACTTGGGTATGTGTAGCTTCCCAGTTTTACAGGATTAGATGGCGAACCGCCCGCTCCAGGTAAGTCGGCGCTTTGGTTACTACCAATATCAACGGCAACAACGCCATCAGACCAGTTTGACGAATAAGCAATCCCATCCTGAATCCACACATCGTGGATCGCATGTCCGGGCGTATCAAGCTCGAACTGAGTAACTGTGTATGGATTTCTTGGATCCTCAATATTGATGATATCATATTTACGACCATTATTTACTGCATAAACATGATCCTCATAAATGAAGGAATTATGGACGCCACCAGTTAAATCTTCTGTATACTCAGATAAGATTTTAACATCTCTTGGGTTTGTTACATCGAGGATAATAATTCCATTGCGTCTATTTGAGGCTCCTTCTCGTGTTATTACAGCAATGGTTCCATCTTCTGATACTTTCACATCATTCACAATACGAGCATCAACCTGAACCGTATCGATAGTGTGGATATTTGTGGGATCGGTCACATCCCAGAAGAACGCTTCTCCACGAGCTCCCCAGGTTCCCGTAACCGCATAATCACGTCCGTCAACTCCTTCCCAAACCCATAGATCAGAAGTTTTAACATCTGGCACAATTCCTTTTCCAACTACTTCGATAGAGCGTTGAACATTTCTTTGAACTACACGGAATGTTGCTTCCGAAAAATGATTCCCAGAACGAGCCATTACAGTGTATTTACCAGGATGGTTTGCAACAAACCTGCCATCTTGCTCAATCAAAGCTGAAGAGCCTTGTCCAAGGTTGTCATCAGGCGACGCAATAAAAGAATAGGATACCGGTGCGTCAGCAACTTCATTTCCTCGACGATCAACAGGAGAGGCAACGAATCGAATTACATCACCAGTTCTGATCTCTTTATCCTCATAATTATGAGTCATGCTCACAGATGTTGTTGGATTCTCTTTTACTCTAATTTCCCAACTGGCCGTTTCATTTTCAGCTTTTGCTGTAATGGTGACTCTACCATTCTTCATTACTTTCAGATAATCAAAAGAGTCAACCATTGCGATGTCTTCATTGGAGCTTGTGAACTCAACATCAACATTGTCTCTTTCGGCTCCGGATGCATCAACTATTGTATAGTTAAGAAGGAGGGAAGTACCTTCGTACACATTATCAGGTAAACCCATAAACTCGATAGAAGTAACAGGAGGGTATGCTACAGTTACCGGAATACTTTTCCGAACCGTAGTCTGTCCTAAGACTAAAGCCAAAATTGAAAAAGAACCTGGCTTTAACGCTTTTATTTCACCCTCCCGAGTTACCTGAAGAGATCTTCTACTTCGGGAAAAGAATATGACTGTATCTGGGAGAACGTTGCCTTCAGCATCCTCAACATGAGCAGAAATTGAGGTTTCCTCATTTAGGCTAAGCTCAAGTGACTCAACGCTAACTACAATATTTTTTTGTTCTTCTTGCGCAGCTAGTACTGAGACATTAGCTACTACAATTCCCAATGAAAGAGCAATAATGGGAATGATAGGATTCAAATTTTTCATGTTTCTTTTATTGATTAAAAATTACTTCGCAATGCATTCTGCCTTGGGTGAAATGATTGAAAAGTTAAATTGGATAAAGTTTTTGTACAGGTTTGAAAAAGCGATGTTAAATAAATCAAAAAATTGCGAGAATTACATCTGGGCGGATACTTTTTTACGCTTATTTAAATCTGATTTTACGTAATTTCTAATGCTTTTTTGGAACGTGAATAAGCATAATTTGTTGAATACACATATTCCAATCCACTCATATTAGTAAATCTAATTTCAGGAAATATTTTAATGAGTATACACTTCGAGAAAGAGCAGTTTGCTTCCCGCCATAATGGATCAAATATCTCTGCGACCAGCGAAATGCTTGAAACTGTTAAAGCCGATAATCTTGATCAGTTAATTGATGAAACCATACCAAAAGAGATTCGCTTAAGTCAGGGCTTAGATCTTCCCGAAGCACTTAGTGAAGTAGAATTTCTTGAAGAATTCAAAAAATTGGCTTCAAAAAACCGGGTCTTCAAATCATTTATTGGGATGGGTTACTATGATACTCATGTTCCAAATGTGATTAAGCGAAATATTCTTGAAAATCCCGCATGGTATACAGCTTATACTCCATATCAGGCCGAAATAGCTCAGGGAAGGCTCGAAGCTTTGATCAACTTTCAAACTATGGTAAGTGATTTAACAGGAATGGAACTTGCCAATGCGTCACTTCTTGATGAAGGTACAGCGGCTGCTGAAGCAATGAGTATGTTGCTGGGAGTTCGGAAAGGAGCGAAGAGAAAGGAAGCACATGACTTCTTCGTAAGCGAGCATTGCCACCCTCAAACTATCGAAGTACTCCAGACTCGTGCAGAGCCTATTGGAGTAAATATAATTGTAGGGGATCATAATGAACTGGATGTTACCAATCCGGCTTTATATGGAATATTGCTTCAATATCCTGCAAGTAACGGAAGTGTAGAAGATTATTCGAACCTGATAACTGCTGCTCATGAAAATCAGGTTCGCGTAGTAGTTGCGGCTGATTTATTGAGCCTTACCTTATTAACCCCTCCAGGAGAAATGGGAGCGGATATTGTGGTGGGAACTACACAACGATTTGGGGTACCAATGGGATTTGGAGGTCCTCATGCAGCGTATTACGCAACTAAAGAAGAGTTCAAGCGCCAGATACCGGGCCGTATTATAGGAGTAACGCAGGATGCGGAAGGAAAGCCTGCTTATAGAATGGCTCTTCAAACAAGAGAACAGCATATAAGAAGAGAAAAGGCTACCTCAAATATTTGTACCGCTCAGGTTTTACTAGGAGTAATGGCAGGGATGTACGGGGTATATCATGGAGCTGAAGGATTAACAAGAATAGCTTCAAAAGTCTATGGATTAACCAAATTAACTAAAGCAGGCTTACAAGCCCTTGATGTAGAAGTAGAAACAGCAGCGTTTTTTGATACGATAACTGTAAAAGCCAACGAAAAGAGAATCCGGAAAGTCGCGGAAGCTAATGAAGTAAACTTTAGATATTTCGGAGACGGCAGAGTTGGAATTTCTTTTGATGAAGCAAAAGAGATAGAGGATGTTGAGCTGGTTCTTTCAATTTTTGCTGAGGCAGAAGGAAGAGTTCAAAACTTTGATGTCAGAGCTCACTCCGAAAGTGTTTCAATCTCTTTACCAGCTACATTGACTCGTACTTCAGAGTTTATGACGCACCCGGTATTTAGTTTGTACCAAACGGAGCATGAAATGCTTCGCTATATGAAACGCCTCGAGAATAAAGATCTGAGTTTGGTTCACTCTATGATTTCCCTTGGCTCATGCACAATGAAACTGAATGCAACGGCAGAGATGATTCCGGTAACCTGGCCTGAATTTGGACAACTGCATCCATTCGCTCCAAAAAATCAGGCGGGTGGCTACTACCAGCTATTCGACGAGCTGGTTGAGTGGTTGAGCGAAATCACTGGTTTTGATTCCGTTTCTTTACAACCAAATTCCGGCGCTCAGGGAGAGTACGCTGGACTTATGACTATCCGGGCCTATCATAAGAGTAGAGGAGAAGGACACAGGAACATCGCTTTGATACCTTCTTCAGCACATGGTACTAATCCTGCAAGTGCCGTAATGGCTGGAATGGATGTAGTAGTGGTGGCAACTGATAAATATGGAAACATCTCCACTGAAGATCTTGCAGAAAAGGCGGAAAAGTATAGTGATCGTTTAGCTGCTTTAATGATTACTTATCCATCAACACATGGTGTATTTGAGCACAAAGTGAAAGAATTTTGCGAAATCATACATCAGCATGGCGGGCAAGTATATATGGATGGAGCCAATATGAATGCCCAGGTCGGATTGACTAGTCCCGGCGAAATTGGGGCAGATGTTTGTCATCTGAACCTTCATAAGACTTTCTGTATTCCCCATGGAGGTGGTGGACCCGGAATGGGACCAATTGGTGTAGCAAAACATTTAACTCCGTTTCTTTCTGGTCATTCGGTCATTGAAACAGGTGGAAATCAGGGAATCACAGCTATATCTGCAGCTCCCTTTGGAAGTGCCAGTATTTTAACCATTTCATATGCGTACATCAGAATGATGGGTGCAAATGGGTTAACGGATGCTACCAGATATGCGATTTTAAATGCCAATTACATTAAAGATCGGTTGAAAGACCATTTCCCAATTTTATATACAGGAAAGTCTGGTCGTTCAGCACATGAGTTTATCGTTGATTTAAGACCATTCAAACAAACTGCAGGAATAGAAGCTGTGGATGTAGCGAAGCGCCTTATGGATTATGGTTTTCATGCACCTACTATGAGTTTCCCGGTTGCAGGTACCTTAATGATTGAACCGACTGAAAGCGAAAGCAAGGAAGAGCTTGATCGGTTTTGTGAAGCGATGATTAACATAAGGCATGAGATCCGTGAAATTGAAGATGGAATAGCTGACCAGGAAAGTAATGTACTTAAACATGCTCCTCACACAATGAGAGTGGTTATGGCAGAATCTTGGGAAAGAAGTTATTCTCGTGAAAAAGGAGCCTTTCCCATAGAGGAGCTTCGGTTCAATAAATTCTGGCCAAGTGTTTCCAGAGTAGACGACGCGTATGGCGATCGTAATTTAATATGCTCTTGCATTCCAATCGATGCGTATGAGATGGAGGAAGTAGAGGGTTAAGAGGTTATTCTCACTTTTTGTAACGGTTATAACTTCGTAGAAACAAGCTTTTACTAAATACTTCTTGCTCATTCGGTTTTTAGTGAATTTATTAGGCATCCAATCCTAACTACAATTCACTATGATGAAGAATAAAGCTTTGCTACTAACTTTCTCTATTGCTCTTCTATTCTCCTTACAAGGATTTGGGCAATATGGGTATATGGAGCCTTCTCAGGCTATGATTGATTTGGTGGAAAATGATGCCACACCCTTCTTTTCAATAGCTCCAAATGGAGAAACCATGGCATTACTTCACAGACCCGGAAGGCCGTCTATTGAAGAAGTATCCCAGCCAGAGCTCCGATTAGCGGGTATAAGAATAAATCCAAGAATATCCGGTCCTTCTCGTACCAATACAATGAATGGAATTACAATCCGGAATATGGAAAATGGTAAAGATGTTGAAGTTACCGGCCTTCCTGAATCTCCAAAAATAACCGATGTCTCATGGTCTCCTGATAGCAAGCATATTGCTTTTTTAGTTATTCAAAGCAACAGAATTGAGTTATGGAAAGCGGAGGTAAAAAACGGAAAAGCTTCTCGAATTTCTGATATCGAAGTTAACGATACCTATGGCACTCCGATGACGTGGAGTCGTGATTCTAAGTCTGTATTAGTTCAAATGATATCGAAAGATCGTGGTTCAGTACCTGAAGAAAGTCTCGTGCCAACAGGTCCGACTATAGAACAAAGCACCGGCAATGCTACTCCTGCAAGAACATACCAGGATTTACTTCAAAACAAGTATGATGAAGATTTGTTCGATCATTACTTTACTTCTGTTATTGCTGAAGTAACTTTAGACGGTAAAGTTACAGAGCTAACTGAGCCTGGTATATACACCACAATTCGAATAAGCCCTGATAACGATTACATACTTATGACGGAGATTAAAAGGCCGTATTCATACAGGGTTCCGGCATTCCGTTTTCCAAATGAGTCTAAAGTATTAGATCGTGATGGTGAACTGGTAACTATGGTCGCTGACCTTCCGCTTAGAGATCAAATTCCTATTGGTTTCTCATCCACTTATGAAGGACCACGTTCTATTAACTGGAGAGCTGATCAGCCAGCTACTCTGGTTTGGGTTGAAGCATTAGATGGTGGAGATCAACGAAGGGAAGTAGAAAAAAGAGATAGAGTATTAATGCAGGAAGTTCCATTTCGGGGCGAGGCCACCAAATTGGTAGATCTTGAGTTTAGATATTCAGGTATTTCATGGAGTGAAGAAGGTTTTGCATTAGCTAATGAATATTGGAGATCATCTCGCCAGGGAAGAACCTGGATGGTTAATCCTGACAAAGGTGAAGTAGAACTGGTATTTGACAGAAATACCGAAGATAGATATACAGATCCGGGATCTCCGGAGTTCAAAAGATCTAAGTACGGAACCTATGTACTTCATACAACCGATCGAGGTGCAAAAGTCTTAATGAGTGGACAAGGGTACTCACCTGAAGGAAACCAACCATTCCTTAATTCTTTCGATCTCAAGTCCGGTGAAACGGAGGAACTATGGCGTTCCGAAGCTCCTTATTATGAATATTTGGTAGCTGTACTGGATAAAGATGGTTCTGAGATCATTACGCGCAGGGAATCTGTTACCGAGCAGCCTAATTACTACATGAGGGATGTTGAGAAAGATGAGATGAAACAAATTACTTTTTTCGAACATCCAACACCTGATCTAAAAGGAGTAACAAAAGAGTTTATTACTTATGAGCGAGAAGACGGTGTAAATCTATCGGCCACGGTATTTCTTCCACCGGGATATGATAAAGAGCGTGATGGCAAACTACCTTCTTTGGTATGGGCATATCCTCGAGAGTTCAAAAGTGCGAACGCGGCAAGTCAGGTAACAACGTCTCCATATCGGTTTACAAGTATCAGTTATTGGGGGCCTCACTTCATGCTTACTGAAGGCTATGCCGTAGTTCAGGGTGCTGCCATGCCTATTATCGGAGAAGGTGACGACCAACCTAATGATACATTTGTAGAACAGTTAGTGGCAAACGGCCAGGCCATTGTAGATGAACTTGACCGAATGGGAGTTGGCGATCCTCAACGAGTAGGAGTTGGCGGGCACAGTTATGGTGCTTTCATGACTGCTAACCTTCTTGCTCATTCTGATATTTTCAGAGCTGGGATTGCACGAAGTGGTGCCTATAATCGTTCTCTTACACCATTTGGATTCCAAGCTGAGCCTCGCACATTCTGGGAGGCACCTGAGATCTATTTTGAGATGTCTCCGTTTATGAACGCGGAGAAGATTAATGAACCACTTCTTCTAATTCATGGCGAGGTAGACAATAATTCAGGAACATTTCCAATTCAAAGCCAGCGAATGTACGGTGCAGTGAGTGGTTTGGGCGGTACGGTTAAATTGGTGATGCTCCCACATGAAAGTCATGGTTATGTTGCCCGGGAATCACTGCTCCATATGTTATATGAGCAAACGGAGTGGATGAATACATACGTTCGGGATGCACAACCAAGAGAATTGGAAAGGGTTACCCCAGAGGTTGACTAAAAGCTTAAAAGCCTTCTTTGGAAGGCTTTTTTTATTTCATTATAGAATGGCAAATAAAATCCGGGATAATACCTGTTGACTGAATATTCAATGGGGCTTTTTCTTCGCGTGTATTTCCTGAAAGAACGAGCATAGTTTTTACTCCGAATTTATTTCCCCCAAGAATATCGGTTTCAAGGGTGTCGCCCACCATCAGGATATCGCTTTTATCAATTTCTCCTAATTCATCGGTTAGTCGCTCGTAAGCATACATGAACATTTGGGAATCTGGTTTTCCAAAATGGATGAATTTCCGGTGCAACATAGATTCTACCAATTTTGCGATTCCCCCCGTAGCTACGGCAACATCATGTTTGGCAACGGGGTAGAATTTGTCGGAATTAGCAAGAATTACAGGCATGGTTTTTTTGCGAAGTATATTCACTGTTTTATTGATGTCTGTATTCCAATCAAATCCCTCATCATCAAGGAAGACAAAAGCAGAGATATCATCCAGGTTGTTTAGGTTAATATCAGAAACAGCTATATGCTCAAGCCCCGATTGAAGAATGTATTCAGCTGAATTCTCCGTTCCGAGGTAGGCAATCTTTCCGTCTTTTATCTTTTGTTTGAGGAAGTTTTTTGCCATCATACCAGAAGTCACAATTTCATGTAACTCGATGTTATCCAAACCAATTTTTGCTAAACTTTCCTTTTGTTGTTTTCTGCTCCGCGATGCATCATTCGTTAAAATCCGAAACGTTTTTCCCTGATCTTTAATCCACTGAATGGTGTTATTTGCTCCTTCAATTTGTCCCTGGTGATTTTTGATTACTCCGTAGGAGTCGAGCATGATCACTTTGAAGTCTTTAGCAATGTCAAAAAAAGAAGGATAACTCATAGTTATAGATTTAATGCTTTTAGTAGTGGATAGGGATCAAATTTTTGTTCAATGGAAGGAAGGTGAGTATCGAATGCTTCTTTTTGAAGTTTAGTAGCAAATACTTCATGATAAAAGTACCTGCCATATTTAACTACATAAGTAAGGAGAAAGAATCGATAACACTCTTTTAAAAAAAGAATTTCCTGCTCTGATAGAGGGAAAATTTTATGGTATTCAGTTAGGAACAGCAGGAATCGTTCTTCCATCAACACATCTATGTTGTAGGTGAACACGGTTCTGTCCCCTATGTCAGAAACTACCCGGCTAAAAAAGTAAAAGTCCATCATTCTGGTACTCATCCTAAACCAATCGTAATCCCATCTCGAGAAAAACTCAAAATCTTTGTTCACTGAAAAGTTGCCGATATTCCAATCCACAAAAACAGGAATGATATCCAACTCATTAGCTCCTAGTTTTTTATACTCTTTCTTAAACTCGAGACACTGGGATTCAATCAAATCCAGATACATATGATGTTGAAGATGCCCTTCATCGGATTTTAACACATCCAAAAGCCCATCAATGTCTACTTTCATTGTTTTGGAAGAAAAGGGTAAAGTACCCTTTACGCTATCACAAGCCTTATGAAATTTTGCGGTTTCGTGTGCTAAGCCACGGATTTGATCTTCATTTAATCTCCTGGGCAGCTTTTGTTGAATTCTTATCGGGCGGTAGAAAACAACCCAGACATCAATGATCTCCGCGTGATATCGATACACAAACAACTCATTACCTTTCATTAGAGATCTGGCAAGGAAGTTCTCAAAAGGGTGAGGCAGGTTGTTAGAGAGGGAATTGATGATGCTATGATCTTCAACAAAATGATCAAATTCACCGAAATAGGAGAGCTTAGCTACAATAAGATTATGATCTCTAAGGGTGATCGAGTACACATGGTTGGTTGATACCTTGGCACTTATATCTTCAATTCTAAAAATTTCTCTGGAGCTATCATACGCGTTCCAGGCTTCTCGCACTATATCATTAAAGTCTATAAAGGACATGCCGGATATTAAATAATTTCAAAGTATCTCTTTAACTCCCAATTCGATTTATTTGGATCGTATTGGTGACACTCCCATTCTCTTGTTTTTATAAAGTGATCCACAAACTCCTTTCCAAAAAGTTCTACAGGTATTTCAGAATCCTTCATAGCCTCTATAGCTGTTTTCAAATCCTGCGGTAGTCTTTTTTGCTCCGTCAATTCGTATTGGTTTCCGGAAGTAGCAGGGATATTGAGTTCCAGGTTATTGTTGATCCCGTACAGACCTGAGGCCAGGCTCCCAGCCATCGCTAAATAAGGATTTATATCTGCGCCAGGAACTCGGTTTTCTATTCTCATTGATTTTTTTCCATGCGGAATAACCCGAAGAGTAGTGGTTCGGTTTTCAACTCCCCAACTAGCAGAGGTAGGGGCCCATGATCCTTCCACATAGCGCTTATAGCTGTTTATTGTTGGAGCATACATCGGCATAATATATGGGAGGCAATGAAGTACCCCTGCTATATATTGTTGGGCTAGTTCAGTGAGGTTTTTCTCTCGCTTATCATCATAAAAGAGATTATTACCCTCAGCATCCCACAAACTTTGATGGATATGCGCACTGCATCCGGGAAGTCGGTCAGTCCATTTCGACATGAATGAAGCCGTTAATCCATATTGAGAAGCAATTTCTTTAACTGCAGTTTTGAACAGCGTAGCTCTATCTGCAGCTTCAACAACACTGGTGTAAGCAATTGCTGCTTCATAAACCCCATCTCCGGTTTCGGTATGTAAGCCTTCAATCGGTACTCCAAAATTTGATAACGATTCGAATAAATCGTTCACATACTCTGAATTTTGCGAAGCCCGAAGAATAGAATAGCCAAACATACCAGGTGTAAGTGGAGTCGGATTGGTGTAATCTTTTTCTTGTAGGGAATGTGGAGTCTCAAGGAAATTAAACCATTCAAATTCAGCTGAAAATTTTGAGGTATATCCAAGCTCAGAAAGTTGTTGCTCAACTTTCTTGAGAACTGACCGTGGGCAAACGCCACTTAGGTCATTCGATTCAGAGAAGTCAGCGAGGAAAAAAAGTTTTCCTTCTTCCCAGGGTATATTCCTTATAGTAGAAGGGTCAATAAGTGCAAATGAGTCGGGATATCCGGTATGCCATCCGCTTACCTCAGAATTGTCATAAACCTCATCATTCATATCCCAACCAAATATTACATTGCAAAAGCCCACTCCTTTATCCAGGGCATTAAGGAATTTCTCTTTGCTGATTAGCTTACCTCTTAACACTCCATCAATATCTGTTACAGCAAATTTTACACTTTGATGACTACTATTTTCTAATAACTGTTCAATTTGCTGTTTGGTCATAGCTATTTGCCTGGGTAGAATGATGAAATATTAAATTATTGAGAAATAGTAGCATTTCTAAGCTGTTCTGCTGTTATTTAGTGAATATTTCTGAATTACTCTAATGGAGTAGAAGTATGTTTAAAGAAAAACTTGACCATGAAAAGGTCAAAGCTATTCATCAACCAAGAGAAAAGACCAGGGAAAAACTTGATAATCCCAAGGCAAAAGGTCTTTCTACTACTCTTAATGAGTTTATTCCAACTGCTGAAAAACCTTGGGATAAAAAAAGGGCAGCCCACGTAATTCGAAGATTGTCTTTCGGGCTTCATTATAATGATTTGGATACTGCTCTTTTAATGACGCCTTCCCAATTCATCGATTCTATGATTGATGCAGCTCTAAATGCAGAAATGCCTGCTGCCCCGGAATGGGAAAACAAATACCCTCCCGGGTGGGGCGCCTCTGATGAAGAAGTAATTCAATACTTTTCGGAAAATTTTGATCTGTACATTGAATATCAAACGGAATGGACAGCCCTCATGAAAGCGCATCCTTTTCGAGAAAAGATGGTTCTTTTTTGGCATAATCATTTTGTTACAGAGATTGGAAAATATGAGTTAGCTCCCTATGCCTATCGACATTTTTCGATACTTAGAAATAATGCACTGGGAAACGTTAAGGACTTTGTGAGGGAAATAGGCCTGGATCAAGCAATGCTCATTTACCTCGATGGGGTTGAAAACAGAGCAGAGAGCCCAAATGAAAATTATGCGAGAGAGCTGTTGGAGCTTTTCACTATGGGGATTGGTAACTACACCCAAACCGATATTGAGGAGATAGCAAGGGCATTAACAGGTTACTGGGTAAACTACTTTGATTTTTCTGTTAATTTTGCGGCTGAAATTCATGATGCAGGGGAAAAGACTTTTTTCGGGAGGACAGGGAACTACGATTATAACGACGTAATCGATATCATTTTTGAAGAAAGAGAACAGGAAATAGCGGAATACATCTGCACAAAGATCTATAAGTTTTTTGTGTACGAAACACCAAATGAGGCTATCGTTTCAGAGCTTGCACAATTACTTATCAACGAGAATTTTGAAATTGAACCAGTTGTTCGGACGCTTCTGAAAAGCGAGCATTTTTTTGATGATGAGATTATGGGTGCAATGATTAAAAGCCCAATCGAATTAATGTTAGGTTTACAGATTGAGGTTGGGGAAGGTCTTAACGAGGATTTATTAAGCTGGCAGCCATGGCAATTGTTGAACTTGGGGCAATTCCTGTTCAGTCCGGTAAATGTGGCTGGCTGGCCCGGTCATAGAGCCTGGATCTCGACTACAACGCTTCCTTTTAGATGGCAGTATTCAGCTATACACGCCTATGCCGCAAGTATTGATCCGGTTTCAATTGCAAAGGCGATGAGTAACCCAAATGATCCATATCAATTGGTGGAAGACTTAGCCGAGTATATGCTGGCTGTAGATTTGCCGCAAGCTGATAAAGATGCACTGCCTGGAGTATTACTTGGTGGTATCCCCGATTATGAATGGAGTGTAGATGCAGGTGGAGCCAAATGGCGAATCCTGAGTTTGATGTCCCATATCCGTCAACTTCCAGCGTACCAGCTAAAGTAGGAGAGAACAAATGAAACGAATAAAAGGAAGTGCATTATCAGACGGAATTCATCATCATGAGCACCATGACTTATGTAGTCGTCGAGATTTTATTAGAAAATTAGGATTGTTCACAGCGGGTAGTTCATTTGTATTAGGTAGTACTCCCGTTCAGGCTCTTCAAAGCTCCTCTTTATTTAGAAAACTGGCAGGTCTGGAAACCAATAGGGTACTTGTTTTAATCCAGTTGGATGGTGGTAATGATGGATTAAATACCATTGTGCCCATCGAAAACGATATTTACTACAATGCACGTGAAGATCTGGCTATTTCAAAAAATAGCACGGTAACCCTTACTGATACGGCAGGTATGCACCCTTCGATGTCTCCTCTTGAGAGTCTATGGAATGAAGGAAAAATGGGGGTCATACAGAACGTAGGTTATCCTAGTGGCGACTTATCTCATTTCAGATCAACTGATATCTGGCTTACAGGAAGTAGCCATGATGAATATTTAGAAACAGGCTGGATGGGAAGGCATCTGGATCAGCAATTCCCGGATTTCCAGGAAAATCCAACGGAGTATCCTCTGGCGGTACAGATAGGCGGTGCTTCTTCTTTATTATTTAAAGGCTCTTCATTGGATATGGGTATGACTCTGAATGATGTAGAAGTTTTGGAATATTTGTTAGAAAATGGAGAAATCTATCCAACCGAAGGAATGCCTGACACTATTTATGGTGATGAAATGAGGTATATGCGCATAATGGCGAATAACTCATTTAGGTATGCTGATACTATTAAAACTGCCTATGACTCAACTTCTAATCAGGTTGAGTTTAATGATCAGGAGTTAGGAAGAAGTCTCTCTATTGTTTCTCGATTAATTAAGGGCAATTTAGGGAGTAAAATTTTTCTTGTAAGCCTTGGAGGTTTTGATACCCATGCCAATCAATTAGAAGATCATTCAAATCTTTTATCAGAATTAAGTAATGCCATTAAGGATTTTTATGATGATCTAAATGCCGATGGACGTTCGGAAGAGGTCTTAATTGCTACATTTTCTGAGTTTGGAAGAAGAGTTCACAAGAACGGAGCTGCGGGAACGGATCATGGTACAGCTGCTCCACTATTAGTGTTCGGGGATAATATTGAAGGAGGAATCATTGGATCTGATCCTAAACTTAACAACTCTGACTTAGATGAATTCGGAAATATGGTTCATGAGTACGATTTCCGTCAGGTATATGCCACATTACTTAATGATTGGTTTCAATTAGAGGAATCCCAAACAGAAGAAACCATGGGAGATAGTTTTGAAAGGGTTCCTTTTCTAAAAACAGGTAATTCAGTTAATAACGAAAGTGGTTTATCTCCATTCAAATTTCAGCTTCAGCAAAATTACCCCAACCCTTTTAATCCGAAAACCACCATTTCGTTTACACTTCAAAGTACTCAGCCAGTAAAGCTAGAGGTATATGATATTCAGGGGCGTGTGGTGCAAACTCTTGTTGAAGGAACAATTTCTGCGGGAGAACACAGGGTGCGCTTTGATGCTTCAAATCTTTCCAGCGGAACCTACTTGTACCGCCTGTATGCAGGGAATGAAATACAAACCAAAAGTATGACACTTATCAAGTGAGAAGGCTATTCAGTGGTATCGTCCCCTTCATCAACCATGCTCCATCCTAATTCTTCAGCTTCATCCAGGAACTGCTTGTTGATTAGCGCCTGGTATACGATTCCGGTAGGACATGAGCAAGCTAAACAAACCCCATGTACAACTTCCCTGGAATCGAGAACTGGGATTTGATTCTCTTCTAGCTGAACAACAGCTTCCTTTAGGGATGCAAAATCGGGAAAGATACACTGCCTTTCAGCACTAGCTATTCCGATCCAGATACTTTCCTCCAGCTCCTGTTCATTTAAAAAACCAGAACAACTTGAGAGGAATAATAGCATGAAAAAGAAATATCTCATGAGCGATTTAAATAAATGGCACTAAGTTATTATATAATAATTGGGAAAGTGACTTACCAATAACCATTAACAAATAACTATCATGTTAGTGAATAACCAATGGGCTGTAATTTATTGTACTCTATGTATTCGTTGCACCTAACGATGTGGCTAACACATTATTTGCTGTCAATAGTACTTTCTATTCTTACATCATTTAAAAGCGTACGATGTACCGGACATTTTTTTGAGATTTCCAACAATTTGTCTAGTTGTTTATCATCAAGCTCGCCTTTAATAATCAGTTCTTTTTCAATCACGTCTATTTTTGAAGAAGGGTCTTCACAGCTCTTGCAATCATCAACATGACTCTTATTGTGTCTAAGTTCTACATACATATCTCCCAGTTCCCAGCCTTTTCTTTGAGCATACATTTTAACGGTCATTACTGTGCACGTTCCTAACGACATAAGTAAAAGATCATAGGGGTCCGGACCAAGATTTTGCCCGCCATCTACTTCTACAGGTTCATCAGAGATAAGCTCATGCTTTCCAGCTGTTAACGTTGTTTTAAAGGGTTCGTCTTTAGGCAAATAAACGTGGACAATTTTTTTTGAATCCTGATCTGTCATAATTGATAAGGTTGGTTACTAAGACAAAGTACTTCAAAATCTGTAAAGAGAAAGGAGTGATTACAGTACCCAGGTTACAATCCCGTAACCTTTTCATTACCTAAAGGTAATACGCAAGCTATTCTATGGTAACAAGAAAACAAGATTTTAATCGATAAATCATCTTTACAGGCTATGAAAAGATCCCTAGATACGGTAGTAATCTCGGACGTTCATCTGGGTACTGTTGGCTGTCATGCTGTTGAACTTGTCCAATATCTCAATTCAATTGAACCAAAACGGATAATCCTCAATGGGGATTTTATTGATATGTGGCAGTTCAAAAAGTATTACTGGCCGGAAGCCCACATGCACGTAATCCGTACTTTAATAACCATGATGACTAACGGAGTAGATATCTATTATCTCACCGGAAATCATGATGAAACCCTTCGCAAAGTATCCAGCCTTCAGTTAGGTCCTTTGTTCATTCTCGATAAACTTGTTCTTGAGCTAAATGGGGAAAAGGTATGGTTCTTCCATGGTGACATTTTCGACGTGACTATGAAGTACTCAAAATGGCTAGCTAAATTAGGGGGCAAAGGGTACGAGCTATTGATTCTCCTAAACCGATGGGTGAATAAAATCTCCCAGAAATTGGGGTATGGTAAGTTATCTCTCTCTAAAAAAATTAAAGACAGCGTTAAAACAGCAGTTAACTTTATTGATGATTTTGAAGTAACTGCTATGGAGCTCGCGATAGATGAAGGATATGATTATGTGGTTTGTGGTCATATACATCAACCAAAAATACGCGGTTATGAGAATGAGAAAGGTTCTGTGATTTATTTGAATTCAGGAGACTGGATCGAAAATCTAACCTGTCTTGAATATGATGGCCATGAATGGAGCCTTTACCGATATGAGGAAGACACGGTACTACAGGAAAGCCCAAGGGTAACACAACTTATCCAGCGCCATACGAATGATGCTAAAGTTATGATAGGATGAGAATACTATACGGAGTACAAGGAACCGGACATGGTCATATAAGTCGGGCCAGAGTTGTGCTTCCAAAGCTGCGGGAGTATGCAGAGGTAGATGTACTTATAAGCGGATATAACTTCCACATGGACCTCGATGGAGAGATAGCTTATAAAGCCCGGGGAATTAGCCTTACCTACGACAGCAAGGGTAGTGTGGATTTTTTAGAGACGGCACTCAATTTAAAACCGGTAAAATTCATACAGGATATTCAATCTGTTCCCCTGGAGGAATACGATTTTGTCGTAAATGATTTCGAGCCAGTCACAGCCTGGGCTGCTCAAACAGCTGGAGTTAATTGTGTAGGTATCAGTCATCAAGCGGCCTTTATGTCTCCAAATGTACCTAGGCCTCAAAAAAAGTCGCTAATGGCAGAAGGAGTGATGAAACATTTTGCTCCTTTTTCGGTTCCCGTGGGTTCTCATTATTTACGCTACGATGATTTTATTGAACCTCCAATTATCAGAAAGCAAATCAAGGAACTGAATCCTTTTCAGGGAGATCACATCACGGTTTACCTTCCTGCATTCGATCATGAAACTCTCAGTTCTGTGTTTAATCAGGTAAAGCAGGTGCAATGGCATATTTTTTCTCCCACTTGTGATGAGCCTTACGAAAAAGGGAATGTATATATTCGCCCAATTGGAAAGGATAGTTTCCTAAAGAGCTTCGAAAGCTGTTTAGGTGTAGTTTCATCTACTGGATTTGAAACCACTTCGGAATCAATGTTTTTGGGCAAAAGACTACTGACCATTCCTATCAGAAACCAATATGAACAATTATGTAATGCAGCCGCACTTGAGAAGTTAGGCGGGAGTGTTATTTATAACATTGATGGCTCTTTCAAAACTAAAGTAAGCGACTGGATTCTAAATGGGGAAGCATTGGAGCTCCCTGAAATATCTGACGAAGATGTGCTCGTCAATAAGATCCTTACTGCAGGAATAGGGGAAGAGGTGGAGCTTTCTTGAACTAAACATTGAACATAGAACTTCGAAGTTCATTTGTTCAAAGTTCAATTCCTTCTTCCTAAAGGTATCTCTCGTTCATAATTGAAACGTGGTGGGCAACATGACCTACAATAATGAAAGCCAATGCTCTTACAGTAACATCCATACCGCTCGCATTTCCTTGACGCGAGATCATTTCCTTAGTCATGCTGTCAAATAAGTGGATAGTGGAAACCCTTACTGCCAGGAATTCATTGGCAAGATTACTTAATTCTCTACTGTTATAATTGTTCTCAGCCATGTATATGTCCTGATCCATTCCAGGTAAGGCTTGTTCATCTCCTCTGCTTATGGCAAAGGCTCTATAGCTAAACAAACGCTCTGCTTCAATCATATGTCCAAATACTTCTTTGATAGTCCACTTATCAGGAGCATATTTGAAATACGCCTTATCTCCAGGTATAGAATTAGCTAAAGTAAATAAGTTGTGCATTTGTTTATTGAGAGTATGAATAACATTCCCTTTTTTTACATGACTCACATAAGTAGAATAAAAGTGCGCGTATTCTGAAGAATCAGGATACTCATCTTCCCAAATTTCCATGGTGTACTTGGTTTAAATTGAGATTCTTTTCAATGTATATAAGCTTAATTGAAGAACCAATATTTGATTCAAGACTAGAGTTCATAAAAAGTAAAATGCACAGGTTTTCGTATCTTTATACGCTATCCATTTAGGGGCATTAAACCTACAGATTTGTAAAACGAAGTAATATGTTTTTTGAACAAGTATTTGAAGAGAAACTGGCACAATATGCATATGTAATTGGATGCCAAAAAACCGGCGAAGCTATTGTTATAGATCCTATGCGGGATATTGATCGATATGAGAAACTTGCATCAAAGCATGGTCTTAGCATTGTTGCAGCTGGTGAGACTCATATTCATGCCGATTACCTTTCCGGATTGAGAGAGTATACTGAAAGAGGAGTGAAAGTTTATGCTTCGGATGAAGGAGACCAGGATTGGAAATATGAATGGTTGATTGGAAGCCAATATGATTACCAATTACTTAAAGATGGTGATCAGTTCAGTATTGGGAATATCCGCTTTGATGTACTTTACACCCCGGGCCATACTCCTGAACACATCAGTTTTTTAGTTACGGATGGTGCTGCTACAGATGAGCCAATGGGCATTCTGTCTGGTGATTTTGTTTTTGTAGGAGATGTAGGTCGTCCGGACTTATTAGAAACCGCTGCAGGTCTTGAAGGATCTATGGAAACTTCTGCGAAGACTTTATATAAATCCATTGAAAAGTTTAAAACCATGCCAGACTATCTTCAATTATGGCCAGGTCATGGTGCTGGAAGTGCATGTGGGAAGGCTTTGGGAGCAGTTCCTAAATCGACAATTGGCTATGAGCAACGGTTCAACACTTCGATAAAATCGGCGATTACAGAAAAGGATTTTGTGGATTACATCCTGGATGGGCAACCAGAACCCCCGCTCTATTTTGCGAGAATGAAGAGGGATAACAAGAAAGGTCCAAAGGTTCTTGGGCAACTTCCTAATCCAAAGAGATTATCTATCGAAGAAATTGTAAAGAGTACCGCTACAGATTCAGCAGTTGTACTAGATACCAGAAATCGTACTGAGTTTATGGCTGGTCATCTTAAAAATTCCTTGTTGGCTACACTAAAAAAAGACTTTAATACCATCGCGGGTTCTTACATAACGGAACATCAGGATATATACTTAATTGCTGATGAGTCACAAATTGAAGAGGCCGTAACCGATCTAATACGTGTAGGGTTAGATAACATCAAAGGATATGCAACTCCCGAGGATATAATTAAATCAGGTGTTGAGCTGGTTTCTACGGAAACGATTGACTTTGAAGATGTGGACAGTCTAATGGCCCAGGGAGAGGCAACATTATTAGATGCTCGAAAAAAATCTGAATTTGATCTAGGTCATCATCCTGATGCAATTAATATTTCTCATACCAGATTGCTTGATCGATTTGAAGAGATTCCAACAGAAAAGCCAGTCCTCATTCATTGTAAATCCGGAAACAGAGCTTCATTCGCATCTGCTTTGCTAGAGTCAAAAGGGTATGAAGTGAAGTATGTAGATGACAACGTAGAGCCCTGGCTGGAAAAGAATAACCTGATGATCGAGGCGTAACATGTTTTGGGCCTGGTTGGGAGCATTAGTAATTGGGTTATCTCTTGGACTATTAGGATCAGGGGGCTCGATTCTTACAGTACCAGTACTTATTTATCTGGTTGACCAGCCTGAAAAAGTGGCTATAGCTGAATCACTTGGGATCGTTGCTTCCATTAGTTTATTTGGGGCTATCCCTTATGCATGGCGCAAGGAAATAGATTGGAAAAGCGTGCTATGGTTTGGTGTTCCGGGAATGGTAGGAACTTATTATGGGGCGACACTCTCTCAGTTTCTTTCAGGGAATTCCCAATTAATCATTTTTGCGATAGTAATGCTTTTAGCTGCTTTTTTAATGGTGAAGGATAATCCGCGCCTGAAAAAGGAGAAAGGGTATTCTGCTCCTCGATATATACTCATCCTGGAAGGTGCTATCGTCGGGATAGTTACCGGATTAGTAGGAGTAGGTGGAGGATTCTTGATCATACCGGCGCTGGTTTTATTCGGTGGATTAAAAATGAGGATCGCTGTTGGAACAAGCCTTACTATTATCGCAGCAAAGAGTTTTATCGGTTTCTATAAATATCTGGATGTGCTCCGAGTTGAGAAGCTGAATATTGATTGGGAACTACTGGCAATTTTCACCGCCATAGGAATTATCGGTAGTATGGTTGGTGGAAGACTAAGTAAAAAGGTACCTCAGAAATCACTAAAGAAGGGATTTGGAGTATTCTTGATTGGCATGGGTGCTTTTATCCTCTGGAGTAATCTGTCTAAGACCTTTATGGTTTAGTTTTTTTAGGTCATCCCGGACTTGATCCGGGATCTGTGAAGCCGGATTCTTTGACTAAAGAGAAGGAGAAATTACAATCGGGCTCCCTAGTCCCTAACCTGCTTCCTACCAATCCAATACAAAATTGAACCTACCGCGATAAAAAGAGCAGTCATCCAAATGTTCTTCAGGCTCACCTGGAACATCAGCCAAAGGCAGGCTAAAATCCCAAGAACGGGTATAGTATAACCTCCTTTTAGAGTAAAGGTATTCTCACCTTTAAACTTCGGGCGGAGTTTTGGTACAGCTGCACAAGTGATGATATAGAAGAACACCCGAGAAAGAACGGTCATGGCCGCCAATGCAGTAAAAGAACCCAAAGCAGCACCGATAAAAGAAAAAACCCCAAAGAAAATCACTGAATTTGAGGGTGTTAGGAATTTGGAATGAACTTTTCCAAACCAGTTAGGGAGTGATTTATCAAGAGAAAGGGCATAGGTAAGCCGGGGAGTAGAGAACATATTACTAACCAGGTTTCCGGTCACAGAAGTTGCTACTCCAATCATAAGTATCACAGCACCTATTTCTCCAAATAAGGCCGAAGATGCATCCAGTAGTGGAGAAGTTGAAGAAGCTAAATCAGGGACTGCTGCCTCTGCTACAAGCTGGATAAGCATATAGAGAATTACAATAGAACCTAAACCAAGAATCAGTGCTCTGGGCATATCTCGTTCAGGATTCTTGGTTTCACCGGCAGGGACAACACCTCCTTCAAAACCTACGAAAGCATATATAAGCAGAAGGGTAGCAGCCCCAAGGTTTTCAGTAATTGGTTGCTGTGATTCGAAAGAAGGCAGAATTTCACCACCAAGCATCACCAACCCACCAAATACCAGCATGATGAGTACAGAAAATTTTAAGACAGTAAAGGCAGCAAGTGAACGAATTGATTCAACGGAGCCAAGCACATTGACAAAGGTAAGTGCTCCACAAATAATAGCCAGAGAGATAATACGTCCAATACCTTCACCAGCAGGAGCATAAAAATATCCTATACTTTCGACCAGGAGAACGGAATTAGCAGCAAAGGAAATCATCCGAGCCATGTAGTACAGCCATCCACTTTGGAATCCGATGAAAGGGCCGAAAGCTTCTGTACCATATCTAACAGGGCCACCTGTACCTCTGAAGTAGCTACCCAATTCAGCAAAGCTGAGAATTACAGGCAAGATAAGAATAGCACAGAAGGCATAAATCCATACGCTGTAAGATCCTGCCAGGGCATTTGCTCCACTAGGAAGTCCAAAAATACCCGCCCCGATTAACCCATTTACAACAAGAAGCCAAATTCCCCAGGTTCCAAGTTTTCGGGGTAGTTTTTCTTTGGTGGATGTATTCATGGCCAGAAGTTAATCGATTACACTCATAAAACTAGAAATGATTTATCGTTCTTTTGGACCGCTAAAAGTACATGGCCATCAAAACGGTTCTTTCTACTTTTGTACCGACAAAAGTAGCAAAAACTCCCGGCTATGATTGCTTCCGGACATATAATCCTGCTCGTTCTACATAAAACCAAACGCTCGCAAGCGAGCAGGTTTTATGGTTTGAACTCACGATATGGATTATATGCTACCCCTCCATCAATCTAAGGCCGGATTATTAACGGCCTTTGAATTATAGGCGGAACAAGTGAGCTCATTTTTGAGCGTGACCAAAGGTCGAATAATTCCACACAGGCTCGATTAGAAAATATGTACGAATAGAATGAAGACCATTGGAATTATTCAGCGAGGAAATGGTGAACCCGCCTAGAATTCATAGCCTTGATTTTTTGGTACTTTTGCATCAAGGCAAAAGTACAACACCCATCAACTGGTAGTTATAGTGGCTTCCAATCAACCATACATAATTTTACCTCATGGATTTATTAGGTCTCCTATTTTTGTTAGCGCTTTGTTTATACATACTAACTACTGATTTTGAAAAGAACTCGATCAATACTAATACTCTGTGGGGCATTACTTTTTAGTCAAAACCTAGCTGCATTTCAGGCTGTTGATGAGGTACAGAAAACCATCCAATCAACTCGATTGACCGCAGAAGAGAAAGCTGCATTTCGATTCGATGGAAATTTAAAAGAATCTTTTTGGCAATCTATTCCCTCTGCTTCTGGATTTACCCAACAATCACCGGTTGAAGGTGATCCGGCTACCGAGAGAACCGAAGTAAAAATAGCTTACGACGATAAGTATATGTACATAGGAGTTATTCTATATGATAGCGATCCGTCCCAAATCAAAGCATTTCAGAAACGAAGAGACCAGCGTATTGTATCCGATGAACGTTTTGTCTGGATCTTTGACACGTTCAACGATCAACGGAATGCCTATTTCATGGAGATCAACCCAAATGGAATGAGAACCGATGGTTTGGTGAGTTCTGGTCAGGGTGGGGGCATCAATCTAAATTGGGACGGCATTTGGGATGCCCGGACTTATATCGGTGAATTCGGTTGGTCTGCGGAGATAAAAATCCCATTCGGTACCCTCAACTTTGATGAAAATAGCGATCACTGGGGGGTAAATTTTATGCGGGTGATCCGACGAAAAAATGAGACTGCTCTTTGGACAGGTCATAGAAGAAATCAAGGGATTGCCCGACCACAAGATGCAGGCCTAATAACAGGTTTAAGGAATATTTCACAGGGATTGGGACTCGAAGTCGTTCCATTTGGAATCAGCACCGTTTCCAGTGATCAAACCGGGAGTGAAACGGAAAATGAGTTAAGTCCTGATGCCGGTGTTGATATCAATTATAATATTACCCCCAGCTTGAAAGCCTCTGTTACCTTTAACACTGATTTCGCCGAAGCGGAAGTGGATCAACGGCAGGTGAACCTTACTCGTTTTCCAATCGCTTTTCCGGAACAAAGGGACTTCTTTTTGGAAGGAGCTAATATTTATTCATTTGCTCCAAGTAGTGGAATCAATCCTTATTTCAGCCGAAGAATTGGGCTAAATTCGGGTAACCCGATTCCCATCACCTATGGAGCCCGGTTATTAGGAAATGTTGGAGAAAACAACCTCGCAATACTACATGTGCGAACCGGCGAAAGTGGTGATCTGGATGCCGAGAATTTTTCCGTAGCCAGGCTAAAACGCAATATTGGAAGCGAAAGTACGATCGGGCTTATTTACACACGTCGTTCAACCGCTGATGTCGATTCTTTACAGGATCGACACACTCTTGGTGCTGATTTAGAATTAGCAACCTCATCATTTTTGGGAGATAAAAACCTTCAGTTTCAGGCGTTCTTTGTATTTCATAATCCTGCTGAAGTGGATGACAATACTTCGGAGTTTTTAGATCGTTCATCTCGTGGGTTTCGTTTGAATTTCCCAAACCGCCCTTGGTCCGGGCATGTTTCATACCGTGAATTTGGCGAGGCCTTTAATCCGGCTGTTGGCTTTGCACGAAGAGTTGCATTTCGACGATTACAACCCTCTATCGATTTTACCCCACAGTTCTCAAACAGCAATACCATAGATCAGGTTAGATGGGGAATCAGGTTTGAGCATCTCACGGACCTGGATTTTACGCTTCTAACACAAAACCTAATTTTCACACTCGGTGATGTAAGATTTTCGTCAGGCGATCGAGTTTTTTGGAGAGTAGGCAGAAATTACGAGTTACTGGATTTCGAGTTTGATATTCGCCGTGATGGAAGCATTATCATCCCGATTGATGAGTACACAAACTGGAATACAGAATTTGGGATAAATACCGCACAGTTCAGAAAAATATCCGCAGGCTTGGAAGTTGAATACAATGGATTCTGGACAGGTACCGAGACGGAAGTAGAAGCCGAGCTAAACTTTCGACCCATTCCCGGAATAGAACTATCCCCAAGTTATACCCGAAGAATGATTCGATTACCGGAGGGTGATTTTAATGCCGATATCCTATTGCTTGAAGGAGTTTGGGATTTAACAACCGAGCTATTTTTCACAACCAATCTGCAATATGATAATGTGAGCGGAGGAGTGGGTTTAAACAACAGGCTACGCTGGATTATTACTCCCGGATCGAACCTGTTTCTGGTCTACAATCACAACTGGGAAGAGAACGTGCTAGGTCAGTTAGAAACAGCTACCCAAGCCGGGATTGTGAAACTAAGCTATACTCATCGGTTTTAGCAGTTTATTATCAATTTTCTGAAAAAGGAATAATGTTTCTGCAATCTAGGCTAAGTTCGAATAAATATATGAAGTCCAAGATCAATTGGTATAGTTATATTAAACTGGAATTAAGGCCTTAATTCAGGTAACTCATTTCTTATCTTTATGATTTGGTAATTTGCGTGATTTTTACCCTCTCTGTTGGTATAGTTGAATCTTGCTGATCTAAGGCGAATGAAATAGATAAAATCAGTTTTTTTTTCATTGAACGGCAGGGGTTCAATCCAGCCAGAAACCAGACCAAATGTAGCAGAGGAATCCATATCGTTGGAGTATATTTTTGTGCTTGGTTGTCCAATGTCAGCATGAGGCTTTATTTCAAATGGGAGTTTTGAATACAACTCTCTAAATCTATCTGCATGACGCGAGAAGGCCCAGTCATTATTATGATTAAGAGTTCTTACAGTCCTATTTTCTGGAGGGGTTACAGTACTATCGATAAATGTAACGTTAAGATTAAAATAGACCTCGATATATTCTTCAATAGAAATTTTTTCTATCGCATTGATTTGACTTAGGTGCTGTTTAATTTTCTGATTCTCCGTTATTAGAACATCAATATTATTTTTAACTATTCGAAGATTCTCTCCTTTTAATTCAGCATGTAACTCTTCAATGAACCCGTCTATTTCTGCTTTGTAGCTTTCATCTGTATGAGACCTAAGCCAAATAATTGCACCTACGAAAATTAAACAAAGGATTACAATTGTTACACCTTCTATTGTTAGTATTCCAAAAATCTTAGCTGTTCCATTTCCTCCAATTACATCCTGACGAAATCTCCCACTAAAGATAAAGGCTAGTACAATTGCTGTAAGTAATGCCCCAAAAAAAATCTCAACCCATGAAATAGTCATACTAATCTTACAATTAAGTAAATATTAAAAATTTACCTGCTCATAAATACATATAAAAATATTTTTAATTGCAAATTAAGATCTAATGTTTGGGAAGTTTAATATGTAGAGATGTTTTAGTGATGTAGCGAAACCTCAGATTAACTCGTTGTTTGTTAAGGTCAAACCTCATCAAACCTAAAACAGTCGATCGTATGATCATTCACCAGCCCACAAGCCTGCATATAGGCATACATAATGGTGCTTCCTACGAACTTAAATCCTCGTTTCTTCAGATCCTTGCTTAATGCGTCTGATTCTGGAGTGGTTACCGGTACCTCACTCATGGTTTTCCAGCCACCTACTATTGGTTTCCCATCCACAAACCGCCAGATATAAGCATCAAAGCTCCCGAATTCTTTTTGGACCTTCAGGAAATTCTGGGCATTGGTAACGGCCCCTCTAACTTTTAATTTATTCCTGACAATTCCTTCAAACTGGAGTAGTTCCTGGATTTTATTCTCATCATAGCTTGCTACCACCGCGGGATCAAAATCTGAAAAAGCAGTTCGATACCCTTCTCTTTTTTTGAGAATTGTAGCCCAGTTTAATCCAGCCTGAGCACCCTCCAAAATAAGAAACTCAAAATGGACCCTGTCATCATGAACCGGTACTCCCCACTCTTCATCGTGGTATTTAATGTACTCTTCAGATTGACTTTTCGCCCAATCACAACGGATTTTTTCTTGCATTACAGAATTATTTAAGCTGGGAATGACGATAAAAGAAACTTCTTATTCAGTTAATAAAAAAGGGGGAATTATTAATTACATTCCCTACACTCACTCAATAAAAAAGACTTATTAAGACCTCGAAGTAGCCCATGCCCTGGAAATCTACCATACATCAGCTCGCTCAAGAAAGCAAGATCAGCGAACACTTAGCAGATCAAATCTGTACGTTAACGGAAATCCTCGAAGTACTCTGCAAAGAGCGTTCCGGAGAGTCATTTGTTGAATTGCTTGCCGAATTTCCCCTCAAAAGCAGAGAAGCATTAGATGAGAATAAGGAGGAAGTATTAGCTCAGCTTCAGGATCAGATTGCTGGTATGCCAGCTGACACCATTAAAGAATTTCTGCGCATCTATACTACTTTTTTCCACCTGGTAAATTCTCTTGAACAGCATGAAATCAGCCGGATTAACAGGAAAAGAGAGCGTGAAGAGACACCCGAAAAGCCCAGAAATGAAAGTATTCTTGAAGCGGTCTACAATATGAAGGAGGCTGGATACTCGCTAGAAGAAGCTATCCAGGTGTTTGAAACTATGGACATCCAGCCTACAATTACCGCTCATCCAACAGAAGCTCGAAGGCGAAGTGTGCTCTCCAAGCAGCATGAGATCAGTAAAATGATAGCTGAAGTTGGTAGCAAATCCCACACAGAAGACGAGAAGAAGTATCTGAAAAAAGAAATCCTAAACCAGATGAAGCTTCTACTTATGACAGATGAAGTACGGGCAGAACGTATGTCGGTAGAGGATGAGGTGGAAAATGGACTTTTTTTCTTTACTCATACCATTTGGGACGTGGTGCCAAGCTTATACCGGGATATTCGAAATGCACTGGAAACCTATTATGGTGAGGCCGGAGAGATTCCGATCGTTCTTAAATATCGATCCTGGATAGGTAGTGATAGGGATGGGAATCCAAATGTAACTTCATCAGTGACCTGGAAAACGGTGATGGAACAGCGGAAAACAGTTTTGGGTGTGTACCTGAAGAAACTGGATCACCTACGTAGGTATTTAAGTATTTCCTATAAAGAGACAGATATTTCGGATGCTTTGAGAGCTTCACTTAGGGATGAAGAAACCGCAAATCCGTTGAGTGAATTGTATGAGCGAAGGTATCAAAGGGAGCCATATCGTCGGAAGATCACTCATATGATGCAATATATCCAGGAACAACTGGATGCTATCAACCTCGAAAAGGAAGAAGTACTAAAAGTAGCTGCAAAGTATACTTCGGAAGATTTCATCAATGACCTGGATTTGATCCGAGACAGTTTGATCGAAAACGATTTGGCTGCCCTCAGTGAGCAGGGTAGGCTTCAGGACCTGGTGATCTGCGCCAAAACCTTTGGTTTTCATCTAACCTCGCTGGATATCCGTCAGCATAGCCGACTGCATGAAGAAACAGTAGAGGAGTTACTGAAAAAGGGGCAGGTTGTAGATGCATATTCATCACTTAGTGAAGAACAGAAAATTGAAGTATTAGAAAAAGAGCTGCAAAACCCCCGACCACTTAGTCCATTCAAAACACAGCGCTCAGAAGTGGCGAACAGGGTAATGACGGTATTTGAAGAAATCCGGGATATGCTTGCTCTGGATAAGAATAGTTTTGGTAGTTATATCATCAGTATGACTCATGGAGTCAGCGATATGCTTGAAGTATTGTTGATTGCCAAAGAGCTTGGATTATGGAGTTATATCGACGGGCAGGTAGAAACTCATTTGGATGTAGTACCTCTTTTTGAGACAGTTGAGGATTTAGGAGCGTGTTCCGGGCAAATGGCACAAATGTTTGAGCATCCATTATTCAGCAAGCAAATTGAAGCTCGTGGCAATTTCCAGGAAATTATGCTTGGATACTCCGATAGTAACAAAGATGGTGGATATTTAACTGCTAACTGGGCACTGAACAAAGCTCAATATGATTTGGGGATGACCTGCCGTAAATATGGTATTGATTTTAGGTTATTCCATGGAACAGGTGGTACTGTTGGAAGGGGTGGAGGGCAATCCAATAAAGCGATTGTAGCCATGCCTCCGGTTAGCAATAATGGACGCATTCGATTTACAGAACAAGGAGAAGTAATCTCGTTTAGATACTCACTTCACACTATAGCTCACCGTCACCTGGAGCAGCTTGTGAATGCGATGGTAAGAGTGACTATGACTCAAAAAGACAAACCGGGGTATCTTAGTGATTCCGATTATGAGTGGGATATGATGCAGGAACTGGCTCAAACTTCGATGGAGGCCTATCGAGGGTTGATTGATGATGAGGATTTTTGGGATTGGTATTATGGAATAACTCCTATCGAACATATTGGTAAGCTTCCGATTGCTTCGCGCCCCGTTTCGAGAGGAAAAGGAGGTAAACTTACTTTTGATGGATTAAGAGCCATTCCCTGGGTATTCGCATGGACACAGGTTCGATATAATGTCCCTGGCTGGTATGGAATTGGAAAAGCACTTACTACCATTTTCGAGAAGTATGATGATGCACAGGAGATTATTTCACGCTGGCAGAAAGAATGGCGATTCTTTTTCACAATATTGAACAACTCTCAACGTGAAATAGCACGGACGCATATAGCCACATCTACGATCTATAATGAACCGGGAAATTTGAATTTTCACGAGAAAATCACTACTGATTTAGATAAGACGATAAAAGGAATAACCACTATTGCCGGAACAAAAGAGGTATTAGAGCATAATCCGGTAATACAACGGTCCATTTTATTCAGAAACCCCTTTACATACCCATTAAACATCATTCAGAGTGAACTGCTGAAGAGATGGGATAAGGTTTCAACAGAAGAGGAAAAAGAGGAATTAACAGAGTTGATATTCCTCAACATAAACGGCATAGCGGCTGCTATGCAGAGTACCGGGTAGTGAAAGGCAGCATAAAATTTAGTACCTTTCGTCGCCCATCTAGTAAACATTACAGAAAGAGAACCATGGAAGATTTAATGACATCAACGGCATTGAAAGTAGAACGAGCTATCTCTAGCAGAATAGGAGAAGTAGATTTTAATAACCTTCAGTTTGGAAGACTATTCAGCGACCATATGTTTGAAATGGTCTTTGAAAACGGAACATGGGGAGAGGCTTCTATTAAACCCTTTCAGACTATCGAGACTACCCCTGCATTAAATGCACTGCATTATGGTCAGGCTGTATTTGAAGGAATGAAGGCTTTTTATGTAGATGAAGAGACTATCAATATTTTCCGACCAGATGTTCATTTTGCCCGCTTCAATAATTCCTGCCGAAGAATGTGCATTCCTGAGACGGACTATGAGACCTTTATTGCTGCTCTTGAAGAATTGCTGAGACTGGACAAAGCATGGGTTCCTAAGGATCACGGTACGGCTCTATATCTCCGCCCGGTTATTTTCGCTAGTGACAATTACCTGGCTGCAAGAGTTTCTGATATTTATAATTACTACATCGTTACTTCTCCAGTGGGAGCGTACTACCCAGAAGGATTTAACCCTGTATCATTAACTACTCCTGATGGCTATGTAAGAGCGGTTAAGGGAGGCACAGGAGAGGCAAAAACGGCAGGTAATTATGCAGCGAGCTTTCTTCCTGCTAAAAAAGCACAGGAAGAAGGATATACCCAGGTACTTTGGTTAGATGCTATCGAAAATAAGTACATCGAAGAAGTAGGTACGATGAACATTCATTTCCTAATCAACGATACCCTGGTTACTCCTGAACTTACTGGTTCTGTATTAGCAGGTGTAACTCGTCATTCTGTTACTGAGCTTGCCAAAGAGTGGGGTTACAGAGTTGAAGAACGAAGGATTTCTATCGATGAAGTATTCGAAGCATCTCAAAATGGAAGCTTGAAAGAAGTATTTGGTTCGGGAACAGCTGCCGTTATCTCACCTGTAGGCTTGATTCACCATGATGGAACAACCATCAATATTGGAAATGGACAGATTGGGGATGTTGCAAAACGACTCTTTGATGAAATCACTGGAATCCAATATGGAGATATTGCAGACCGATACGGTTGGGTTCATTCAGTAAAAGTATAGTTCTTTGCAGTTTTCTCTCTGGACTTTTTTGGCGATAGGGGCAGGAGGTTTTATCGGGGCTGTTTCCCGATTTCTGCTTTCTATTTCTGTGGATGAGTACTTTGAGAATTCTTCCTTTCCGTTCGGAATCTTCCTCACCAATATTCTAGGGTGTTTGCTCATTGGCTTGTTAGCTGGAATTTTTGAAGCAAAGGCATGGATAAACACAGAGCTTAGATTATTTGTATTCACTGGATTACTGGGCGGCTTTACCACCTTTTCAACCTTTATAAATGATTCCTTTCTACTTGGTAAAGAAGGGGCTTTTTCATTCGCGCTTCTTAATGTAGCCGGGCAGGTTTTGATAGGGTTACTTTTTGTTTGGCTGGGTTACTTACTGGTGAAGCTTTTTTCCTAGATAGCTAAAACCGTATAAGTCTGAGACTTTAGAAGAAATCTCATGGTTTTAAAGTCATTCCCGCGTAGGCGGGAATCTAGATTCCGGCTTTCGCTGCGGAATGACGCTTCATAGAAATATAGAGTGTGTCTTATCTGAAATTAGTTTTAATACCCCTTTGTTCTATCCACCTCATACAAAAGAGGCATTCCCGAAAGTGATCGCTTATAATTTTCTACTATAAGTTCAGCGGCTTCTTTAGGATTAGTCAATGATGCCACATGGGGGGTGATCATAATCTTTGGTCGATTCCAGAAAATATGGTTTTCAGGAAGTGGTTCTTCTTCAAACACATCCAAACAAGCGGCTTCAAGTACGCCTATATCCAGCGCATAGATTAAATCCTCCTCAATAAGATGCGCACCCCTCGCAACATTAATGATGAAAGACGGAGACTTGAGTTTTTTGAACACATCCAAATCCAGAATGCCTTTTGTTTGCTCAGTAAGAGGAAGTAGGCAAACCAAAACATTAGTGGCAGCTAAAAACTCATTCAACTCATCACCAGAAAAGCAGTGTACTCCATCAACCTCTTTTTTTGTTGATGACCATCCATTAACTGAAAAACCATTAGCCATTAACGATTTCGCAACTTCAATGCCCATTTCTCCTAATCCCAGGATGCCTACTGTACATTGATCTTTGGGAACGGGTTCATGAGTACTCCAAAAGCCTTCTCTTTTTTGATCTACATATCTTGAGGTATGAAGCCTGTAATTTTGAACGGCATTCAATACATATTCAGCCATTTGTTCTTTTAAAGAAGGGATAACAACCCGGGCTATTTTAACAGCCTTGGGGATACTCTCATCCTTGAGAATATGATCTACTCCCGCGCCTAATGAAGAAACCACCGTAAGATTTGGATATCCATCTAATACTTTTTCAGGATGTCTCCAACTTAAAGCAAAAGTGACTCGTTGTTTGTTTTCAACCCTAGGCCACACATCAATATCCAGGTTAGAATCCACTTCCAGGAGGGCTTCTTTCCACGGATTCATATCACGACCTTTTGAAATGAGTAAGAGAGACATTAGATATAAGAATTAAATAACTGCCAAATGTTCAAAGTTTACAATCAGCCAAAATAACGAATAGAAAATCTAAGTACCTTTCTCGAAATAATTCAAAAAAATACTACGGTTCATTTGTCTATAAACAAAATCATCCAAAAGGCTTTATATGCGATAGGAAAAGAGATTGAAGCAGTGCGGGAAACCCCCTCATCCGAAGTACTGACGAAAGGTGAAAAAGAGAAAAAGTCTGGGCATCATGTATACGTCTTCGAAACAAACACTCAGGGATTAAAATTTGCCGAAGAAGTAACCGCACAAATTGGTTTAGATCCCAGGAAGAATGTAGAAGTCATCGATTTCAAGGATGGCAAAGTATGGCTGGAATTCGAAAAGGATGAAGGAGCCTTCATCGATGAAGTGTACCTGGAGTGGGAAAACGATTTTGTGCTCAGGAAGATGGAGGGACATTTACATACTCTCGATGAAAAAGTAGATCAAATTCCGCAGTTAAAAGCACTGCTGGAACCCAACGAGCATTACGAATCAGCAACTTTTGAAGGAGAGATCAACTATGATGATCTCAGGAATGCCTCCCAGCGTGATGCCATTGCAAAGTCACTTAAGAACAATATCGTTTTTGTTTGGGGTCCTCCCGGAACAGGCAAAACTGCTACGCTTGGATTCTCGGTTGCCAACTTGTTGAAACAGGGAAAGCGGGTATTATTTGTATCTAATACCAATCGAGCGGTAGACGTAGGGCTGTTAAGCATTCTGGATGCTCTGAATGAGATTTACCCGGAGTTTAATGAAAGTGAGTCGTGCCGATTTGGAGAAGCCTGGCTCGATGACGAACGGCTGGAGGAAGTGCTGTTCGAAAACCAGGTGAAAGCAAAACTAGATTCCAGAAAGGAAGAAGCTGTTCAATTATCCCAGCTATTAGATCAATACAAAGCGCTTCAAGAACAAGTGGACGAGTTGATGGTTAATGGAGAGGATGTTCCTCAGGCCCTGGATATGCAATGCCAGCTGCAGGGAGAAAAGATCGATCGCTTGGGAGGAATAGATCATGTGGAAGATGAAATCGATCGGCTCATAAACTTAAATGAGCGTTATGAACTCAAGAAAAGAAAACTTGTTGCCACCACGATGGCCAAAGTGTGTACTTCAGAACTGTTTTATAACATCAGTTATGATGCGGTGGTGGTAGATGAAGCGTCGATGGCAGGGATACCATATCTCTTGCTTATGGCAGCAAAGAGCAAACACCATTTAGTAGTTGCCGGAGACCCCATGCAGCTTCCTCCTATAGCGATTACTTCGGATGCAGAGGCCAGGGAGTTTTTGGAGCAGGATGTATTCTCCTTCGTTTCCGGAGCAGAAACCACCGAACAGTTATTCCAATGGCATGATGAATATCCGGACTTCACCTGCTTTTTTGATACTCAGTATCGATTAAAGTCCGATTTAGCCCAGGTGATCAGTACCGTCTTTTATGAGGGTAGGCTCGAAACAGGGACGGAACAGCAAAAAGTGTTAAATGGAACATCATCTGTGGCTCTTGTTGACTCTTCCAAATATGGCCCTTCTATCGAACAGGAGAAATCCGAACGAGGATTTAAACCTATAAACCAGGTGCATGAACGCCTGATTGAAGAGAGTCTCAAAAAACTGAATTCAAAGTATAAGCCGGAAGAAATAGGAATCATTGTTCCTTTCCGAAGCAGCACCTACCAGGTGCGAAGTTATCTCAGGGAAAAAGGATTCCGGGGAATTGAAGTGGGAACTATTCACACCTTCCAGGGAAGGGAAAAGAAAGTCATTCTCTTTGATACCGTAATGAGCGGAGAAGCTCAATATGGTCAGCTAAGACACTATTCAGTTCGCCCTTTTGATGAAACTAAAAATGGCTTAAGTGTGCCTCGTTTGCTTAATGTAGCGTTTTCCAGAAGCAAAGAACTATTAGTAGTTATTGCCGATATGAACCATGTGGACAGGGTTTATGGCAAGAAGTTTTTGGGTAAGCTACTTAACTCTGTCAAAGAGATTTCGCTGTAGCTAATCCTCTAGCTAGGGCCAATCCAATCAGTAGAAAAGACGATACTGTCGGCATATACCAATAATTGTCGGGTATAAAGGTGATTTTTGTCTTTCCCTCCAATATGAGCGACACCATTCAATGCCATATGATCTCCATGATAGGTTAAGAAGATCACAAAATTACCGTCTTCTTGGCGACAACTTCGGTTTTGTGGATCTGATATATCTCCATATGTACAGGGAACATTACTGAAGTTTGCTTTTTTCCAATTATGGCTTGCCCCTCCAAATAACTCCGGTTTTTCGTAAGTGGCCTGAAAAAGCTCGCCGCTTTCCAACATTATTTGTGTGTATTCACCCTCTGTAAATTCAAGATTAGTTTCTCCAACTAATTGAATCCCAAGAAATACGCCAAGTACAGCGATGATGAATACCAAAAGCAAAATAATAATTTGTTGTTGTCCCATAACCCTAATGATTCTATTATGTTAATAATCGAATGAACATAGTTAAAAAATATGAAACGAACTATTGAAGTAATTACCTATCACGGGTGGGGGATGAATGCTCAGTTTTGGGATAAATGGGATGGACTCTTTAAAGATCATGTGGAATTCAAAAAAAATGACCGGGGATATTTCAACGAGCCCGTCAAGCAACATTTTAAACATAAAGAGGCAGTTCGCGTCTTGTTTGTTCAGGGTTTTGGAATGCATTGGGTTTCGAAAGCTGATTGGAAGAATGCGCATCTCATTGTTTTGTTTTCCACCTTCAATAACCTGAAAGAAATAATGAGCAAGAGTAGAACGGTAGATCACGTGGTTCAGCAGTTACAGGAAGACATTGATCATAAACCTTATCATACACTTGATTTGTTCTGGAAGGCGATGTTTAAGTCTGGCGAGAAAATGATAACTATGGATGATTATGACATACGCGACAAGGAACTACTTAAAAACGACCTTGAAGCCTATTATCATAACCTGGTAAGCAATGTGCCCATTAAGGCGAATGCGAAAGTGATTTTATACGAAACTCAATATGACGACATAAGCATTTTTAGCCAGGTAGAGCAAATGAAGAGTCTTTTTGGGAGGCTAAATTATTACCACTCTTTTGATATTGTTGGTCACGCTTTTCCTTTTAGTCATGCAGAAAAGTGTTATGAAGAACTAGCTGGTCATCTGGATATTTTTGACTAATCAACTTCGAGAAGCTTACAAATTCTATCAAAAAGTTCGTTTCTGGCTGTATTGTCCTTCAGTATAACATGGAGATGTTCTTTGCCAATATGGAGAACTAAGTTAGATTGAGCAGAAGGCTTTTCGATAGAGGTAATAATACTAAGATTTAATATCTGTTCATGCCCTAAGCCATTCATAAACTTTATCGCTTTCATATAAAGTAGTTTTATTAAGTTAAGGTTGATCTCCTTTTCAGAAACCCCCGGAGAATACATGAATAAGGAATAATTTTGACCAAAAAATTACTCCTTATTTCGTAATTCAAATATTCTTAATTCCAAAAATAACTATTGATATAAATCGCCATAAGGTCTTATATTTGATGCCGCTCTGGAAACAGGGCATTTTTATTGAAATGCGAGAATAGCTCAGTTGGTAGAGCACAACCTTGCCAAGGTTGGGGTCGCGAGTTCGAGTCTCGTTTCTCGCTCAGAATGAAGGGTCTTTGACAGTTGTTGAAGACCCTTTTTTTGTGCTCGAAGGAAAGGTTTAAATGAATATCAAAAAAGTATGGTACTTAAGAACGTCGATTTTTCAACCTGGTCTATATCCTGGACTCTTCAGGCTGGAGGTTTTTAAATGAAGTGGATGAAGAGCTGTTGCTTGCAAGAAGTAGTTAGTCTTTTTTTCGAAATGCTTCAAGGTATTCTAAACCTTCTAAGTTACGTCGTCTTCCAAAAGGAACGATTTGGTATTGATATTTTTGGAGAGCTGTTGAGTCATACAAAGTTTCCCGAATTTGTTCCTCAAAAATATTTGCCACATTCTTTTCATAGAAACTATGAATCTGTTTTTCCAGTGAAGGATCGTCTAGTTCTCGGAATAAGTTTAAATAAAGGCTGCTCTGTACATAGTCAAGAGACGACAAATAGGCACATCGGTAAAAACTATATCTCAAATGGGTTGCATCACTATTGTTTGAATTAAATAAACGCCATTCATTTTCCGATAGAGTTCCAGTTGAGTATTTATAATTCACACTATCAGGAAAAGTAATACTAATAATCATGCGTATTGTCCTATTCGAAATTGGTAAACGACAATTTTGAGGACTACTTAAATAGAGGAGGGAAATATATTTTTGTCGTTCTTCTTCACTAGAAAATATACCATTATTAATATATGCATCCTCTTTAAGTGACCTTATATCTAAATAATTGAACTCAGATAACATGTATGCATCAATGGCTTTTACATGAAGATCACTTATGTCATCAAAATCTTCCTGTGTAGAAAGCAATAAGTTAGAAATAAGATAGGTTTCTAAAGACTTTTGACTCAAAGAAGTATTCAAAGTATCAAAAGTATCAATTGCTGTTTGAACTTGTGGTTCAACTTTATTCTCAACTAGATTCTCTATATAGAAATTGAATCCAAGGATACTAATGACTGTAAATAGTGTAAGCGCTACACCGACAATTCTAAAAAGCTTATTCGCAAAATCTTCCCATAATCTTCGTTTCAAAAGCTCCCAGGTTTCCTCATTCATTTCTGCTACTGGAGGAATTGGCCCTCTATACTCTTTTTTATCCTTCTTCTTAAGCGTGAATTTTTTCATGAGGTCCCCTTTATTTAATATTCATACTTCTCTGTTATAGATTATTTAGGAGTATAAATCACTAAAATGAATTATTCACTCTTTAAGCTTAAATTCTATAAAAGAGTAATTTGAAACTACGTGCTTATTTATCAGCACAGATGAGATAAAGGTTAGTAGGCTCTATGAAAACCTATCAACCGGGCAGTTTCTCTAAAAGTTCGAGTATTTGAGGAGCTAGTTTGACCACTAATTCCTGGCCTTTCTTCCCTGTTTTGAACACATTCTCTGCAAAAGTGTGACCATCATTAAACTTATCGACAAAACCCCAGAGCTTTTTCATGCCTGATGATTTTTTAATGGCTTCGGGATCCGTTTCATTTTTTAATTGCTCAAGGTCTCGAATTAGTGATTGAAGCTCCGTATGAACAAGAGTTTCTTCTTTTAATGAAGTGGCTATTTGCTCAAGTAAGTCGGTGATCGCAGTAATATCCTGCTCCATTGAAATCATCTGGTTGATATAAGCCGAATTACTTAATGAAAAATTAACATTTGTAGATGAGGAAACACTTTTTTCTAAAAGCTTCATAAATTTTTCAAGATTGTTTTCCTGAAGTTTTATGATTCGTTGCATGGAAACTAGCTCATGATTCAAAAGGTCAATTTTATTTTCATATTTGGCAATTAAGATAGGATCATTAAAGTATTGGTCTGGTTTAACAGCACCGGACATCATCAAGCCATACTCATTGAAAGCTTTTTCAACGACTTCTTCTTCCCCGCTTTCTGTATTAACGAATAATTTTACGATACGTTCTTGTTGTTCAATACGGACCCGAGGTTTTTCATCAGGGTATTTTTCTCGTAAGTATGTACCAAAATAGCGAAGTACTTCGGCTCCGAAATCGAAGTGTTCTGGCTCAAATTCTATACTTCTTGAAAAGGTTTCTGGTGAAGAGTAATCATTGATCATCGACTGTACTTGTTCAATTGCAAAAGCATGTGCCAAGCGAATTGAAGAATGTATAATATCAAAAACCGATTCTATTGTTTTATAAGATGGAAAAGTCGTTTTAAGCGGAATTCGGTAGGCAGCTTCATAATGGAGTGTCTTCCTTAGTGACTTAAATAATTTTTGAATAGAAGATATAGTTCGGTATTCAAATTCTACGTGCGGTGAAATTCTTCTAACAGTATCTAAAAAATGAAGAAAAAAATATAAATAGATTGCATTTGAAGGGTTTTCAAGGTCAGAACTTGGAATAACACAATCTGTTGTTACCGAATAAATCTCATTAAAGCCTACACGTTCAGTAAATTCTAAGTCTATACCTAAATGTTTAGTAAATTCTAAGTCAATACCTTCATTATAAAACCCCAATTCAGGGTCAGCAAAAAAAGTGTAAAAGTTAAATTCAGGAGAAATTTCTGATATATCGGAAATTTTAATTAGGTCAAATGGGTGGTTTAATGGATATTCTTTAAGAAGCTCAATATGTAGTAGCTCAGTTTTCTTATCAAAATGAACCTCAGCTAATGGCTCTGAACCATAAAAAAGAGCTCCATATTCGGAATCATATTCTGTAAAATCTATTCTTAATGACATAAATTTATTCAGCCTTAATAGGCTCTTTTACTTCTTCAAAAGTCAGGGTGTAACGTCCGCACATAGTCAGGCAAATAGGTTAAATATCCAATCTTTAATGAGTATGAAAAACGTAACGGCAAAGATCAATGTAGGATAGAAATAAATGTGAGATTCATTCATGCCTACAAGATATCTATATAGCATTTTCAATCGAATCTTAAATAATTCATATGATCGAAACCCATAACCTGGTAAACCTATGTAGTTGTCATTATATCCATCTACCCCGACACGAAAACCTTCTTCAGAAAAGAGCACTTCTGTCCAATGTTCAGGAATAGTTGTTTTCTCTATTCTATAGTTCTTTATCCTGTGTTCAGGGACACTTTCGAGTGTAACTAAATAATTATAAACAATTTTCTGCACATACTTTTTAATTGAAATATGTGCATAAACCGCTTGTCTTTGGTGTATATAAATCTCTTTTAGCCTTCCTGATAGGAGGATGTAGTATCTGTAGTAAATGATGAGATAGAAGGCCAGCGCAAAAAACTCCAACCGGTCTGGATTAGAAAAGGTAATTCCTCCACCTAAAAACTTGAATTCCGATTCAAACGAACCCCCAGCGAAATAGTAGACAAGGGCTAAAAAAGAGATCGTACTCAATATTTTAGCTCGTTTCCCGAGTTGATCAATTTCTTTTTCGGTTAATGGATTCATTGATTCCTAATAAGGGTACGTTATATTAATACAAATAATAAGTTAAGGTGTAAAAATGAAGCTAGAAGTACAACGGTCTTTTGGGAATAAAGAGTAATACGATCGGCTTTAGGGTTACAAAAACAACCCTTGCATCAAACAGGAAATCCCTGTTCTTTAGTGACTCATTCTAACTAACGGGATTCATGAAATGGGGAAGACACTAACCCTGATCACAGCAGCTATTCTATTCATTTCTTTATCTGCTGTTCAGGCTCAGGAAAAAACGAAATTTGAAATAGCCGATGGGTTGAAAGCACAGAATATTTCTGTTTCAGCTGTTACTAAAGACGGGAAATTTGTGGTTGTTCGTGTAGCTGGCCGAGGCGATCGGTTGGGGGTTAATCACGACCGTTTCGCAGATCCAACCTATGTTCAAAAGAACACGGCTGAATATTTACTCATCGATACCGAAAGTGGAGAGCAAGAGGAATTGCTTCCTCCGGGTTCTCAGGTAAGTGGTTTTTTCTTTTCCAATGACGATTCCAAATTGGCTTATCTCAAATTGGTTGATCAGCGCTACCAGTTGTTCGTATATGAGGTAAATCGTAACCGACATCGCCAGATAAAACCAAAAACGGATCTCGAACTCTCCGACTATTTCCTGTATTGGCATCCGGATGATTCAGCCATTATTGTTGGCTTGCGTGCTGAGAACTGGAGAGCCAAAGCGGATTCTATGTATAAGGAATTAGCAGAAGGCCCCATCACAGTTCAAACATCAGACAGCACAACTCTTGCCTGGGCACGAGTGTGGAGTCAGGAAAGAAAAAATCATGTGGCATCTATTAACCTTTCAAATCGAAATGTGACCATTCTTACCGATGAAGGCCTGATCGATGATTTGGTATTGGAAGAAAACGCAAAGCACCTGGTCTATAGCAGAACCTTTGTATTGAAAACAGTGTACGGCCGTGGTGATGATTCGGAGTATGAATTCTATAAACTGAACCTGGAGGATATGTCGGTTGATACCTTGCTAGAACGCACGACTGATTATCCTAACTGGGATTGGAATAATGCCGGAAGTGCCTACGCTTATGAGGAAGACGGCAAAATTTTTATTCAACAAGCAGAAACCTCTTCTCCCAGAGAAATCACTGCTGGAGCGTATGAATTCATTGCAGATGAAGATACAACTGAACTCGAGTTTTCTGTGCTTAGATGGCATCCACAGGATCAGAAGATTCTATTGCAGTCGGAAAAAGGGTATCACTTAAGTGGATTGGATAGCGGCTCGGTTGAAATGGTTTATACCTTCCCTAAAAATCCCAATAAAGCACCAAGAAGATGGATAGCTCATTGGTCGCAGGATGGGGCGTACCTGTACTTGGGTTATTCAGCTCGTGATAAATGGGAGCGTGGAATTACACGGTACAACCTCGAAACTCAAAGCATGGAAGATCTTCGCATCGACGGAGATGTATATTCAGGCTGGGTTTTTCCTGAAGAGTCAGATGTAATTTTTTTCGAGCAGAGTGATGGAGCTCATCCTAATGAATTATTTGTTGCAGATGCTCAAATGCAAAATGTACGTCAGCTTACTCAGATACATGATTGGGCGGCCAATAAGCAACTGGCAACTTCCGAGCTCATCCAATACACCGATATTGATGGAGATACACTGTATGGGGTGCTTTATTATCCAGTAGATTATGAGGAAGGTAAACGATATCCACTGGTAGCTTATGTGTATGAGACCTTTTTCAATAATGGATTTAATACCTTTATCAATATCCTTACGGCCCAAAATTACTTTGTACTTCGTCCATCCGTGGATTTAGAGCGTGGGTATCCGGGCGAAGCCTGGATGAAAGGGGTAATGCCAGCCATCAATAAACTGGTAGACCGGGGATTAGTGGACCCAAATAAGCTAGGCGTTCAGGGGATTTCTTATGGTGGGTATGCAGCCAATCTCTTAATTACCCAAACAGATCGATTTGCTGCTGCCATAAATACTTCTGGTAAGGTTAACATTATATCATTCCTTGGTGATTCTCCTAAAATCACGACACGAAATTACAACGCCGCAGAAGTTGGACAGGATCGCATAGGGCAATCTCTATGGGAAGCGGAAGACAAATACATTGCACATTCAGCAGTGATGTATGCCGACCGAATCAAAACTCCATTACTAATGCTAACCGGTGAAGGCGACTGGAACGTGCCTGAAACCAATCAGCGTGAAATGTACTATGCACTTCGTCGCCTGGATAAGAAAGTGAAATGGGTACATTATCGTTATGGTGGTCATGGGGCTGGTCGTGCCGGGCGTGTTGAAGATTATTATCACCACTGGGAAACGGTGCTCGATTGGTATGAGGAGCATTTCTTTCCAGAGGAGGACGAGGAATAATTGTCCGATAATATGAAACCAACTATTGGGTCGGAACGACTAGAGGTAATTGACGCATTACGAGGATTTGCTCTGTTTGGGATATTATTCGCAAACCTCTACAGCTTCGTCGGATACAACACAATGGCTCCGGAAGAAATTAAAGCGTTGCCGAACCTAGATCTGGGCATGCTGTTTTTTATCGACTGGTTTGTCGAAGGTAAATTCTACGGAATCTTTTCTATTCTTTTTGGGGTCGGCTTTGCCCTTCAGTTAGAGCGTTTCCGTAATACGGGCGATAACTTTATTGCCTTTTGGTTTAGGCGTATGATTGTGCTGTGCTGTTTCGGGTTATTACATATGTATCTGGTTTGGAACGGAGACATTCTTACCCTCTATAGCCTACTAGGTATGTTATTGCCATTATTTATGAATCTATCGAACAGGGCTCTAATTCGATGGGTCGGGGTACTGCTGGTAATTCCGATACTCATTTATGGTTTGCTGTATGTTACTCAGGATTCTTCGTTCTGGGGATCCATGAGGGGTTATTCCATGGGTTTGAAAGGAGAATGGGGATTTTCACATTTGTCTCTTTATGAGATGCGAACATCTGATTCAGCGTTAGAAGTGTTCGTTGTGAATGTTCTCTATGCTATCCCCCGGGCGATGAGCTATTTGATGACAGGTCGTTATTTTCATGTATTGGGATTATTCCTGATTGGCATTTTGCTTGCTCGCCACTGGTTGCCAAAAATTCGTAATAAGGACATATCAGTTCCTAAAGGTGCAATTTGGTTAGGTATAGTTGGGCTGGTTTTTTCCTTCGCATATGCGGTAGTGAAACTCAGATTGGGAGGGAGTTTTGCGTTAAACGGAATAGGCTTTATCCAGGTGCTTGTGTACAATATAGGTTCTACAAGTATGGCTGTGGGGATTGCCATGCTCTTCCTTTATTTATGGGCAAGGGGTAAAGCAAGCGGCGCATTCAGGAATCTTGCACTGCTTGGGCGTATGGCATTAACGAATTACATATTTCAAAATATAATAGCGATTCTGCTATTCTTCGGTTATGGCTTTGCACTGATGCGCCAGGTCCCCCATATATATCCATCCCTTTATTTGCATTCAGCATTTTGGGACTGCAATGGGTGTTTGGACGTGTATGGCTCAGTCGATTCAAGCAGGGGCCGCTTGAATTCATATGGCGTAAACTCACCTATCGTTCAGTAAAAAAAGAGGCTTAAGAATTCATCAAGGTTCTTAATAATCCTCCTTTCCCCTCTTCCACATTCGCCGTATTTTCATTTCACAAAAAATTCATCAAGGACATGTATCCTGTGTGATCAGAGGATATCATCGAATAAAAAATAAGAAGGCATGGCAGCAGTTGAATCAACAATGCTGGAGCTTAATACGGTGGCTCCGGATTTCACTCTTCCCATTGTGACAGGTGGGACGTTAAACTTTAACAACTATGCTCAAAAGGCGAAAGGAACAGTAATTTGCTTTATTTGCAATCACTGTCCTTTTGTAAAGCATATAAACAAGCAATTGGTGACAATAGCGAACAAATATATCCAGCAGGGAATTAGCTTTGTGGCCATTAGCTCCAACGATGTAGAAAACTACCCGGCAGATGCTCCCGATAAGATGGTGGAAGTGGTTCGGGAGGAAGGATACCCATTTCCGTATCTCTATGATGAAAACCAGGAAGTAGCTAAACTATATGAAGCTGCTTGTACTCCTGATTTCTATTTGTTTGATGGAGATCAAAAGCTGGTATATCGCGGGCAATTTGATTCAAGTCGACCCGGAAACGGACAGGAAGTAACCGGTGAAGATTTGGAAAGAGCAATTGTGGCGTTAATGGAAGGTGAGGAACCAGTTTCTTCTCAAATTCCAAGCATTGGATGTAATATTAAATGGAAAGCAGGCAACGCACCTGATTATTTCGGAATATAAAAATGGCAAATATCCAGGATTTACGAAGAGAGTATTCTCAATCTGAATTAGATGAGAAGGAAGTAGACTCCAGCCCCGTTAAGCAATTTCAGCTATGGTTTGAACAGGCTGTGAAGGCTGATATCCTGGAACCCAATGCAATGTCCTTAGCAACGCTGGATTTCCTAACCAGACCGCATAACCGGATTGTGCTTCTAAAAGGATTTGATGAGAACGGTTTTACCTTTTTCACCAACTATGAAAGTAGCAAAGGAGGAGAGTTGGCGAGCAATCCATACACTTCCTGCTGTTTCTTTTGGAAAGAGCTGGAACGTCAGGTGCGTATTGAAGGGGAGGTTTCCAAAATCTCTAAAGAAGAGAGCGAGGCTTATTTCAGATCCAGGCCAAGAATGAGCCAGTTGGGAGCCCTGGCTTCGCGTCAAAGTATGGAATTACCAGATCGAAATGCCCTGGAACAAAAGTTCGAAGAGCTCCAAAAGGCGTACGAGGGTAAGGAGATCTCAATGCCTGATTATTGGGGAGGATATCTAATCTCTCCATGTTACTTTGAGTTTTGGCAGGGGAGGCAGAGTCGGTTGCATGACCGAATTAGCTATACCAAAGAAAAAGGTGACTGGATAATCAAACGGTTATCGCCTTAACTCTTTTTGTTATGCCAAAGATTAAGGAACAAAGGATGGAAGAAATCCGGACGTTCGATAATACGTTCGATTGGCATGACTATAACAGCAAAAACCTTTTTCCTAAAGGAAGCTGGAACTCGGATATCTTTAAGAACGACAACCCCATCGTGTTAGAATTAGCCTGTGGAAAGGGAGAATATTCGATTGGGCTGGGGCAGCTCCATCCCCAAAAGAACTATGTAGGTTTTGATATAAAAGGAAACCGGATGTGGGTAGGTGCTCAAGAAGCTCTTGATTTGGGATTAGAGAATGTCCGGTTTTTTAGAGCTTTCATTGATCACTTAGATCAGTTCTTTGCTGAAAAAGAAGTCTCTGAAATCTGGATTATTTTCCCGGATCCTCAACTCAAAAAAGACAGGAAGAAACTAACCTCGCCAAAGTTTCTGGAACTCTATCGTCCTCTGCTCAAAAAAGGATCGACTATTAATTTGAAAACAGACAGTCCTGAGCTTTATGAATTCACCAAAGAGGTGATTGAGGAGCAGAACCTGATTCTTCATCGGGATGTGGCTGATGTTTACAAAGAGTGTCCTGATGATCCTGAGCTGAGTATCAGGACCTATTATGAAGGCTTGCACATAAAAAGAGGAAGAACGATCCGCTTTCTTTCTTTTAGTCTGGACTGAGGATTTAATAGTCATCCCGGACTTGATTCGGGATCTTGTGGCAAGGCTTAAGATGCTGAAACAAGTTCAGCATGACCTTGAGGGATTTAATGAAAGTGAGCAAAAGACTAGCCACCACAGATACGGGTCAAAGTCAGGGATGACAGTCGAAAAAAGCTCACACATCTAATACTTCAAAAAGAAGTAAAAACGACAAAAGAGAAATTGAAGGAAAAGAAGAAAAAACAATGTGTTTTATTTCCTTTTCTCTTCTTTTAATTCTTTATTACTGAATATTGATTTTCTCCTGAAACTGATTAACTTGATCAAGTTAACACTGTTAACCTAAGATATGAGCGACAAAGAACTTTCCTTACGAGATCGAATACTTGAAATAAGCAGGCACTATGTTTATACAGAAGGGCATGCTTCTTTATCTATGCGCAAAATTGCTAAAGAAGTGGGAGTAACTGCTACCAGTATATATCTCCATTTCGAGAATAAAGACGATCTAATTCATACACTTATCGAAGAATCTGCAGATGAATTGAGCATGGCAATCATTGAAAGTGCTGATCAACACACCTCAACCATCGATAAGTTTGAAGCCATCATCAGAAGCTATGCCGATTTTGCATTATCTAATCCTGAGAAGTATCAGATTATTTTTACAGTGCAAGCAAATAGTATTGCTAGGTACCCCAAAGAGAAGTTTAGAAAAATAAGAAAGGTATATGCACTTCTTGAGTCAGTAATTCTTAAGGGAATTGATGAGGATATCATGGAATTGGATGAGCCTCTTATTGCTGCATATTCTATATGGGCGCAAATGCATGGTGTAATTGCAGTTATTCTGAATCAACGTTTGGACAGTCGTATTGATCGCAAAAAATTCTTAGAGGAATCCATCGAGCATATAGTACAGGGATTCCTAATTCGAATCACAACTATTTAATTAAGTTTCATGGAAGCATTAACTGATTTTCTAGGATTTTTATATGAAGTGCCCATTTGGGCTTCTGTTACGTCAGCCATCTTGATAGCTGTTATTTTTGCTTATTCAGGAGCTCCACTTTGGTTATGGGCTATAGCTGGTTATATAGGAATAGCCGGATTGGACGCTCCAAACTGGCTTTATATTACCTATTCTGTTTTGGTAGTATTATTTAACGTAAAGCCCGTAAGAAGGACATTACTGAGTGGCCCAATAATGAAATTAATGGATGCTCTCAATTTTCTCCCTACTATCTCTGAAACCGAGCAAACTGCTATCGATGCTGGTACCGTTTGGGTAGATGGAGAGTTATTTTCTGGCAAGCCAAATTTCAAAAGAATATTGGATGAAGCGTATCCTGAGTTAACAAAAGACGAACAAGATTTTTTAGACAACCAGGTGGAAGCGCTTTGCGAGATGGTGAACGACTGGGATGTATTCGTTAAAAAGGATTTTGAAGAAGAAGCTTGGGAGTTCCTGAGAAAGGAAGGCTTCTTTGGTCTCATTGTTCCGAAGAAGTTTGGAGGGCATGAATTTTCTGCCACTGCTCATAGTGCTATCGTAGCCAAAGTAGGTTCCCGGTGTGGTCCGTTAGCAACAACGGTGATGGTACCGAATTCACTCGGCCCTGCTGAGCTATTGATGCACTATGGAACCGAAGAGCAGAAAGAGTACTATCTACCTCGTCTTGCAGCAGGTGTTGAAATGCCTTGTTTCGCACTTACTGAGCCAAATGCTGGTTCGGATGCTGGGGGGATGACTTCAGAAGGAGAAGTATTTAAAGGAGAGGATGGAGAGCTTTACCTAAAGCTCAACTGGAATAAACGGTATATAACCCTTGCATCTATCTCGACGGTACTTGGTCTTGCGTTCAAACTTAAGGACCCTGAAAACCTACTTGGTAAAGGTGAAGATTTAGGTATCACTTGCGCCTTAATTCCATCTGATACCAAAGGAGTAGTGCTTGGAAAGCGGCACGACCCACTTGGAGTTCCTTTCCATAATTGTCCTACTCATGGACATGATGTAATCGTCCCAATTGATGCAATTATTGGTGGAAAGGAAGGTGCAGGGAATGGATGGCGAATGCTAATGGAATCATTAGCCGTTGGTCGTGGAATTTCACTTCCGGCGCAAAGCCTTGGTGGAGCAAAAATGGCGACTAGGGTTGTTGGCGCTTATGCGATGATTAGAAAACAATTCGGTCTTAACATCGGAAAGTTTGAAGGTATAGAAGAGCCTATGGCCAGAATTGGTGGATATACTTATTTCATGGAAGCAGCAAGAAGATACACTACAGGTGGTCTCGATCAGGGAGCAAAACCTGCTGTTGTTACTGCCATTATGAAATACAATTTTACAGAGCTAATGCGCGAAATTGTAAACGATGGAATGGATATCGTAGGTGGAGCTGGGATTTCGAGAGGTCCCAGGAATATATTCGCTAATGGATATATCTCCTTGCCAATAGCGATTACGGTAGAGGGGGCAAACATCCTAACTCGAACGTTAATGATATTTGGCCAGGGAGCGATACGATGCCATCCTTATGCACTCAGCGAAATCAAAGCTCTTACTGAAGGTGATGTGAAAGGCTTTGACGATAATTTCTGGAGACACATTGGTCATGTTGGACGAAACAAAGCACGTGCTTTTGTATTGAGTATCACTAGAGGAGCTTTGGCAAGTTCACCGGTAAGTGGACCAGCTTCTAAGTATTTCAGAAGGTTGGCATGGGCTTCGGCATCGTTTGCTTTCTTTGCTGATATCGCACTAGGATCGTATGGTGGAGCACTTAAAATGAAAGAGAAAATAGCCGGTAGATATGCGGATATACTAAGTCATATGTATTTAGCTGCTGCAACCTTAAAGCGATTTGAAGCTGAAGGAAGAAGAAAAGAAGACGAAGCATTCTTCAAATGGGCGATGGAATATATTTTTTATAGAATCCAGGTAGCTTTTGAAGGAATTTTGAAAGAAATCAAAGTTCCGGGATTAAGCTGGGTGTTTAGGTTAGCTGGTGTATGGTCGAGGTTGAACCCTATAGGAACATACCCATCAGATGATTTGGGTCATAAAGTCGCATCTGCAATACAGGTAGTAGGTGATCAAAGAGATCGTATTACTGATGGAATTTATGTACCCAAAGATCCTGAGCAGGCAATGGGAAGATATGAGAACGCTCTTAACTTGATTACTCAGGCAGAGCCGGTATATAAGAAGTTATATGTGGCTATGAAGAAAAAAGAGCTTCCCAAAGCGCCGGTTACCGAATTAATCGGTATAGCTCTCAAGAAAGAAGTGATTACTCAGGAGGAGGCTAAACTGGCAACTGATGCAGAAGAAGCCAGAAATGATGCTATCCAGGTTGATGAGTTCACGCTTGAAGAATACATGAACGAAACTCCTAATGCCACAAGTGGAAAAGGGCTGACTTCATCAGAAGTAATTTCTGCTATGTAAATTGCTTATTTATTAGTAGTTTAAACATAAAATTCTTAACCGATACCCGGGTGAGATGATACTCCCCGGGTTTTTTTGCTCTTAACTATCTACCAGCCTCCGCTGGCTCCACCTCCTCCAAAACCGAAGCCACCTCCGCCACTAAATCCGCCGAAGCCACCGCCACCGCCTCCGAAGCTGCCTCCTCCACCAAATGATCCGCCTCCGCGGTTTCTCCCACCGCCGTTAAAGAAAGTGCTCCAGAATAAAGCTTCTACCACATCATCCGGACCAAATGTACGTCTTCGACCTCTTCCTCCACGACCTCCTTTTGAGATCAAAAAGATGATAATTACAATAATGATGATGATTACATCAATTGGAATGCCTCCATTTCCTCCAGAATTTCTTAGACCTTCAGGAGTTCCTTCAAACTCTCCAGATGCTAACTGGATAAGTGCATTAGTAGCACGGTCAAGTCCTCCATATACGTCCTGGTTTCGAAAACTTGGAGTGATAATTTCATCAATAATCCTTCCGGACATTAGGTCTGTAATAGCTCCTTCCAATCCATAGCCGACTTCGATACGTATTTGGCGATCTCCTTCAGAAACTAAAATAAGTACACCATTATATCGCTCGCCCTCCCACATTCTCCAGCTATTAGCTAGTTCTCCAGCTACTTCTTCAATTGAATTTCCTTGAAGGGATTCGATAATAGCGATAGAGATTACGTTCGTAGTAGTATCTCGATAGTTTATTAGCTTTTGTTCAAGAACACGCTCTTCTGAACTGGTAAGCATATTGGCATAGTCGTTGACCATACCTGTTGGGCGATCGGGGAGGAAGTCAAAATTTTGAGCAAAGGCTGTTGAGATGGAAGTAAGAGCAATGAATAAAACAAAGGCTGTCTTCGCGAGCACAGATTGGTTTGTCTTTGCGAGGAGTTTAATCATAGAATTTGGGATAACTTTTCGTTCGACGAAGCAATCTCCATGATCCAGGTTGATATTCTGAGATTGCTTCAGGGTTTGTTTCACAGAACCCTTCGCAATGTCGTTTGATTTTTTTACCTGATTAAGCATCCCCATTCTCCCCATAACTAATTTCATCGTCCAGTTCATTTACATCATCCGACTGATAAGGGAAAAACTCTTTCAGTTTTTGTCCTACCAAAAGGATGGCATCTCTCAATCCACTTTCGTAATCATCGGCCTGAAAGTATTTCTTCATAAGTTCGATTTCACTGTTCCAGAAATCCTGGCCGACTTTTTCATGAATACCTTCATCTCCCCAAATGGCCATTTTATGATCTTTTGTGGCGATATAGATAATTACTCCATTCTTGAGTTCAGTTTCGTGCATGTTTAAGTCAGCGAAAACTTCTTTAGCCCTGGTAATAGCATCATTTGCTTTGCAACGATCCTCAATATGAACCCGAACTTCACCTGAGGTATTGTTTTCAGCTTCCTTAATGGCAGCTACAATGGTTTTCTCTTCTTCTTTAGTTAAAAATCTAGCCATGGGTAAGAAAGACAATTGACAGTTGACGGATGACCAATGTTAGTCGTTGGTCATCCGTCCTTCGTCGTTAAAATTAATTGGAGAAATCTACGGTAGGTGCTTGTTCAGCTCCCTGCTCGGCTTCGAAATAAGCTTTTCTTTCAAATCCACCAATTGAAGCAAAAATGCTTGTTGGGAATTTTCGAATAGCCGAATTATAGGATTGAGCAGCATCATTAAATCTCTTTCTCTCCGTTGAAATTCTGTTCTCTGTTCCTTCTAATTGCCTTTGAAGATCTCTAAAATTCGAGTTGGCCCTTAGTTCAGGATAACGCTCAACCGTAACAAGTAATCTGGACAATGCTCCGCTTAATTGAGCTTGTGCTTGTTGGAATTGTTGAAGCTTAGCAGGATCGTTTAAGTCATCTGCTGAAATATTGATAGATGAAGCGTTACTTCGTGCATTGGTAACGGCAGTTAAAGTCTCTTGTTCGAAGTCAGCTGCTCCTCTTACCGTATTCACCAGATTAGGAATAAGATCTGCCCTGCGTTGGTATTGATTCTCTACCTGTGCCCATGCGCCTTCTACGCCTTCTTCTCGGTCTACGAGTCCGTTGTTAACGCCAATTCCATAAATTGCGGTAATAGCAACAACTACGATTCCGATTAATAATTTTCCCTTCATGATTGTGTATTTAGTTATTTAATTTCCGCCCGCTTAATACGGACTAAATTCGTTTTAGTTCAACTTCATTAAACAATAATCAAAAACTGTTCCATTGTCAGAGCTTAGCCCCGAATTCATTTATTTTGACTTAGATGATACCCTTCTCGATCACAAAAAGGCAGAACAAAACGGTTTAGCCGATGTTCATAAACATTTTGAAGAGATCAACAGAATACCATTATCCAAACTTATTGATACCTATCATCACATAAATAAAGGATTGTGGGAGGAGTACGGGAGAGGAGAAATTGACAGACACATTCTGCACCGTAGAAGATTTGAAGAAACCTTTACAGCATTAGGGATTACACCCTCTTTGTATGAGGAGGCTGGGAAAGTATATATGAATTACTATCGCAATCATTGGGAGTGGATAGAGGGAGCAAAAGAAGCGTATGAAAAAGTTGCTGCAAAATACCCAACCGGAATAATTACGAATGGCTTTGCGGAAACTCAATGGATGAAGATCAAACAGTTTGGTTTTGAAGAGACAACCCGTCAGATTGTCATTTCGGAGGAAGTAGGGGTGATGAAACCACATCCCAGGATATTTGATCATGCGACTGAATTAGCAGGAGTAACCAGGGAAAACATCCTTTATGTAGGAGACTCATTTACCTCAGATGTACAGGGAGCGTTAAAGGCGGGTTGGAAGATTGCATGGTTTAAAGAAAACCCAACAGAGGAAGAGGTGGCTATTCCTACTTTTTGGTTTGATGATTTTGATGCGTTGCTAAAAAAGCTTGGGGTTTGATATGTACTTCAAGTCCCTATACCGATCATATTTTATCAGACTTGAAAAGGAAGAAATCTATGCGAAGTGTTTTGAGAATGGGAACTGGATAAAACTAGATCCCAATGTTGGGTTAGACGAAAATTTCGCAGTCGTTAGCATTAATGTAAAAGATACCAACTTGATGCTAAATAATTGGTTTGATAAACAAACAATTAAGCGAATAAATCCTCTAGATCACTCCAGAACCGTTCTTTCAGATTTTTTCGTTTTTGAGGAAGTCATTAGAAATATTGCCAAAGTACTGAATGATAAGTGGTGGACGACCAGAGCTATGTTTATCATTTGTATTGGATACGAGCTAAAAGGTGGAATAAACGAAATCGAGGCCCGGGCTTTAAGAGACGCAGCTGAACACGCTGGTGCAAAAGAAGTGCATATTATTCTTAATCATATATCCTGTACGGTTCATAGAGCGGATGATTTGTATGAAGCTCTGATACAGGTATATGGGAAATCAAATAGAAAGAAAAATAAGGTTTTAAAAAAATTGGATATGTAGTCCCCTAAGCACTTTTCGATTTAGTATTAATCCGCAAAGGAATTTCTTCAGTAGTTTCTCAATCCTTAAACTCTTTTTTCAGTAGAATTACAGGATAAAAAAGTCCCCTCTTAGGAGGGGATTTAGGGGTGGGTTTAATGGCAGTATACTCTACTCTTGTTGATTCTTCTCTTTCGCTCAGAATGACTTATTGGGATTCCAGTAGTTTCTCGGTCAATCTTTTATTCGCTTTCGGGAAAGGATATTCCTCCAGTTCCGAAATATCAACCCAATGCACTTTCTGGCTGGATTTTGGTTTGGGGTCACCTGATATTAAATGGCATAAATAAGCATAGAGCGTTATAGAGAAATGAGAGTAGATATGCTTTAGTTGCATGAATTCTTTGTAAGCGTGTACCTCGACTCCTAACTCTTCTTTTAATTCCCGTTCAACTGTTTGTTGGATGCTTTCACCTTCTTCCTGTTTGCCTCCTGGGAATTCCCAAAGTCCTCCCAGCATTACATTTTCTGGGCGAAGGGCAATAAGTACTTTGCCATCTTCTCTTTGAATTATGCCAACACCGATATACTTATGAGGCTTTTTCTTTGCCGGAGATTTATAGGGAATCGTATCCGTTTTTGCCATTTTGGTTGCCACACATCCAGCCTGGATTGGGCAATCCAGACAATTGGGATTGGTTGGCTTACAAACAATTGAGCCAATTTCCATCAACCCTTGGTTGAAGGCTGCAGGATGTTCTCTACTGATTAACTCATCAACATGAGCCTGAATCTGTTTGGTAGTTCTTGAACTCCTGGTATCTTCTTCAATTCCAAAGTAGCGGGTGATCACGCGAATCACATTTCCATCCACTACTGCATTGGGTTCTCCAAAAGCGATACTGGTGATAGCTGCTGCTGAGTAAGGTCCTATTCCTTTGAGTTTGATAATCTCATCATATTCAGACGGAAGCTTGCCATTATATTTTTCTACTATTTCCTTTGAAGCGGCATGTAAGTTTCTGGCACGTGAATAGTATCCCAAGCCTTCCCAGGCTTTTAATACTTGTTGTTGATCTGCTTTCGCCAAGTCAAAAACGGTTGGAAATTCACCCATAAAACGCTCGAAATAAGGCCACGCTTGATCAACCCGCGTTTGTTGGAGCATGATTTCTGAGATCCAGATTTTATACGGGTCTTTGGTTTCTCTCCATGGCATCTCTCGTTTATTCCGGGAATACCAATCCAGGATATTCTGGGCAAAATCGAGATTAGACACTGAGCTTATCTTCCCTGCCTTGAAATGTTCAGAACCGTTAAGGAAATATCCTGTGATGCAGCAGCTCCTTGCTCATCTGTAGCAATAATACGGAACTCATGTTTGCCAATCTGTCGATCGGATGGGATCCACGTGAATTCACCTGTTTGCTCATTTAAGTTGGCTCCTTCAGGTAAATCAACTCCCAGATATCGGATAAGTGAACTTGAAGGATTTTCCGGATCTATAGCTCGGTAGGTAGTTATATATTCATCATTAACAGCAATTGACGTACTTCGTACAGGGCTGAATCTAGGAGGTGAATTAAATGTTCTTACATCAACCGAAAATCTGGTGCTATCAACTTCTCCATTAGGATTTGTGGCAACAATGGTAAACCAGTTCATACCTATCTGATTAGGATTAGGCTGCCAGTAAAATCCCTGATTTCTTATTGCGGCATTCGCCACATTAGATCGATATGTAAATTCAACTTCTTCGTTACTTACTCCGCTCTCTAGTTCGATAGCTACCAATAGAGGTTTGGGATAGGTAAGTATTATATTATCGATGGTCTTTAAGCTAAATTCACCGCTACTCACTTGCTGCGACTGATTAGGTGTCGCAGTTTGTTCGTTTTGCTTTAATGGGCTGATTTTGTCAAAAGCACTTATCCATATTGTTTGTGCGCTTTTGGAAATATGGTGATTTGCATCTCGCTGAGTCTTCCAAGGTTGTAGCTTTTCACTACAGTTTGAACTCCATAGCTCGCCGAATTCATTTTTGGCAATTAAAAACTCATCAACGGCGACTAGTGTTGCAACTCTTCCTTGAATATTACCACAGTTGTTTCCAAGTCCGTTAGTGTTTACCTCAAAAATATCACCACTTCTAGTGGCTCCCCAGATTAAACCGTTATCAAGAAAGAGATGATGAAGCTGAACCCGAAGGTCTACACTTGATTGATGGGTCAGTACTTCTTCTTCGATAGAGAAAACGTGCACTTTTGAGTCGTTGGTAAGCACAAAAAGTTGATTGCTTATTATGGAAGAAGCTACATCAAGGACATTTGCTCTTCCTATTACATCATTCGCTACTATTTCAGCTTCGCTATCAACCGTTTCGGGTGTTTCTAGGGATAAGCTTCCCAGGCCGCTGCTGCCTAAAGCAACATAAAGGTTATTCTCTAGTCGTGCTACACCAAGCGGTTGTGCCGGCAATAAAGTTGATGAATATACCCCGAGTACAGAAGTTGGTTCAAGAACCGTTAACCTTTTTGAATCACCATATAGGTAGGCAAAGCGAATATCAGCCTCAATGATTTCTCCGCGACGCTGCATACCTGCAGAAGTATACAACCATTGTAAAGAATCCTGATAGGCACGAAAAACAGCCATTCCTTCTGTTTCAGACAACACATAGAAATGAGCATTCGAAGCACCGACTGCCTTAACATTGGGGATAGATAGAATTTTAGTGTAATCTTGAACAAGCTGGGTTTGTGAAAATAAGTTTCCATTTATGAGGAAAAGGAAAGCGTTTAGTAGAGAAATAAAACCTGTCTTTTTTGACATAAACTATAACCAGTTATGCTTTTTATACCATCGGATTGTCCGGGAGATGCCTTCTTCGAGGCTAACTTCGGGATTGTATCCAAAATCGTTACGAGCTTTATCTGAGGAACATACCCATTCTTCAATAAGCTCATTTACTTTTTCACGGTTTACAACGGGGTACTTGCCAAATAATGATGCTCCGCTTTCAATTGCACCAGCAATTTTTTTTGCCCAGTTTGGGTTGATCTTGATGGGGATAGGTCTCATTCCCATCACAGTTGAAGTTATGGATCGAATTTGATTCCACGAGTAGGCGTCCTTTTCACCGCCCATATTATAAATGTGTACTCCCGGGGTTTCTATGCTGGCAGATTGTATCATTCCTTTTACTAAATCTGTGACATATACCATAGAAATCTTGGGATTGTTCCCATCACCAACAATAGGGCATATGCCCATTTTAAAAGTCTTAAAAAAGGTATAAATATCTGCTTCACGAGGTCCATATACTGCAGAAGGCCGGATCATTTTGATAGAGTCATTTTCACCGGCTATTCTTTCTACTACATGTTCCATTTCTTTTTTCGAAGTCCCATACATAGTCAACGGTCGAAGCGGAACATCTTCCGGGACCGGAGTGCCAGAACTAGGTCCTACAGCTGTAAGAGAAGAAGTGATGACGATATTTCGGATTCCCTTTTTTTGAGCAATCCGGATTAGGTTTTCGGTGGCTTCTACATTAGCTCTGGTAAATTCCTTTTTATTTGGTGCTCTAAGAACCGCAGCATTATGATAAATGATATCTACACCGTCTAACGCTTTTGTGATGGCCTGTAAGTCAAACAGGTCCCCTTTCACTCTCACAAAATCTAAACCCGTCAACCATCTGTCAGAACTTCGAACCAGGCAACGGACTTCAGAAATGTTTGGGGAGGCAATTAAATGTTCTACTAAATGGCTTCCCACAAATCCGGTACCACCAGTAACAAAGGCTATCATAAATGTGTATATTCGGCGATTATTTTTTGAACTTAACCAGCATAACTAAAATAAGGTGTTGGAAGATACTAATCTGGTTTTTGCTTTTAAACTTTTATGAAAGAACTGAGAGTAGCTCTTTTCACAGGTAATTATAACCATATTAGGGATGGAGTCTCCCTAACTTTGAACAGGTTAGTAAGTTACCTTGAGAGTAATAATATTCCGGTACTGGTAATAGCGCCGAGTAATAAAGAGCCCGCAATTGATCATTGTGGCGACCTAATTGTAACACCATCGATACCTATGTTGGTTCCTGGAAGAAAGGAATATCGGATCGCCACACACTTTCCGCGATGGGCTAAGAAAAAAGTAGAAGAATTCAATCCAACTCTCATACATATCGCCACACCTGATGGCTTAGGTGTTGGAGCATTAAAATGGGCTAGGAGGAAAAAACTCCCGAGAGTAACCTCTTACCATACACATTTCCTTAGCTATACTGATTATTATCCTGCTCATTTAAACCCGGTAAAAAAGCCATTCAAAAATCTGATGAAGTGGTTCTATCGTCAGTTTGAGCATACCTATGTACCCAGTCAGTCTATGATTGAAGAACTGCATAATGAAGGTATCCCTGGCACAATGAAAATCTGGGCCAGAGGAATTGACCTGGATCGGTTCAATCCTTCCAAAAGGGACATGGAATGGAGAAGAGGTGTAGGTTTTAAGGACGACGAAATTGTGGTGTCCTTCGTATCTCGATTAGTATGGGAGAAAGAACTTCGTACTTACATTGATAGTGTGAATGAAATTCAGAAGAAATATCCAAAGGTTAGAGCTCTGGTAGTTGGAAATGGTCCGGCACAGGAAGAAGCGGAACAACTATTACCAAATGCGCATTTTACAGGTTTTGCAAAAGGAGAAGATTTGGCGAGAGCCTATGCAAGTGGAGATGTCTTTATGTTTCCTTCCCATACCGAAACATTTGGAAACGTTACTTTAGAAGCAATGGCTAGTGGATTACCCTGCGTTGTCGCAGACGCGATTGGGAGTAAATCACTGGTTAATCATGGAGTAAACGGTTACCTGGCCAAAAAGGAAAGTGTAGAAGATTTTACTCGACAACTAGAAAAAATTGTAAGTGATCCGGAAAAAAGGATTGAAATGGGTAAAACTTCCAGAGAAATGGCAATGGGTTACCAGTGGGAATCGATAAATGCTGGGTTAGTAGAAAACTACCGTGAAGTGCTTGAGAACTGGAACCAGGAGTAATACGTTGCGAATCCTTTACATTTCTCATCTTCATCCACCTAAAGATGCACCTCTGAAGAGCATTGGAGGTATGCAACGCGTTAGCATGCAGTTGGTTGATGAGCTAAGCAAAAGAGAAGACATAACTATAAAAACTATCATTCAGCATGCCCCATGGAAAGGGATTGAGGTAAGAACATCTTTTTTTCTTGCAAACCTGGCAAGGAAATTACCAGGTATAGTTGACGAGTTTAAACCAGATGTCATTTTATTTTCTTCAATGGTTACAGCAAGTCTAGCAAAGATTACCAGAACCAGGGTAGATGTGCCTATGGTAACCATCAATCATGGGCAGGATGTTAAAATGCCAATTGGGATTTACCAGAAGTTTGTCCCTAAAGTATTTGACGCCCTTGATGGTGTGATATCTGTATCCAGAGCGACTCGTGAAGAATGTATAAAAAGGGGAATGGCTCCCGAAAAGGGAATAGCATTACCAAATGGGTTTGACCTTTCAGATTTTAAAGAAGTTCCTGATAGGCAGAGGTCAATTCAGGAAATCAGCAAAGCTTTTTCAATAGATTTGAGCGGAAAGCATCTGCTTATTACAGTCGGAAGACAGGTAAAAAGAAAAGGACATGAATGGTTTATCAAAGAGGTATTTCCAAAAATCAATTCTGAAGTACTGTACCTTGCTATTGGAGAAGGTCCCGAACATGAGAATTTGAAAAAGATCTGGTCCGATCTTCCTTATAAGAAGGATGTTCTTCTTGTAGGAAAACAGCCTGATGAAATTTTGAGGTACGCCTACTCAGCCGCAGATATTTTTGTAATGCCAAATATCCCTGTATCTGGAGATATGGAAGGTTTTGGGATAGTATTATTGGAAGCCAATCTTGCAGCAACCCCAGCCGTTGCAGCCGATTTAGAGGGTATAAAAGATGTAATTGAAAACGGTGAGAATGGCTATAAAGTCCCTGTAAGGGATGCGGGGCAATTTGCCGCAAGAATAGATGAAATCATTACCGAAGGAAGTGAAACTCTGGGCCAAAAAAGCCGGAGCTTCGTTGAGGAAAACTTCTCCTGGGATCACGTTGCTGATCGATATATTTCTTATCTTCGAACCGTGATCAAAAACTACGCACGCCGTTACTAGTTCTTCTTCTACTCTTATCAATTTGAAAGGAGTTCATTACTAGCTATATTGCGTCGTTTATTTAGGATAATTTGGTAAACCAACCTTATGGGTGATAGTAATAAAACAGCTACACAAGACATTTTTGCGAAAGCATTTGGGTTCACAAAAGCGGATGAAGTAAAGGATGCAGGACTGTATCCATATTTTAAACCTTTAGAGGCTACAGACGGAACTATTGTAGAAATTGAAGGCCATGAAGTTATCATGGCAGGTTCCAATAACTATCTCGGCCTTACAAATGATCAGCGCACAATCCAGGCAGCCCAGGCAGCACTTACAAAGTACGGTACAGGTTGTACCGGCTCTAGATATTTGAATGGTACTCTTGATATTCACTTGGAGCTCGAAGAAAAGCTTGCCGAGTTTATGGGCAAAGAATCATGTGTACTCTTCAGTACTGGATACCAGACTAATGAAGGTTCGATTCAAACCATAGCAGGAAGAAACGATATTATATTTTCTGACCGTGATAATCATGCCTGTATTGTTGTTGGTACCCTTTGTTCAAACGCAAAGACAGTTCGTTATCAGCATAACGATACTGATCAACTTAGAAAGTTTTTAGAGAAAGCTGATCCCGATGCCGGAAAGATTATTATTTCTGACGGAGTTTTCTCAATGTCAGGTACACTTGCCAAAATACCTGAGTTGGTTTCCTTAGCTAAAGAATTTGGTGCAAGATTATATCTTGACGATGCCCATGCAGTGGGAGTTGTTGGAGAAGGTGGGAGAGGATCAGCATCTGTGTTTGGTCTTACTGATGAAGTTGATTTGATCAGTGGTACTTTTTCTAAATCATTTGCTTCATTAGGTGGTTTTTTAGTTGGTGATCGTCCAATCATTGAGTATATCAGACATCACTCACCAGCCCATATCTTTAGTGCGTCCATGCCTCCAGCTAATGTTGCTACAGTGCTCACAGCTCTTGAAATTTTGCAGGAAGAGCCATGGAGAATAAAGCGATTAGAGGAAATATCCATCTATATGAGAACTGAGCTCGAGAATCTTGGGTTCAACGTGTGGACAAGCCAGTCACCAATTATCCCGGTTGTTATAGGTGATATGTGGGACTGTTTCAAATTCTGGAAAGATCTTTTCGAAGAAGGAGTATATGCTAATGCGGTAATTCCTCCTGCGGTTCCTCCTGGTCAATCACTACTTCGAACTAGCTACATGGCTAGCCATACCAATGATCATCTGGATCAGATTTTAGAGGCCTTCCGGAAAGTTGGCTTGATGCATGGCATCATCGACAATAACGGCCATTCAAAAAACTAAGCCCTGGCATGAGTACCAGCGGAGTTACTTTCGTTAATACGGAAGAGGAAAAAAAGAAATTCCTGGAATTTCAGTACGATCATTACAAAGCGGATACATACTTTGTACCCCCTCTTCGGATGGATCAAAAAAAGCTGCTCAGTACAGAGAAGAATCCCTTCTTCAATAATGCAGAAATGGCCCTGTTCATTGCTGAACACAACGGACAAATAGCCGGGAGGATTTCAGCGGTAGTAGATCATCGCTTTAACGAATACCATGGTAGAAAAACAGGTCATTTCGGTTTTTTTGAATGCATCGACCATCAGCCAACAGCTAATTTATTATTCAGGGTAGCAGAAGATTGGCTGAAAGAAAAAGGGATGGAGGATGTATTAGGCCCGGCCAGTCCTGGTATGATGGATATGATCGGATTTCTTGTAGACGGATTTGAAAAAGATCCTTATATACTAATGCCGTATTCAAAACCTTACTATGAAAAATTGGTAACGGCTGCAGGTTATGAACAAGAAATGGATTTACTGGCATTTCTTGTGGACAAGGATAATGTAGCTCTCGATAGGGTTGAACGTGCAAAACAGATTGTTTTCAGGAGAAATCCAGGCCTTGTCATCCGTCCTGTAGTTTTAAAGGAAATGGATAAGGAGGTAGAAATTATCCGGGCTATTTATAACGATACCTGGAAGCACAACTGGGGATTTCTTCCACTTACCCAGGAAGAACTGGCTGCTACTGCTCAGGATTTTAAAATGATCTTGGACCCTGACTTTGCTCATATAGCTGAAATAGATGGTGAGCCTGTTGCCTTTTCAGTAGGTATCCCTGATTTGAATATTTTATTTAAGAAAATGAATGGAAATCTTTTTCCATTCGGAATATTCAGATTACTGTTAGGTAGGCGTAAAATTAAAAGGTATAGAACTGCGCTTATGGGTGTGTTACCGGAAGTTCAAGGTCGTGGTATCGATGCATTGCTCCACCAGGCAGCAATCGAAAAAGGCTTAGGTAAGGGGTACACAGAATCAGAGTTAAGTTGGGTTCTTGGGAATAACCATGAGATGATTCGAACGGCAGAAAAAATTGGTGCCAGGTTAGATAAAACCTATCGGATGTATTCAAAGAAATTAGCCTAATTAAAGGCGCACTTCCTTACCTTTAGTCGAACTGAGAAAAAGAGATATTACTATGAGTGATTTTCGAATCGAAAAAGATTCTATGGGAGAAATTAAAGTCCCGGCAAACGCTTTATATGGAGCTCAGACCCAACGAGCTCATGACAATTTTCCAATTAGTGGGATAAGGTTTAGCAAAGAGTTTATCCAGGCTCTTGGCTATATCAAAAAGTCAGCAGCTCTTGTTAACGGAGAGCTTGGATTGGTTGATGAACATGTAGTGGCAGCTATTGATATGGCTGCTCAAGAAGTGATCGATGGAAAACACGATAAAGAATTTGTGATCGATATCTTTCAAACCGGATCCGGAACTTCCAGTAATATGAATGCTAATGAGGTGATTAGTCATCTCGCCAATGAGAAAAAGCAAAATACCCCTGTACAAATCCACCCAAATGACCATGTTAATTTTGGGCAGAGTTCTAACGATGTGATTCCTACTGCAATTAGAATATCATCGTTATTATCAGTAAAGAAGCAATTAATTCCGGCGCTTACCCATCTCAAAGATACTTTTCTAAACAAAGGAAAAGAGTTTGCGCATGTTGTGAAAACAGGCAGGACTCACCTCATGGATGCAATGCCAGTCACTATTGAGCAGGAGTTTAGTGGGTATGCCCGGCAAGTAGAGTTAGGTATTGAAAGAGTAGAAGCAGCTTTGGAAAGACTTAAAGAACTTCCTCAGGGTGGTACGGCAGTAGGTACTGGAATCAATACTCATCCTGAATTTGGAAATAAGTTTGCCGCCAAAGTATCTGAGTTAACAGGGTATGATTTCATTGAAGCTATAAATCATTTTGAAGCTCAGTCAACGGTAGATGCCCCTGTAGAATTAAGCGCTCAGCTGAAAACAATTGCTGTTAGCCTACTAAAGATTGCTAACGATTTAAGATGGATGAATTCGGGACCAAATAGCGGGATTGGGGAGATACAATTGGCTGCACTTCAGCCAGGATCATCTATCATGCCTGGCAAAGTGAATCCGGTAATTGAAGAAGCTACAACGATGGTTTGTGCTCAGGTAATAGGCAATGATGCAACGATTACTATTGCAGGACAATCAGGTAATTTTGAGTTGAATGTGATGCTTCCGGTTGTGGCGCACAATTTATTGGAATCCATTCGAGTATTAGCAAATACAGCAAGAAATTTAGCAGACCGATCAGTTGCTCAACTAACAGTTAAGGAAGATGTAATTGCTGATATGGTAGGGAGAAATCCAATTTTAGTAACAGCATTGAACCCCATTATTGGGTATGATCTTGCGGCAAAAATAGCAAAAAAAGCATTTGCTGAAGGTCGGCCATTGAAGGAAGTTGCTAAAGAAATGACAGAGTTATCCGACGAAGAGTTGGATCAGGCATTAGATCCTATGAAGATGACGAAGGGAGGATTTGCCGAATAAAGAGTAATCGGTAAACTCAATATTTATAACAGGTTTTAAGTGACAAAATTACCAGATTTAACGGTTTGATCACTTTATAAAAACCCTTGTTTCTCTTATATTGGAAGCCCTTTCTTGAGAGGCAATAAATCCAAAATCTAAACTCCAAACTATGGCTGAGGTTAAGGCAACCAAGACTCGAAAAACCTTTACACAAGCACAAAAAAAGGAAGTGCTTAGCGATTTCCGAATAGGTTGGGTGAGTCGGTATATGTCCTTAGTTGGCCGTAAAGAAGTGCTTTCTGGTAAAGCTAAGTTTGGGATTTTTGGTGATGGAAAAGAGATACCTCAGATCGCAATGGCGAAGGTATTTAGAGAAGGAGACTTTAGATCAGGTTATTACCGGGATCAAACGTTTATGATGGCTATTGGGGAGTTGACTACCCATCAATTTTTCGCTCAATTATATGCTCATCCTGATGAGAAGGCAGATCCATTTTCTGCCGGAAGACAAATGAACTCTCACTTTGCAACGCGTTTGCTGGATGAAGAGGGTAACTGGATTGATCAAACCAAATCGAAGAATACTTCTTCAGATATTTCTCCAACTGCCGGGCAAATGGCTAGATTGGTTGGTTTAGCTCAAGCTTCAAAAGTATATCGTCAAAGCTCGGAGCTACAAAAGGGTGGTTGGAAGAAATTTTCTAATGGAGGAAATGAAGTAGCATTTGGAACAATAGGGGATGCAAGTACTTCAGAAGGGGTTTTTTGGGAATCTATTAATGCAGTTGGTGTTTTGCAGCTACCATTTGTAATGTCTGTTTGGGATGATGGTTATGGTATTTCCGTACCCAAAGAGTTTCAGACAACAAAGGGGAGTATTTCCAAAGTTCTTTCCGGTTTCCAAAGAACGGAAGATGAATCGGGATACGAGATTCTTACAGTCAAAGCCTGGGATTATCAGGATCTGATCAAAACTTATGAAAGAGCGGCTGAGATAGCTCGTACAGAGCATGTACCCGTACTCGTACATGTTGAGGAGGTGACTCAGCCTCAGGGGCATTCTACTTCAGGTTCTCATGAGCGATATAAGTCTAAAGATAGACTGGAGTGGGAAGTAGAGTACTGCTGTTTACAACAACTTAGAAAGTGGATTCTCGCGAAGAAAATTGCCACTGAAGCAGATCTCGACCAAATTGAAACAGAAGCACTTCAAGAAGTAACCAAGGCAAAACTAGAAGCATGGGACGCTTACATCTCTCCGATGAAGGAAGAGAAGAATTTTGTAATGGAAAGAGTGAACACTCTTTTTGAGGAAACGGGGGATTCCAGGCTTGAAGCGCTTATTAAGAAAATTAAAATCATCCCAAATGCTATCCGAAAGGATATTTTACCGGTAGCGAAAAAGGCGATAAGATATACCGTAGGATCAGAGAGCTCTTCCAGAAAAGAGCTGCTGGATTGGTTGAATGAGAGTAAATCGGTTAATGAAGAACGATATAATTCTCATTTACTAAGTGAGACTCCGCATTCACCCTTAAACATAGACCATGTAGCTCCTGCTTTCGATGACAAGCCAGATATGGTTGATGGCAGGATTATCGTTCGCGATAATTTTGACAAGCTTTTTGAAGAATATCCTCAGCTTCTCACTTTTGGCGAAGACGTTGGTGCACTCGGTGATGTAAACAAAGGCCTTGAGGGACTCCAGGAAAAATATGGACAGCTCCGCGTTTCTGATACAGGTATTCGGGAAGCGACCATTCTAGGGCAAGGGATTGGAATGGCTCTTCGTGGCCTTCGTCCGATTGCTGAAATCCAGTACCTCGATTACCTACTATACTGTTTTTATGTGCTTAGTGATGATCTTGCTTCACTAAGATATCGAACCAAAGGGGGGCAAACTGCTCCGGTTATTATCAGAACTCGTGGACATCGACTGGAAGGGATTTGGCATTCAGGGTCTCCAATGGGTGTCATATTAAGTGGAGCTCGCGGAGTTCATTTATGTGTTCCTAGAAATCTTACCGAAGCTGCAGGATTCTATAATACTCTGCTAAAAGGAGACGACCCTGCCATTGTAATTGAACCACTAAATGGGTATCGACTGAAAGAACCTCAACCAAACAATATTGGGGAGTTTACTACTCCGCTTGGTATTCCGGAGGTGTTAAATGAAGGTTCTGATATCACTGTTGTTTCTTATGGTTCAACACTTAATATCATTTCATCAGTTGTACCACAACTTGAAGAAGTGGGCATCTCTGTAGAGCTTATTGATGTAAGAACGCTTATGCCATTCGATATCAATCATTCTATTGTAGAGTCAGTGAAGAAAACCAATCGTCTTTTGGTTGTGGATGAAGATGTTCCAGGCGGAGCCTCAGCGTTTATCCTGCATCATATTCTCCAGGAGCAAAAAGGGTACTTCCATTTAGATTCAGAACCTCGATGTTTAACAGCTAAAGAACATCGTCCTGCGTATGCATCGGATGGGGATTACTTCAGCAAACCTAATGCAGAAGATATCTTTGACGAGGTTTATGATATGATGAGGGAATGTGAGCCGGAGAAATTTCCAGCAATCTATTAAGCTTTCCTTTTCAAATCTTTTTATAAGTCATCCTGAGCATACTTTCGAAGGATCTGAATAGATATCCGGTTAGATACTTCGGCGGTAGCCTCAGGATGACTGGGTAATAAATGGATGTTGGACAGATTCAGGATTCTGGGTCAACGCTCTCTTTTTTCTTTTCTCTTTTTCTTTAACTCCATATAGGTCTCGTAATCTTCACCAAGATCATCGATCATTTCGTTTAGTTCTTCGCTCTTTTTCTTGTGGTCAGCAATTATTTTAACAATAGAGCCTAACATACCTAAGGCTAGAATGATGAAGATGGTGGACATTAAATTAGCCCTCTTGCTTTCAACTCAAGATATTTGTTGATAGCATTTACTGAGAGTTCTTTAGGAGGAGTAAGGATGGTTTGGATCCCACTTCGGTTTAATGCCTTGACGATTTCCTTTTTTTCGTAATTAAATTTTTCTGCTACGATTTTAGTATATACTTCGCCTACATTTTCCGGATCATCCTTTATGAATGCTTCCAGTTCAGTGTTTTGAAAGAAAACCACAACGAGCAGATGATCTTTAGCAATACGCTGCAAATAGGGGAGTTGTCGCTTCATAGAAGAGACGGTCTCAAAATTAGTATAAAGCATCACCAGGCTTCGCTGGTTAATATGTCTTCTCAGGGAAATGATTAAGCGTTCAAAATCAGATTCCAGGAAATTTGTCTCCAGGTTGTATAACGCATCCTGGATACGTTGTATATGTACCCTTCTCCGTTCCGGCTTCACAACGGTAGAGCTGTTATGTGAAAAAGTGACAAGTCCAGCTTTGTCGTCTTTAATCAAGGAGATGTTGGCCAATACTAAGCTCGTATTAATCGCATAATCCAGTAGATGTAACCCGTCGAAAGGCATTTTCATTACCCTGCCCATATCAATTACATTGATCACTTGCTGGGAGCGCTCATCCTGAAATTGATTTACCATCAAGGATTGAGAACGCGCAGTTGCCTTCCAGTTTATGGACCGAACATCATCGCCTTGCACATACTCTTTGATCTGGTCGAATTCCATGGTATGTCCGATACGTCGTATTTTTTTGATTCCAATATCTGTGAGCCGGTTAGAGATGGCATACATTTCAAATTTGCGCATCTGGATAAAGGAAGGATACACCGGAATCATAGCAGGCTCTTCAAAAGCATATTTTCTTCGAAGTAAACCAATTTGCGAAGCCGCAAAAACTAAAATACTTCCAAAGTGGTATTCACCTCTTTCAGTTGGTCGAAGCTCATACTTTTTGACGAGTTCTTCTCCGGATTTCATCAAAAAAGAAAAGTTGAAATCCCTTTGCTGGAATTGGGAAGGAATTTCATCTATCAACTTGACCAAAGCTGAAAATGCATAGTTGTTAGTGATGGAAATAGAAACGGGGTTCTCATCGCCGTTCGAAAAACGTTGGGGAAGTGTTCTTCTGGCTTGGATTCCATTTATTCGGTACAAAAGCAGAAAGTCGATCAACAATAAGACTCCAAACACCAGGAGCAGTACTTCTGCAATAGCTGCAAAAGTGGTATAAAAATACCCTACTACAAATAGCACAGCATTTAAGGCAGCAAGCTGAAAGAAGCGATTGCTTAGATATAAAGAGCGTAGAAAAGCCTTTATCGAGGTACCTCCACTTTTTCGAGAATTACCTGAATTACCTGGTCGGTCCTTATTCCTTCCATTTCTTTTTCGGGAGTAAGGGTTACCCGATGTCTTAGTACATGTCTAATTACATACTTTACGTCTTCGGGAGCGATGAAATCCCGGCCTTGAATTGCAGCCCATGCCTGGCACGCTCTCATTACATATACTGAAGCTCTTGGCGAAGCACCAATAGAAAGAGAACTACTATTTCGAGTATTCTGAATTATCTGAGCAATGTAATTCATGAGTGCCTCTTCAACATGTACCTGGCTAACTAAGGCTCGTTGCTCTTCAATTTCCTTAGAGTTAATCACCTTATTTAGTGAAGCTATATCAAGCTTATTTTTACGCCCATAGCTACCAGCTATAATATTTACTTCTTCTTCAAGGCTTGGGTAAGGCACTTCAATTTTGAACAAGAAACGATCGAGCTGAGCTTCTGGCAATCGATATGTTCCTTCATGTTCAATTGGGTTCTGGGTAGCAATTACCATAAACGGAGAGTCCATTAGATAAGTAGTTCCATCAACGGTAATTTGCTTCTCTTCCATTACTTCAAAAAGGGCAGCCTGAGTTTTAGCAGGAGACCGATTGATTTCATCGATTAAAACCAGATTCGAAAAAACGGGGCCTTTTTTGAAATCAAACTCAGTGGTTTTAGGGTTGAATACAGAAGTACCTATTACATCGGCAGGCATTAAATCAGGGGTAAACTGTATTCGCGAGAAGTCAGAATCTATTACCTGAGCAAGAAGTTTGGTTGTAAGTGTTTTTGCTACTCCGGGCACTCCCTCAATTAACACATGTCCTTCTGCAAGCAAAGCGGTGATCAGCAAATCAATCATTTGATGTTGTCCGACAATTACCTTGCCCACTTCTTCTCTGATCTTCTGCACCAGGGAATTAATTCCACTTAGATCAATACGTGATTGAAACGAACTTTCATTAGTATCCTCACTAGTTTGAAGCGTTTCTGATTGCTGTTCATCCGGAGTTTGATCGTCAATACTCATCGTAAACTTTGTTTATAGAATCGATCGATTCTTTGTGTTATGATTGTAAGTTCTTGTTCTGTGATTTCTTCTTTTGAATTAAGCAGAAGAATCAGGTCGAAAAGCTTTTCTATTTCTTCTAAAAAAATACCAGATCGATCCGATACAGCTTTGATGAAAGTATCATCTATAATTTGAGTATTAAGATTTAGGTTCGAACGGATATACTCAAGAAAGAAGAGGTATTTTTTTTGGAACATGGTTTTGTGAGAACCCTGTTCCAAATAGAGGCTACCAATAGTATTGGCAAAAGCAATGGTAGTGTTTTTTGGTTTAGCTAAAACAGGTATGATTCGCTGCTCTCTTTTGCTTCTAAAAATCATAAATAAAAGGATAGCAGCTACTGAAATAAACCACCCATTTCTTAAAGGGGTGTTGGCCAATATATAGCGCATCGGAGAAAGCTCGATTTCCCTGTATCGCTTATAATACTCATCCCAGATAGTTGGTCTTACCGGTAGATACGATAACGCGGTAAAAGCATAAGAAGCCAGTTCCGTTTCCTTCATATAGAAGTTGGTAAAAGCTAATGGATTAGAATGCAGGAAGAAGGCTCCTTCGCCATGTTCAACCCTTATAAAGTTAACTTCACCATATTGATTGGTTCCAAGCGAGGTAGTTGAGGAAGAATCTACTTTTAGGAAATAATTTCTTAGCTCTCCGTTGAATTTCCATCCATCCGGATCTTTTAAAGCAGGGTTGGAAAAATTGCTGATAATGGTCTGATCAAATCGCGTACTATCAAAGGGTGTGTAATAGTAATCAGTAGAAATATTTAGGGTATCAGCAAGTTTCCCGGAGAAGGATAAAGCAGCCATGAACACATAATTTCCCTCAGAAACCTCATCTAGTAATAACTCGGTTTCCCATGGATCAATTGACAGAGATCGGTCGATAAATACCCAATTACGAACAGGAGGTTGGTATGAATCTCCCAACGAAATAAAGATCGGATCCATGTTAATCCCTAATTGTTCTCCGGGGAATAAGTGATCCAATTCATTAAAAAGGATATAGGTGCCAAAAGGCTTTTTATGAGTACTAATATAAGACTGGCTCCAGTCGATAGGTTTTGGGCCATAAATCTGAAATCCTATATAGGCTAACACGATGCTGGCAATGAAAGCGATATAGATATACTGCTTTTTCATGCCTTTTTTAAACTTTGCTCGAAATGCGAATAAGTCTCAGATACTTTCTTATATCCCGGCTCATCAATTTCAAAGTCACCATATTCTACATAGTTATAGAATGTAGTTAATGTCTTGAAGCTGCTTTTTGAAGGGTGATCCCCAATCTCCAATAAATAATCGTGATTGGTCTTATCCTGAGCCCAATTTATGACCTCATGTGCATTTAACGCTTGTAATGCTTTTAAATAAGTAAAACGAAGGGCGTCGTGAAAGTTTTTTTTGGCGAGTGCATTTTTTAGTAATTGATCCAGGTCCTCATTTTCAATATGCTCTGTACCGAGAGATAATCGGATTTTTTTTGATGGAGATTTACCTGAGAATGCACTTCCCAGGTTACCCTGTATGAATTGATTAACAAGTAATACTATGACGCCAATAAAAATGAGGACAAAGATTAGCTTGACTAGTGTACCGCCAACCGTTTTAGAAAAAAAGAAGTCGAGCTTATTAAGAATCCAAAGTAGAATATTTTGCCAAAATGAACTCGAATTTGCTACTGCAACATCATAATTGAATTCAGGGTCATTAGCATAATCCTCAATATCTGTGAGGTTTGGATCTCTAACCTCTACATAAGAGTCATCAGGACTGAGTTCTGAAACATATACCTCTTGAGCAAAGCCATGAACATAGCAAAGTGAAAAAATAAACAGGGCAATAAAACGCTGAATACTCCGCCCTTTATTCATCCCTAGCACTTAGTTCATCAATTTTAGAAATCATACCAGTTCCTTCTTTAAGCTCTTTTAGATTGAAATAGTAAAAAGTTAGTCCAAGCATATAGAACATTTGCAGGAAGGAGATCATTAAAAAAGGAAACTGAAGAATAATGGTTTCCACAACTACGTAAGCGAACCCCGTAATTATTCCAAGCGCAGAACCTATTTCCAAAACGATGTAGAGGGGAACAAGTATGAGGAAAGAAGAAAGGAACATTACCGTTCCAAAAATGATCAGAACAGCGCATGTATTCCACCATTGGTCTTTGGTAATATTCCAAGACCATTCTAATGCCTGAGTCGATCGGTTATCTTCGAGTATGCCGGATATAGACGAAAGTGAAAGCTTCACACCAACAAATAAAGCCCCGACTACAAAAGCAATAACACTAACGGTGGTTGCAATATTTACCAGGATAGAGATTCCAATAATTCTCCAGAAGTATTCATGAATAACATCGAAGTAATAAGAAAGTGGTACAGAATCAGCTCCATCTCTGATTTGTTTGACCTGGCCGGTAACTATAATTATGGAAAATACGGAAGAAATGAGCCCAAGAATATTTGAAATAAACCCAAGAGGTGTACTTGGTCGGATTATATCAAGAAAAGTTACCTCTGCGTTTGGGTTGTTAATCTCGTAAACCGCCGTAATCGTAGAGTCGATAAGAATGATTGGGAGAATAAAAACAGAAAAACCCAATAAAAAAGATTTAGAATGAAGTCTGAAATATGCTAGGCTATCTGAAAACAGTTCAGAAAGATTTCGTCTTTTTTGGAATTCAAAGGGTGAGATATGATTGTTCATGATATGCCCAGTCTGTCTATTTCGGTTGCTAATCCTCCACCTTCCTTCCGTTCAACAAGGTTAAAGTAATGAATACCCAGGGCGATAAATTGTGCCGAAGAGGCAAGAGCTTGTACAAAATAGAAGGAAGCGTAAGCTGCTCCTATAATTAGGCCAATGTTTTCCTGAAAATCAGCTCCAAATATGAATGTTAAGAGTCCACTTAAAATACCCAGGGGTATGGAGGCCAACATCGAAAGTACGGCAAACACAATCCCGATAACGAAATACACTCCAAAGGTAAACCAGAAATAATTACTAGTAAGTGTCCATGATCGCATAATTGCGTTAGAAATATTTCCGTCTTCAATAAAAAGAACCACAGGATAAAGAGCTAACCTTGTGAAAACGAAGAAGAGGAAGATATAAAACGCAGTAATTAAAATAGCTACTACAACAGGTTCTCCGAGACTTGAAACGATACCCATGAATACTAATATGAGTACTACGAATACAAAAGTCATTAAAATGCTGGCAATAATGATGTGAAATAACTTGCCAAACATTCCCCGGCTGAACTCAGAAAGTGTTTCAGGTATCTCTCCAAGGCTGGCGTGTCGTATATGCTGATAAGTAACTGCTACTAACATAATTATTGCGATTACGACAAGCGAGATTCCCAAAAAGAAGCTTAATCCAAACGCACCAAAACCTCCCGAATCTACCATTACATCAACGTTTTGAAATAAAAGTGCGAAAGATCCACCAAATAGGATCACACCGACAATAAGCGGAGCAAAAACGAATACGGAAAAAGCTTTTGCCATAGAGCGCCAATATACCCGGTAGTAGGTAAAAGTATCAGAGAGGATGTCTCCAAAAGAGCGGATTTTCTTGAGATTAAATAGAGTGTTAGTTTCCATGAGAAGTGAGTTTATATTTCCAGGGGAGGAGGATATAGAAGTAGATAATGAAACTTGCTGATAGTACAATAATAGCGAGACTTAGCCAGACGGGCATTTCAGTGTACCGGGTTACAAAAGATTCAAGAAGCCCTGCCATTATAAAAACTGGGACCAGGCCGATAATCATTTTAACACCATCTTTTGCACCTTTTGAAAAAGACCTGAATCGGCTTAATGTTCCTGGAAATAGAAAGCTATTACCGAGTACAAAACCTGCTGCACCAGCAATTACTATAGCGGATAGTTCTAAGGTGCCATGAATAAAGACAACCAATAGCGCTTTGTTCAAAAGATTATAGCCACTAAAGAACTGAAAAAAAGCACCAACCATTATACCATTTTGAAAAAGGATATATGCCGATCCGATAGATGTCATTAAGCCAGCCACAAAGGCAAAAAAAGAAACTCTGATATTGTTAATTGTGATCATGAAGAACATATCCATTTGGCGGGAATCTTTATAAACAGCCAGGGGGTCTCCATTCTCTATATTGCTCATTGTCATATTTACATAGGCATCGCCTATTATTACCCTAACAAAAGTAGCATCATTTGCCTGGGATAAAGCTCCAATACAAATCGCAATTGCAAATACCAGGAATGAGTATAAAAGCTCTTTTTGTTTGGAAGCGTAGAGTTGAGGAAGTTCGGTTGTCCAGAAGGTTATAAGGCGTCCATATTCTTCCTTTTTCGTTTTGTGAATAGAGTCGTGGACTTTAACGGTGAGCTGGTTTAGATAAAGAACCGTTTTCGATTTTGGATAATGACTTTGAGCGTAAGCAAGGTCATTGGTAAGCTCTGTATATAGCTCGGCTAGCTCATCCGGATCATGAGTTTTTCTTCCTGCTAGTAAAGCCTCAAAACTGCGCCACTTTTCTGCATTTTTTCTTAAAAAGGCGACCTCACGCATTAGTCATGTTTTATTTGTGGAAGAATGAATAACTCCCGAATTTGACCAATCAATAGTAGTGTATTCGGATCTAAATAAAAACTTAAATGCTCAATACTTTAGGAGTTGAAACCAATCAACATGTGCAGCTAACATATCAGGCCGCTGGTACGTTCGAACGTTGCCTTGCTTTCGTTATCGACGGTATTTTGATCATCATTTATGCATGGCTTGTTGATAAAATATGGGACTTTATTACACCCAGTGAAGTTAGTTTTCAATCAGAGTTTTCTTGGATTCAATTTGTAATCGTGGTTATTCCGATTATGCTCTATCATTTGGTGATAGAAATAATCTGGAAAGGGTTTAGCGTTGGCAAAAAGATGGTAGGAATTAGAGTTACCAGAAAGGATGGTAGCCGACCTGAGCTGGGAGATTATGTAATCCGTTGGCTATTCCGATTTTTTGAGATAACATTTACCGGAGGCATCGTTGCTGTCGTTTCAACATTAGTAAATGGGAAGGGGCAGCGTTTAGGAGATATGGCTGCTGGGACATCTGTTGTAAAAGTGGGAAGTAAGATTTCTTTGAATCAAACAATCCTGGCCGAATTGGACTTACACTACGAACCAATTTTTCAACAGGTAATCGAGCTTACTGATGAGGATGTGACCATTATCAGGGATGTACTCTCAGCCAGGAAAAATTACGAACAAAGTACCTGGATAAAAATGCTTGAGAAAACAAGAAGGCTCATTGAGAAAAAAACAGGTGCAGTAGCGGAAGAGCTGGACACGATAGATTATTTAGTTACAATCATAAAAGACTATAACGCCCTTCACGGATCTATCTAAAATAAAGTATCGATAAAAACAGCTACCCAAACCATGGGCAAGTAGATAATTGAAGCAAACATAAGCTTTCGGGCGTTCAGCCTAGTTCTATCTCTTGCGAATCGAATGCTATAAACCAGAAACATAATAGCTAGGAGCGTACTAAGTACGAGGAAAGTAATTCCTGATACTCCGAATTCATAAATGAAATAGCTCAAAGGAAATAAAAGAAGCGTACAGAGAATGGCATAAAAGGCAGTTTTTTTGCCCGCAGTGTCATTTTTTGGAAGCATTTTAAAACCGGCTCCCGAGTAATCATCTTTATACATCCAGGCTATAGCCATTACATGAGGTATTTGCCATAGAAACAGAATTCCGAAGAAGAGCCACATTCCGGGTTCTGTAATTGTCCCAGAAGCAGCTGCCCACCCGCCAACTGGAGGTAAAGCACCAGGAATTGCACCAACCATAATGTTAAAAGCAGAAACACGCTTCAATGGTGTATAAGCAGCCAGATAAATTAGCGCCGTTGCAAATGAAACCAATCCGGCAACCATATTTACCATTAACACAAGATAGGTAAGTCCACTAAACAGTAGAGTCAATGAAAAGACGGCTCCTTTTTGAGCAGGAACCCGCTGCGCAGGTAAAGGCCTTGACTCAGTACGTTTCATTAAGCCATCAAGATTACGCTCCATAAACTGATTATGTGCTCCGGTACCTGCTGCAATCAGGTATGTTCCAATCAGGGCATGAAGCATTGTAATGAAATCTATAGAACCTGCACTACCTACAACAAAGCCAACAAGCATACTAATAAGAACAGCGAAAGTAATTCCGGGCTTGGTAAGCTGGTAATAATCAGAAATGATCTCAGAAAAGGAACGCTGTACGGCGACTTTTTCTTCGTTTGAATGCATGTATTTAGTTGTCTAGAAGCGTAATTTCAAAGGCACAAAAGATACTTATTTCAATCCAAATTTGGTACCCATTCGTTCATGAAATTAAATCCCTACCAGAAGACAGCATTTGCAACTGTTTTTGCCACTTTATTTTTAATTCTGGTCGGGGGGTTGGTAAGAGCCGCAGGGGCTGGTTTGGGGTGCCCAGATTGGCCGAAATGTTTCGGTACATGGATTCCCCCGACTAATGTGGTTGATTTACCTCCCGAATTTGAGGCATCACAGTTCAATGTTTGGAAGACCTGGATAGAGTATGTAAACCGGTTGGTTGGGGTTGTGATCGGCTTACTCATAATAGCTACTTTCGTTCGATCATTTAGATATAGAAAGTCGGTGCCCAGTGTTTTCTATAGCTCAGGGGCAGCATTTGTACTGGTGCTGGTACAAGGTTGGCTAGGAGGGCAGGTAGTTAAAACGGGACTAAGCGAATGGATGATTACTATTCATATGATCTTGGCACTTATCATTGTAAATGTATTAGTCTATGCCAGTTTTAAATCTGCTACGGAGTTTATAAAGATCGAGCTTTCGGAAGCGGTACGAAAAAAATTATTTATTACGGGTTCTGTACTATTGGGTATCACCTTTATTCAATTAGTTTTGGGAACCCAGGTTAGAGAAGCAATTGATGTAATTAAAGAAGCGGATGGAATAATCCCTCCAAGATCAACCTGGATAGGTAAGGTAGGAGATATCTTTTCGATCCATCGCAGTTTTTCCTGGCTGGTTCTTATTTCGGGAGCAGTACTTATGTATTTTGTTTATAGACCTAAACTTTCAGGACCTATTTTTAAGTTAGCCAACCTGAATTTTGTCTTTATTCTTTCACAAATAGCTGCGGGAGTAATACTAGAGTATTTTGATATGCCCCCTGCATTTCAAGTAGTTCACCTTGTAGGTATAGCACTTATGGTTTGTGCTCAATTCTTGATGTTGCTAATGCTTCGCTTGCGAGTTACGGATTAAAGTTTCTCAAGTAACTGGTTAAGGAAAACCTTCATTTCCATAAGGTCTTTTTTCAAATTTGGAGAGAGAGAGGATGGCTCGTCAACTGCTTCATCTGTTCCGTCTAATACCTTTTTTACGCCTTCACTTGTATATTTTTTGTCTTCCAAAAGTTCTTTAATTCTAAAAATCAGATTTACATCGTCTTCACGGTAAACCCTGTTTCCTGCACTATTCTTTTTTGGGCTGAGCTGAGCGTAGGTCTTTTCCCAATTCCGAAGAACATGTGGAGCTAAACCAGTTAGCTTCGTGACTTCACCCATTGAGTAATACAATTTTTTCATAGTATTAAGAAAGTGTATTTTAGCACAGTTTTTTTAACCAACAAGAAAATCATTTCTAAACTTTTTTAAAAGGCTCCATTTTGCCAGAAATAGAAAACAGTTTTCCATTTGACATAAGTGTAGTTGTACCCCTCTTCAACGAAGCAGAATCATTACCAGAACTTGAACAAGCTATAGAATCTTCTTTGAAAGGGAAATACTCTTATGAGATAATATTCGTGGACGATGGATCTACAGATGAGTCATGGAAGGTAATAAAGTCTCTTGGTGAGAAAGGGGAGTACATAAAAGGAATTTCGTTCAGAAATAATCAGGGTAAAAGTGTTGCACTACAATCTGGTTTTGAAGCAGCATCAGGTAAATATGTGATTACCATGGATGCCGATTTGCAAGACGATCCACAGGAAGTACCAGAGATGGTTAAAATGCTCGAAGAGGGTTTTGATTTGGTAAGTGGTTGGAAAAAAGAACGTTTTGACCCCATCTCCAAGACCATACCATCCAAGTTCTTTAATTTTGTCACTAGTTCTGCTACCGGGATAAAACTACACGATTTCAATTGTGGGCTTAAAGCATATAAATCGGATGTGGTTAAGAACATCTATTTGTATGGCGAGCTGCATCGGTATGTACCAATGTTAGCTAAGAAAGAAGGATTTAATGCAATTACTGAGAAGATAGTTAAACATCATCCGCGAAAGTACGGAAGTACAAAATTCGGACTTTCAAGATTTATTAATGGCTTTCTGGATTTAATAACTATTCTTTTTGTTCAGCGCTATCTTCAAAAGCCGATGCATTTTTTTGGAAGTATAGGGATACTTTTACTTGCTGTTGGTGGCGTTATTAATATTTATATGGCAGTACTTCGTTTAGTATTCAACATGGGTATCGGAAGCAGGCCATTACTTTTTCTAGGCATCCTGCTAATGGTCCTTGGAGTTCAGTTCTTTTCAACCGGTCTATTGGGAGAACTCATCAATATCCACCATGTAGAAAAAAAGAAGCCGGGAATTAAAGAGAGCTTTTAAGCTATTTGAGTTTTCTACTCATTCGGTTCGAATAACTTCTTTCTCTCAAAGGCATACCGCTTACTGTAAAAATTGTAGAGAAATACGGTGCTTGTGGTAATTACTTTTGCAGCCAATAAGTGTTCTTCAAAGAAAGGGAGTTGAATGAGTAAATAGATAATGAGTGTACTCAACCCTAAGCCGATAACAGAAAAAATCACCGATAGATGGAAAGCAGTCGCTACCCTTCGGTGTAGCTCAAAAACAAAAGCTTTTTGAAGAAAGAAGTTGACTACCACAGCAGTAGAGTATGCTATGACCTGCGCGAGTACAACCGGTATTGAAACAACAAACTCAACGAGGGAGAAAAAAACTAAATAATTGATAGAGGTGGCAATCGCGGAATTTGCCCCGTATTTTAGTTTTGGAATAATAAAGCTCTTTACAGAGTGTTTGTTCATCTACAAACTCAAAGTTGGTAAAAAGGAAAGTAAAAATATTGCGGCTATTAAGTATATGTATAATTCTGCTCGCAGGAGGTAGTACCGTTTTAAGTCAGGAGGTTGACACACTTGAAACAGAGGAATTGCCCAAGTATTGGGATCATACTGAATGTGTAAGAAACCTTTTCATAGAATCTGATACCACCAAAGCTCGTTTTGGAGAGGGAGCTGAGATTGATTTTTTACTCGAACGCAGCTCTGATTGTGAAGAAGTAGGGCCAGTTTCAAGAAGGATAGCACTCCGGTACCTGGAATGGGGAGACACAACCTATGATGATATTGCAAGTGAGTCCAGGAGTAAAAAAGATCTTTTCAAGGAAGGGTTGTCCTGGGCAAAAACTTCAATCAGGCAGGATAGTACTGATCATGAGAATTATGAAATAGCCTCTACTGCATTTGCAGCTTTACTCACCGTTTCCAGACTTCGTACTCAAGCAAAGTTAGCTGATAGTGTAAGGATATATGCCGAAAGTGCCATTCGGCTTCATCCTGAAAATGACAGGGCTCATCACATCTTGGGAAGATGGCACTATGAAGTATCAAAACTAGGGTGGCTCACTAAATTCCTTTCGAGAGTTGTTTTCAGAGAACCTCAGGACGGATCTTTTGAAAAAGCAGAAGAGCACTTCAACAAAGCTATTGAATTGGATAATATTTCAACACATAGATTCTGGCTAGGGATGGCCTACCTCGAACAAGGTAAAAAAGAACAAGCCCTTGAGCAGTTTAGGATTATCCAAACGTTGCCTTATGTTCAACACAATGACGATTATCTTAAAGAAGAAGCAAAAAAGCTTATTGAAAAACATAGCTAATTTGCTACCATTCATTTTATGAGAACGTTTTTGCTGGTTCTTCTTATTACTGTACCCATTACTTTGTGGGCTCAGGATTCAACTCGAATAGGTACTAAATATGCCCCCATTCCAGAGCTTTCGTTCAGTACAGATAATGGAGTGAAAATTGCTACTGATCTACTCGTGTACGGCTATGGATTTGAATCAGTAACTCCTTTCGAGAGTTTTTCAAGGTATAGAGTATCCTATGAAACTATAGGAGCTTTTTCGTTATTGGCTTCAAGAGACGACGTAAACGCCTTTGGAACCAGAAAACGAGTATTCTATTATGCCTTCGCGAACAGAGGTCTTTCTAACTATTTTTTTGGGGATACTGACAGACAAGATTATGATGAAGCCAGGTTCGATTCCACAGATTTCTACAACTTTGATATGGTTAGAGTAGATATAGGGGGAGTAGTTCGAACTCCTATTGAAGCCTGGGATCCGGATAAAAGAATCGAGTTGAAAACTGGATTGAGTCTTATCTATGAACGGCCATTTGATACTTCTGCCACAGACTTTATAAACACAGAACGGATTGAGGGAAGGGATGGAGCCTTTTTGAGTCTTTTTGAATTAGGGTTAATTATTGATCAAAGAAATTCAGAATTCCGCGCTGGTCAAGGATACCTTATTGATGTAGGCACCAGATATTCACCAATTGGCTTAAGTACTCATCATGGAATTCAAAACTATCTAACGGCGCTTGGTTTTTTGCCCCTAACAAAGAGGTTCCCTGAAGTCACCATGGCTACAAGGTTCTCATTTGTCAACTCAGCAGGTGAAAAACCTTATTGGTTTACACCTGCACTAGGAGGTAGCGAAAATTTAAGAGGATTTATTTACCGGCGTTTTACAAGTGATAACGCACTTTCATACACGGTTGAGCTAAGAACCTGGTTGATAAGTTTGCCTTTCAAAAGCATTGATTTAGGAGGTCATGTTTTTATGGACGGAGGTAGGGTTTTCTCAAATAATAATTGGGATTCAGCATTCAGCGATCATAAGTATGCATTGGGTTTAGGGGGAGTAATGTCTATCTTCACACCCGATTTTATCTTAAAAGCTGAAGTTGGTTTTTCGGAAGATGGAACGGGAATATATTTAGGAACCGGATACTCTTTTTGATAAGCTCAGCTCAACTATTCAAAAGAAAGTGATACCAGAAAAGGTCAGTCGATTTTAATGTTACAAAGCCCTATTCCTGAGTTAATTCTAGTCCTTTTTGGGATTGCAGTTCTACTGATTACCATCTACACCTTCGGTGAATTTCACCTGGTTTACTTTGTAGTTACTAAAAAGAAGAAAAAGAGATTTCAACCCGCTTTACCCTCATATATAAGAGATGAGCTTCCAAAAGTAACGGTTCAATTGCCCATGTATAATGAACGGTATGTAGCTGAGGCTGTTATCGACTCATGCGCGGTATTAGATTATCCAAGGGATAAATTTGAAATTCAGGTTGTAGACGATTCCAATGATGAAACGGTGGAAATCGTAGATAAACGAGTTGCATACTGGAAAGAGCAAGGGATCAATATTGAGGTTTTTCGAAGAGAAGAAAGGAAAGGCTATAAAGCGGGAGCACTAAAGGATGCAATACCTTTTGCTTCCGGGGAATTTCTGGCTGTATTTGATGCAGACTTTAGACCAAACCAGGATTTTCTGCTTAAATCTATTCCTTATTTCCAGGATGAGAAGGTAGGTATAGTACAAGGAAGATGGGGGCACTTGAATCGTGACTATTCAACACTTACCAGAGCACAAAGTCTTTTTCTGGATATGTTTTTTATGATTGAGCAACATGCACGATCGTTAGCGGGGTATTATCTCCGCTTTAATGGTTCGGGAGGGATTTGGAGAAAATCATGCATTGAAGATGCCGGAGGCTGGTCAGACGATACTATATCGGAGGATTTGGATTTAGTATTCAGGGCACAACTAAAGGATTGGAAAGTTATTTATGATGATTCATTAGAAGTACCCGCCGAAGTTCCCATCAACCTTTTAGACTTTAAGGCTCAGCAATATCGATGGTCGAAAGGGAAAGCCCAGGTAATCAAAAAACTAAGCGGCAAATTGTTAAAGAAAAAGATGCCCTTTTTGAACAAGCTTCATGTTTTCTTTGACCTCTATAATATTTTCGTAATACCTGCTCTTGTATTAATTGCACTGTTAAGTATCCCAATCACGTTTTTAATTATTGAAACGGATGTTTATAACAAATATCTGGCTTGGGGAACCATTGGGCTACTAAATATAATTATACCGCCCTGGTTTGCATGGTTAGTATTAAGGAGATACAATGCTACAAAATGGAAAACATTTCTTGATGTAGTTAAATCGATTTTTCCTTTGGCTTTTCTATTACTAGGGATAACGTTAACGCAGCTTGTTTCTATTTTCGATGCATATTTTACCAATAACAAGGTTTTCCATCGAACATCGAAATATAATATTGTAGGTAAGGAAGGTTCAGCTAAGGGTAAGATATATGCACCTCGAAAAATATCTCCCATTACTTATTTGGAAGGCTTATTTGTACTGTATTACAGCTGGGCTATTTATCTGGATATAACTTACAGTACATTTGGTTTTCTTCACTTCCATATTATTCTTGTGATTAGCTTTGCCTATGTGTTTGTGAATTCATTCAAAAGGGCATAAAAAAAGCCGCATCAATAAATTGATCCGGCTTTAGTGTGTACCGCGTACGGGATTCGAACCCGTGCTACCGCCGTGAAAGGGCGGCGTCCTAGGCCTCTAGACGAACGCGGCTGGAAATTAAATTAGTAAGGGAGCCTGATGGGAATCGAACCCACGACCTCTAGTGCCACAAACTAGCGCTCTAACCAACTGAGCTACAGGCTCCATCTAACATTCAGTAAGTCAAACAAATTATTTAGAATCGTCATCATAATGAGCATTGGTTTTGGTAATCAAAATCCAGTAACCAATGGTGCAAATGATAATGCTCGCAATTATAAAATAAATAATAGAAGATGGCATTGACGTCCTAAATAATAATAAAAGTACCGCGTACGGGATTCGAACCCGTGCTACCGCCGTGAAAGGGCGGCGTCCTAGGCCTCTAGACGAACGCGGCAAAATTCAATAAATCAAATAACCTTATGGAGGCGACAGGCGGATTCGAACCGCCGTACGAGGTTTTGCAGACCTCTGCCTAGCCACTCGGCCATGTCGCCTTACTAAGTAGTACGCCCATCAGGACTCGAACCTGAAACCTATTGCTTAGAAGGCAATTGCTCTATCCAGTTGAGCTATGGGCGCTCAACTTATGTAAGTTTCAATATTTCAAATGTCGGGGAGACAGGATTTGAACCTGCGACCCTTCGCTCCCAAAGCGAATGCGCTACCGGGCTGCGCCACTCCCCGATTTCGAAAGACCACTAAGATAAGGGTTTAAAAAATCGGTTACCAATACTAATCCAAAAAAAGTTTATAAATATTGGCAAGAATCAATCCTTAAGAATGGAAGACACATAGTTGTCCCAGCTCATATCAGAAGCTGATTCACGGACATTTTCTCTGGGTAGAGGGCTATCAAGAAAACGTAACATTTGTTCTGCCATAGAGTCGATATCCTCAGGTTCAGCAAGGTAACCGTTAAAACCGTCTTTTATGGTTTCAGGAAAGTGACCGACTCGGGTTGCAAGAATGGGGAGTTCAAAATTATAGGTTAATGATTCTACTCCTGAAGGAGTAGCAGTCAGATAAAAAAGGATACTGCTATCTGCTACCTGGAAATATTTATGGACATCTTCATTGGGAATAAATTCGTTTTTTACAACTACTGAATCTGTAAGATTTAATTCCTCAACTAAATGTAGAGGGCGGTAATCTTGTTCGCTCTCTTTGTTCTTAAGCAAAAGTTTTTGTGCTATTGCAAAGAGTCCTCGCTTTAACTTTGTAGAAAATTTTGAAGTGTCTAGGGTTGCCCAAAACTCTTCTCCACAAATCAGGAACGATACATCATCTCGTTGCTTACTTACTTTGTCAAAAGCTTTAATGGCATTGTGTAGCCCTTTGTACTTTCTGATAAATCCAAAAAATAAAAAGACGTTTTCTCTAAGCCCAAGCTGTTGCTTGAATTGTTCTATATCAAACTCCGGATCTGGTTGATATAAATCGTAAACCGGGTGAAACAGCTTAACAACGGTCGTGGAATTATCACCTGAACGTGTTCCATCTTCATTAACCGATAGCTTCTTTAAGGGGAATAGAGCTTTTAACTCATCTACTGTTTTGTAGGCATGGGCGATATAAGTATGAGCATGTTTAATGCCCATTTTCGTAAATCGTTCATCGATTGTGCTCCCTTCTTTTTGTACTACAAAATGAAGGTCAAAGATAACCTCGGCATCAGAATGTTTTTTTAGCCACTTAGCGATCGAACCCATTGGTAAACCCTGTATAGAAATCGCCCACTGAAATATCACTTTGGTGGGTTTAAGTGAGGCGATATACTTTGCCGTTTCTTTCCAGCTTAGCGGGTTATTGTAGTTGATGATGTACTTAACCTGAATGCGGGTCCCTTCTAAAAAATCAGACTGGCTCGATTTATCAACAAATTCTCTTGGGATTATGGAAGGATACTGGTTTGTCCATGAAACGATATGTACTTCATTATCCGGGTTCTTATCCAGGGTTTTGGCAAGTGAAGTATTATAGTTAGAAATACCTCCCTTAAACTTGGGACCAGGGCCAAAGCAAACAATCTTGGGCATATTAAGTGTATTTCTTTACCGCCACATCATAAACACGATGCATACCTTCTTCCATACTGAGCCTTGGTTTCCAACCGAGCTTATTATTTACATAATCCATATTAGCATATCTGGAATGAACTCCCACCGGTTTGTCTAAAAGGGGCTTGATATCCGGGGAATACCCAGCGAAAGAAGTAAATACCTGAATGAGATCCAGGAAGCTAGTTAGTTTCCCGCTGCCAATATTGATTGCGCTACCATCAGTAATATGGTCCATAGCCAAGAGCGTACAATCCATTACGTCCTCAATATGTACAAAGTCACGCCCTTGTTTTCCACTGCCCCAAACCTCAAATGGATTTTCTTTCAAGGCAGCTCTTCGGGCTATTGCTGGTACTGGGTAGGTTAAATCCTGATCTTCACCAAAACCCGAGAAAGGACGAATACAAGTCACAGACACATCATAATATTTCGCCGCAATAGAAGCTAAATATTCGCCAGTTAACTTAGACCATCCGTAGGTCATGTCCGGCTGTCCCATTCTTGTAAAGTCAATATCACTCTCACTGAGAGCAATAGCATCAGATTCAGTTTGTAAGTCAACGGGATATGCTGCACTTGAGCTTGGGTATAAAGCACGTTCTGGTTTGTTAAGACAAATCCAGCGGAAAAATAACGCGTCAATTGCGAGGTCAAGAGCTACTTTCATAGGGTCTCCATCGATTGTCGCTCTACCCCCAACAATAGCAGCAAAATGGAAAACATCTTTAAATGATGAAATGTCCAAGCCATGCTTAGTATTGAAGTACCCCGGATCTTCTATAAGTCCTTCGAAAATGACTCGTATATCCCCTTTCAGAAATATCATCCTTTCATCAGAGCCAAAATATGTAAGTCCGTTTGCTTCTCTACTTGCTGTACCTTCGGGTAACCAAGTTGAAGGGTGGGTGCCTACTGAAAGGTCATCAATAAATAGTATAGTATCATTTGTTGTATTGTATATCCGCTTTACAAAATTGCGACCAACGAATCCGCAACCACCGGTGACTAGATGATAATTCATTATTTCATTAATTCATTTTTTCCAGAAATGAAGATAGCCAATTCTAGAAAAAAGCCTTTCCAAAAGAGGCACTTTTATTCAAAAATTCCTTTCTTTGGCACTCAAATAAAACGAATTGGAATGAATAGAATACTTTCACTACTCATAATTGGCACTCTCCCTTTATTATCAAATGCTCAGGAGCTCAGCATTAGCACGGCTCCAGGTTCAAACGTCACATTAGAAGCGAGTATAAATGGTAGTGGAATTCAGATCCTAGAGATGGATGGCACGGAAATTTTTGGAGCTGATTATTCGGTTTCTGCAAATGATCCCTCAATTGCAGTATATCCGCTTGCTGATGGTTCATTTATAGTAAGAGAGAATATTGCAAATTTTTTGGTATATGATTCATTCGGTAAAGTACAACGTTCGATTTCTAATAGTACACAAAGTGAAGGTGGAGAAGCTATTTCTGAGCTGGCAATGGACGGGAATGGTAAAACAGTGGTTGTTTACAATCCTAAAGTAATGACGAACGGAGTAGAAGGGTCGCGTGGTAAAATAATCTCCGGAAGTGGCCCGGTAATGGATGTATTTTATTCTCAGGATAGAGCGCTTTCTCATGTAGAGGTTTCTGCTAATGGAGAATTTATTGCTTTTGTTTCTGCTAAAGAGGGAAGTGATGATGAAGTACAATTGATGGATCGCTTTGGCAATATGTTGGTAACTATTTCTTTCGACCAGTCAGTAAAAGGCGTAAGCTTTTCGGAGAATGGATTATATGTTGCGATATATTCAGGAGGAAGAGCAGCAGCATATCAGGTAAGGTCGGGAGAGCGAGTAGGAAGTACAAGTTTCAGAAATACATCGGTAGTTTTTGCCGGGTACGATCCTGTTGACAAAACCATAATTGGCTTAACAGGTAGTGGTAGTTCAACACTTACAGAAGTTCAGCTTCACGCTGTAAATGTATCAGCCCGAAAAATAGCTCGTGAAAACTCAAACGAGTCCTTTAATATAGTTAGTCAGGTTTCGATGGAACGGGTAGGTTCTGGAAGGTATAAGATTAAAGGGTTGGATAAAGAAATAACCCTAAGAGCTTCATTCTAAAAAAAGCCCTGCACATGTTGAATGAGCAGGGCTTTTTACTTCAAATATTCCTTGCTTAATACCTACCCTGCCTTTGCCAATAGGCGGGCTGTGGTAGGCTGGTTCTTATTTCACTAAGCTTCTTTAGCTTCCTCTGATTCGTCTTCTTCTTTAGGTTCTTCCTTCTTCGCCTTTTTTGAAGAAGGAGTGGAAGCGGCTTCCTCAAGTGCTTTGATATCTGGTTTTTCCCATAAAAACTCTAAATCATCACGAGATTTATTCATCTTAATTTTAATGGTAGAACCGATTTCCTGCTTGTTTTCCAGAAGCTCTTCAGCAAGAGGGTCTTCAATGTACTTTTGGATAGCTCGCTTAAGAGGTCGGGCTCCGTACTTTTGATCAAATCCTCGATCAGAAATGAAGTCTTTGGCTCCTTTAGTAATTTCAATATTGAAACCAACTTCACGGATTCGAACAAAAAGCTCTTCACTTAATATGTCAATGATCTGGAAGATGTCGTCTTTTTCAAGAGGCTTGAATGTAATTACATCGTCAATTCGATTCAGAAATTCCGGGTTGAACACTTTCTTTAATGCATCCTGAATGGTTGTCTTCATTTTTGCATAATCAAAAGCAGTTTCATCAGGTCCGCCAAAGCCGATACCTTTGCCCATATTACGTATATCACGGGCTCCAATATTGGAAGTCATGATAATTATGGTATTTCTGAAATCAACTCTGCGGCCAAGACTATCGGTTAGGATACCATCATCAAGCACTTGTAGTAAAATATTGAACACATCAGGGTGAGCTTTCTCTATTTCGTCAAGAAGCACTACACTGTAAGGCTTACGACGAACTTTCTCAGTAAGTACTCCGCCTTCCTCATAACCCACATAGCCTGGAGGTGCTCCGATTAACCTGGAAACAGAGAACTTCTCCATGTATTCACTCATGTCAATTCGGATGAGTGAATCATCCTTATCGAATAAATACTTAGCAAGAACTTTGGCCATTTCAGTTTTACCAACGCCCGTTGGACCTAAGAAAATAAATGAACCAATAGGCCTGGAAGGATCCTTTAATCCGGCGCGAGTTCTTTGTATAGCTTTAGTAAGCTTTATGATGGCTTCTTCCTGGCCAACTACTTTTCCTGACAGGCTTTCCTTCATCTTGAGGAGTTTCTGTCCTTCATTCTGGCTAATCTTATTAACAGGAACGCCACTCATCATAGCTATTACTGAGGCAACGTCTTCTTCTTCAACATCAAAAACGATACTTTCAGATTCTTTTTCCCACTCACGTTGAGCTACTTCTAAATCCTCAATCAGGCGCTTTTCTTTGTCACGTAATCGTGCAGCTTCTTCAAAGCGCTGCTTTTTAACCATTGAGTTTTTATCGATACTGGTTGCTTCAATTTCTTCTTCCAGTTCAATAATATGCTTTGGTACAGTGATGTTGGCCAGGTGAACTCTTGCACCAGCTTCATCAAGTGCATCGATTGCCTTATCTGGTAAAAAATGATCGGTTACATAACGATCAGTTAGCTTTACACAACCCTCAATAGCTTCTTTGGTATATCGAACGCTGTGGTGCTTTTCATATTTACCTTTGATTTGGTTTAGAATCTCGACTGTTTCTTCAGCAGTTGTAGGATCAACCATAATTTTTTGGAAGCGACGCTCTAAAGCACCATCCTTTTCTATGAACTGACGGTATTCATTAAGTGTGGTAGCGCCAATAGCTTGAATATCACCTCTGGCAAGAGCCGGCTTCAACATGTTTGAAGCGTCTAAAGAACCACTTGCTCCACCAGCGCCAACAATGGTATGTAGCTCGTCGATAAACAGAATTACATTATCCGTCTTTTCTAGCTCTGTCATGACGGCTTTCATGCGTTCTTCGAATTGTCCTCTGTACTTGGTGCCAGCGACAAGTGCAGCAAGATCTAAGGCAATCACTCTTTTATCATAAAGTACCCTTGAGACTTTACGTTGAACTATTCTTGCGGCAAGTCCTTCTGCAATGGCAGTTTTACCAACTCCAGGTTCTCCAATAAGAACAGGATTATTTTTTTTGCGGCGACTCAACACTTGAGCAACTCTTTCTATTTCTTTATCGCGGCCAATAATAGGATCTAGTTTTCCTTCTTCAGCCATTTGGGTAAGATCCCGGCCAAAGTTATCCAGTACTGGTGTTTTAGATTTATCCATACGCTTTTCCCTTGCACTTCCTGATCCTGAACTTCCTTTTGAAGAAGAAGAGGATGAGCTGGATGAAACAGTAGTTGTATCATCAAACTCCTCTCTGGATTTTCCTGAAATAATTAAATCAAGTTCTTCGCGAACGGCATCGTAGGAAACGCTGAACTGCTGAAGAATTTGGGCTGCAATATTTTCATCATCGCGAAGTAGTGACAGTAAAAGATGCTCTGTTCCGATAGTGTCGCTTTTATAAAGCTTAGCTTCGAGATAGGTAATGCGAAGAACTTTCTCTGCTTGTTTTGTGAGCGGTATATTACCCACAGTAACAGAACCTCCCGTTCCACGAACAGTATCTTCTATTGTCTTTTTAAGTTTGAAAAGATCGCAATCCAGATTCTTCAAAATGCGAACAGCAACGCCGTCTCCCAAACGAACGATACCAAGTATTAAATGCTCTGTGCCGATGTAATCGTGACCCAACCGAAGTGCTTCCTCTCGGCTAAATTGTATCACGTCACGTACTTTGCTGGAAAAATTTCCCTCCATGTAACTAAGTCCTCAATCTAGAATAAAATTTATATGCTACAGGGCAAAAAACGAGCCAAATCGATATTTAGTTCGTTTCTTCGCGAATGTAGCAGAGCAACCAAGTAAAAGCAAACAAAATGGGCGCTGAATAGATTAGAAAAGAGGAGCGCCTGTCATTTCTTCAGGTTGTGAAAGCTCCATTAATTTTAATAGGGTAGGAGCTACATCGGCGAGTATTCCCGGGTGCATGGTGATGGGCTCTCCGTAATTAACAACAATGGATGGTACGAGAGCAGTTGTATGCGCAGTATGTGGAGAACCATCTTTTTTAACCATCTGATCTGAGTTTCCGTGGTCAGCGATAATGAGTGATCTATATCCATGATTGGACGCGGTTTCTATAACTCGCTCTAGCTGGGTATCAACAGCTTCGACAGCTTTTATCGCTGCCTGCATATCTCCGGTATGACCAACCATGTCGGGATTCGCAAAATTTAGAATAACCAGATCATACATCTCTGACTGTAATCGGTCAACTAACTCATCTCCAACTTCAGGGGCACTCATCTCGGGTTTAAGATCATAAGTAGCAACTTTCGGGCTCGGAACAACTAATCGATCTTCACCTTCATTTGGCGTTTCCTCCCCACCATTAAAAAAGTAAGTGACGTGCGGGTACTTTTCTGTTTCTGCGATCCTAAATTGTTTCATGCCTTCCTTACTAACCCATTCTCCTAACGTATTTTTCAATATCTGTGGCGGATAAGCAACTCGAGCAAAGTCAAAAGTGGCATCGTATGAAGTAAAATTGATGTAAGTCAGATTAAGATCCTGAGCTTCGAATTCTGAAAAATTCTTTTCGTTGAGAGCACGTGAAATTTCGCGGGCCCTGTCACCTCTTATATTGTAGAAGATTACGGTATCACCTGGTTCTATTCTTGATTCTTGAGAATCATTTAATAGGACTGGTTTGATAAACTCGTCAGTCACGCCATCTTTGTAAGAAGCATCAAACGCTTCGTCAGATGAGCTAAGCTTTGTCCCTTTCCTGTGTACAAGCAGATCATAAGCAAGTTGAACTCTTTCCCAACGATTATCCCTATCCATCGCATAATACCGTCCTATTATAGAAACGAGTTCTCCTACACCAATCTCTTCAGTCTTCGTATTAAGTTGTTGTGCATATTTTTTCCCTGAATCAGGAGCAGTATCTCTACCATCGGTAAATGCGTGAACAAAAACTTTCTCCAATCCCTCTTGTTTGCAGAGTTTTAATAAGGCGAATAAGTGTTCATTATGACTATGCACTCCTCCATCCGAAAAGAGCCCCATCAAATGAATTTTACCCTTCTTTTTTGCCTGTTCAATTCCGTATAAGAGCTGATGATTTTTAAAAAAACCGCCTTCACGAATATCCTTATTAATTCGCGATAACGCTTGCCAGACAATACGTCCAGCTCCAATATTGAGGTGGCCTACTTCAGAATTTCCAAACTGACCATCAGGTAATCCTACATCTTCGCCACTTGCAGAAAGTGTAGAGTGAGGACAGGTTTCAAGGAGGGAATCAAAAAAGGGGGTTTGCGCTTTATCGATGGCGCTTACAGAAGGGTCGACAGCAATTCCGAACCCATCTAAAATTACAAGTAAGGCTTTAGATCTGGGCTCGGGCATTGTTGAAAAACTTATAAGTTATTTACGTACTTGGTAAGCTGGGCTTTTTTGCGAGCAGCATTGTTTTTGTGGATTACTCCTTTAACACTCATTCGGTCGATGAAAGAAGTAGCTTCCTTTAATGCAGCTTCAGCCTCTGCTTTGTCAGTTGAGCCAAAAACTTTTTTAGTCAATGTTCTCATTTTAGAACGTCGAGTTCGATTATGCTCATTTCGCTTAATATTCTGACGAGTACGTTTTATCGCTGATTTATTACGTGCCATGAATTCTTTTGACAGGTTAGTTCGTTCGATTTTTTCGAAGACTCCAAAATTAAGGCTTCCTTAAATCTTATACAAGAAATGATTGAATAATTAAGGGAATAAACTTAATTTAGCTGTTCTGTTATGATAGTGGTGATTGATGGGCCCGCAGGGTCAGGTAAAAGTTCTACTGCTCGAGCAGTTGCCGAGCGACTACAAATTCAATTTTTGGATTCCGGAGCTTTATACCGAGCTGCAACCCTTCTTTACCTCAAGGCAGAAAAGAATATATCCTCGTTCTTTGAACTCCTGAAAGAAAATAAAATCTCATTCTTTTATAAAGAAAGAAAGTTCCATTGTTTTATTGATCAAAAAGATGTTTCCGAAGACATCAGATCTTTAGAAGTTTCCTCTCATGTTAGTGAGGTTGCCGCAAAGCCAGAAGTAAGGGTCTTTGTAAATAACCTAATGAGAACAGCTGTTCAGACAGATGTTTTTATTGCTGACGGTAGGGATTTGGGTACTGCGGTATTTCCAGAAGCTGCTTTAAAATTTTTTATGGTAGCTGATCTGGAAACCAGAGCCAAAAGAAGATTAGCCGAACTCTTAAGTAATGGAGTTGAAGCTACTCTGGAATCAATAAAACAAAATATCCTGGAAAGGGATGAGATTGATTCATCCAGAAGTGCTGATCCGCTTAAAAAGGCGGACGATGCCATAGAAATTGATACCTCCTCACTCACATTTGATGAGCAGGTTTCAATAATTAGTGACAAGATCAAGCATCTTATCACTTCATAACTGAAACATTAACTCTAGCCCATACCCGAAAGTCGGATATGCGGTAAAACATTAACAGATAGATACTATGTCAGAAGACGTAAAAAACGAACAAACCGAACAAGAAGAAGTAGCAACTCCTGAAGCTACTGAAGAAACAACTACAGAAACTGTAGAAGCAGAAGCTACCACTGAAGTAGCAGATGTTGAAACTGCAGAAGAACCCACCGAAGAAGTTGTAGAAGAAGTTGCTGAAACTGAGCAACAAGAAGAAACTGTAGAAGAAGAAGTAAGTGCAGAAGCACCTACAACGGAAGAAAATAATACAGAAGAAACACTTACCCACGTGTTTACAGGGGAAGTAGAAGGCGAAACATATACCTTCGATCAACTTGATAGCCCCTCAGATGAATATACTGCCGAAGAGTACAATCAACTCATGGGTATGTATGAAAACACGCTGAATGAAATTGAAGAAAAAGAAATTGTTACTGGGCGAGTAGTTTCCATCGATGAGAAGTATGTTGTAATCGATATCGGATTCAAATCAGAAGGTATCATTGCAGTAAATGAGTTCCCTTCCTCCATTTTAGAAAATATGGGAGCTGGTGATGAGGTTGACGTATTCCTTGATCGAGTAGAGGACAAAGAAGGTCAGCTTATCCTGTCTCGTAGAAAAGCTGATATCCTTCAAGCTTGGGAAAAAATTGAAGCAGCCCATGCTTCACAAGAAGTTGTTGAAGGACTTATTAAGAGAAGAATTAAAGGTGGAATGGTTGTTGACCTATTCGGTATTGACGCCTTCTTACCAGGTTCTCAAATCGATGTACGCCCTGTACGCGATTTTGATGCTTATGTAAGCAAGACCATGGAATTCGCTGTAGTTAAATTGAACATGGCTGCTGAAAACGTGGTTGTCTCTCACAGAGCTCTTATTGAGAGTGATCTTGAAGAGCAAAGAGAGCAAATTCTTGACACGATCGAGTCAGGTCAGGTTCTTGAAGGAGCTGTTAAGAATATTACTGATTTCGGTGTGTTTATCGACCTTGGTGGTGTGGATGGACTTCTTCACATTACCGATCTTTCATGGGGGCGTGTTGACAACCCAAGTGAAATCGTACAGCTTGATCAGCGTATGAACGTTGCTGTAATCGATTTTGATGAAAGAAGTAAGAGAGTATCTCTTGGTCTTAAGCAACTTCAGCCACATCCTTGGGAAGAGATTCACGACAAGTATCCAGAAGGCATGAAAGTTCAGGGACGCGTGGTTTCTATTGCTGATTACGGTGCGTTTATCGAACTGGAAAAAGGCGTGGAAGGTTTAATTCATATCTCTGAAATGTCCTGGACTCAAAACATTAAGCACCCATCTCAGCTTGTTGAGAAGGATGATGTGGTTGAGTGTATTGTTCTAAACATCAGTGAGGAAGAGAAAAAGATTTCTCTCGGTGTTAAGCAGCTTACTAAAGATCCATGGGCTGATATCCTTGAGCGATTCCCAATTGGTTCTAAGCACAAAGGATTCGTTAGAAACCTTACCAACTTTGGTGTATTCGTAGAGCTAGAGCCAGGAATTGATGGCCTAATTCACGTTTCTGATCTTAGCTGGGAAGACAAGGTTGAGCATCCAAATGAAGTGGTAAGCAAAGACCAGGAAATTGATGTAGTTATTTTAGGTGTAGACTTCGATAACAGAAGAATTACACTAGGACACAAGCAAGTTCTGGAAAATCCTTGGGAAACATACGCGAAAGAGTATATTCCTGGAACAGAAGTTGAAGGTGAAGTTGTAAAAGTTACTGATCGTGGTGCTTTCGTAAAACTTCCTCTTGGTGTTGAAGCCTTCTTAAACATGACTAAAGCTGTTGAGCCTGAGTTCAAAGAAGGACAAAAAGTAGAAGCATATATCTTCAAATTTGATGAAGGCAACAAGTCTATTGACTTGAGCCAATTGGATTCAGATCAGAAGAAAGCGAAGACTGCTAAGAAAAAAGCAGATGAAGCAGCTAACATCGAAACAGGCGCGCCTACTCTTGGCGAAATGTCCGGACTAGCAGCGCTAAAAGAAAAGATGGAAGCAGAAGAAAAAGCTGCTGCTAAAAAAGCTTCAAAGGCAAAAGCTGATTCATCTGAAGAATAGTTGGTTATTCGATTTAACAGCTAGATAAGCTTAAAAAAAGAGAAGCCTCATTCGCTAAGTGAATGAGGCTTTTTAATTTTATTAATAGAGAAACATTTTATTTCAAAAAGAAATACACTGTTTTATTAACTGAATCTTTTTTGCTCTTCACTTTCACGTTGTTTTCCCTGTTGAAGGCATATATAATATTTCTGGCAGAGCTCAATTCTTTTTCGTTTGTATACTTTACCATAATTGCATCACCACCAGGTTTTAATTTGCCAAGTGCGTCAAGGAGAGGAGAGAATTTTGAATTACGTTTTCTGGAACTCGAGATATCATTCCGAGAAACCATTTTTATCTTCATAGTTTTAGAGACTTAGTTGGAATACAAATTCAATAAAGGTATTTCTTACTATGAAAAGCAATAAAAAAATATTACGGTACCTGAACGTTTTGCATGATTTTTTCTACAATATCTTCAGGAGAAATATCTTCAGCTTCTGCTTCAAAAGTTGGTATAATTCTATGCCTTAAAACATCCATTGCTATTGTTCTTACATCCTCGGGAGTAACGTATGCTCTATGCTCCATAAAAGCCTGAGCTCTGGATGCAAGGTTCAAATTGATTGTAGCTCTTGGAGATGCCCCAAAGCCAATTAAATCTACCAGATCATCAAGCCCAAAATTCTTAGGTTTTCTTGTAGCAAATACAAGATCAACTATATATTTCTCGACTTTTTCGTCCATATAAATTTCATTTACAATGGATCGAGCCTCTAAAATTGTCTTAGGCTGAACAACAGGGCTTAAAGAGGTTTTAGGTCCTGTCTTTGCCATTCTCCTCATGATCTCTAATTCTTCATGCTCAGTTGGGTAATCAATTTTTAGTTTTAGCATAAATCGATCTACCTGTGCTTCTGGGAGTGGATAGGTTCCTTCTTGCTCTACAGGGTTCTGAGTGGCCAAAACAAGGAAAGGTTCATCAAGCTTAAATGTAGACTCACCAATGGTAACCTGTTTTTCCTGCATAGCTTCAAGTAAGGCACTTTGTACTTTGGCAGGGGACCGGTTGATCTCATCAGCAAGAATAATATTAGCAAAAATAGGTCCTTTCTTTACAAAGAAATCTCCCTCTTTTTGATTGTAAATAAGAGTTCCAATTAAATCAGCGGGAAGTAAATCAGGTGTAAATTGGATGCGCTGGAAGTCCGTGTGAATTACCGTTGCGAGAGAGGATACCGTTAATGTTTTTGCAAGGCCGGGCACACCTTCTAAAAGCACATGCCCATTAGTAAGTAACCCTACCAAAAGGCGGTCGATCATATAACTTTGACCGATAATAACTTTATCCAATTCCCTTTTAATGTTATCAATAAAAGCACTATGCGTTTCAATTTTTTCTGTTAACGCATTCATGTCCAGTGTTACTTCGCTCATTTATTTTAAATCAAAAAGTTTTATTTGCTTGTGAGATACGTAATTTCTTGTTCTTAAAAACATTCGGCAAATATAAGGTTTGACTAATTTTTCACATGGACATTTTACAATCTTTTTTAATGGGGCTTATTCAGGGACTAACGGAGTTCCTACCAATTAGCAGTTCCGGGCATCTTGCATTAGGGCGTTTTTTCTTAGGAGCAGATACTGAAGTTGGAATTACTTTTGAGGTAGTTGTCCACTTTGGTACCCTTTGCAGCATTTTGATTTACTATAAGAAAGAGCTTTTTGACCTCTCTAAAGCTGGAATTGGTTTTCTTGGTGCCCCTTCAGCTAAAAAAGATGATCCCCAAGTAAAAATCCTGCTATTTATTCTTATAAGCATGATCCCTGCTTTTATTGTGGGCTTTACTCTAAAGGACTATATCGAGGATATTTTCATGAACCCTCTATTGGTATGTGTAATGTTACTGGTGACCGGTGTAATTTTATTTCTTACCAAATACGCCAAAGATCCAGAAGGAGAGATAACCATGAGGAAAAGCATTTTAATAGGAATTGCTCAGGCTTTTGCGATGTTGCCAGGTATTAGCCGATCAGGCTCAACCATTTCAACAGCTCTGTATTTAGGAGTGAAAAGAGAAGAGGCGGCAAATTTCTCTTTCTTGATGGTTATTCCAGTTATCGCAGGTGCTATGATACTTCAACTCCGAGAGGTGGCAGAAGTAGGTATTTCGGACGCCCAAATTATGAGTCTGGTTGTTGGCTTTCTTACAGCGTTTATATCAGGTTATTTCGCGTTGAAGTATTTGATCATCATCCTCAAGAAAAAAGGCTTTCATTACTTTGCTTATTATTGCTGGGTCGTCGGCGGGGTAGGACTAGTTTATTTTTTCTTATGATAAAGCGACTGTATTCGTGAATAAAGCTACCATCATCTTTAACAAATAGATATTTTAGCATTTGGATTATTACTTTATCCGAAATTTGTCACTAACTAATTTTTCTTGATGCTTTCTGCTAGTCTCGTTTTAGGATGTGCTTCTTCCGAAAAATTATTGAACTTGGACAGTACGACAAGGCAATAAGCAAATCGATAAAAAAGCTGAAGAAGAACCCGGGTAAAGACAAAGAACTCTATGTGTTGAAGGAAGCGTATTCCAAGGCAAATGGTTTTGATCTTGACCAAATATCTTTTCTTGAAAAAGAGGGAAGGGCCGAAAATTATGTGGAAATCTATTCCCTATATCAAAGGCTTGATAATCGGCAAGAACGATTAAAAACACTTCCTTCCCAGCTATTAAGTGAATTTGAAATTGTAGACTATGATGATGAGTTAATCGCATCAAAAGAACAGGCTGCTGAGGTATCCTATCAAAACGGATTAGATTACTTATCCAGAGGAGATCGTGAGAGTGCAAGAATGGCTTATTACGAATTTGATCGCGTGAGGTCATTATATAATGACTATAAGGAGGTAGATACGAAGATTGAAGATGCCCGTTTTAAAGGGACAAACCAGGTATTGTATGTAATAGAGAACAATTCTGAAGTTCTGCTTCCTGAACGATTTGATGAAGAGTTAAGGAAAATCGCTTTATCTGATTTGAATGGTCAATGGATACGATATAGTGTCAATGAGGATGAGAACATCAACTACGATTATTTCATTGTTCTCTCCATTAAAGAGATAGCAATATCACCAGAGCGAGTAGATCGAGAAATCAAAAAAGAATCGGTAGAAATTCAGGATGGAATGAAATACGTTTTGGACGAAAGAGGGAATGTTAAAAAGGATTCTTTGGGAAACGATATCCGAAAACCTAATATGATCACTGTTACTGCAGAAGTAACTGAAGCCAGGCAATGGAAAGAAGGATTAGTTGCTGGTTCAATCGATTATATTGATTTACGAACTGATCAATTGGTAAAAACCGAGAATATTTCAGTGACCTCATTATTTGAGCACTTTTCAGGATCCTATACCGGAGATGAACGAGCGCTCTCGGAAGAATCAAAGAAGATGATTGGTGTGAGCCCAGTTGACTTCCCTCCAACAGAAGTAATGCTTCTTGATGCAGCTTATCTTTTGAAAGAGCAGTCAAAAGATATCATCTTTCGAAACAAGGGATTTCTAAGTGCGACAGGCAGTTAAACCATTCTATTTTTTTTTAATGGTGGAGTTGAGCTAAAATTATAGTAATACAGTACGAATGAGGCCTGTTTTTAAGATGGTATCCTCTGCTATTTATCTTATATTTCTAATTAATTCATAAGAGAAGCACTAATGGCAGAGTCAAAAAATATTATTCTTGAAACGGGCGATCCACATGTAAACCGAAGGCGTGCTATTCTTGAAGCACATCCCGAGGTTAAAGAACTTTTCGGAAGAAACCAGTCTACTTTCTGGTGGATTTTATTTCTTATGACAGGTCAACTTGTTATCGCTTATTTGTTAAAGGATGCATCAATCTGGTGGGTAGTAGGAGTGGCATGGTTTGTGGGGGCTTTTTTTGCTCATAATCTTTTTTGTTTAAAACATGAGTGTTCCCATCACCTTGTTTTCAAAAACAAAACAGCAAATATCCTTACTGGTATCCTTGGGAATTTAACATCCTGTACTCCGAGCTATGTAATCTTTTCTGTTGCTCATTTAAAGCATCATTCTCACCAGGGTGAATATGAAATGGATTTTGATTTACCACTAAGATGGGAAGCTAAGTTAATCGAGCATACTCCTTTTGGGAAAATATTGTGGATGTTTCTGCAGCCATTAGCAATAGCTTTAAGGCCATTAAGAAGACATAGTATTCAGTATGTGAACAAGTGGACATACATAAATATAGCTGCCGTTTTAATTTTTGACCTGGCCATACTCTATTTTATGGGACCGTATGCATTTATGTATTTATTTCTTTCGTTCGGATTTGGGTTGGGACTCCATCCTCTTGGAGCTAGGTGGGTACAGGAGCATTATGTAGTATATGAAAACCAGGAAACGTATTCTTATTACGGATGGCTTAATAAAATTACATTCAACATCGGGCATCATAATGAGCACCACGATTTTCCTGGAATACCCTGGAATAATTTGGCAAAGCTTCGGAAAACGGCGCCCGAATTTTATGATACGCTGTATTACCACACTTCCTGGTCAAAGCTCCTTGTGCGTTTCCTTGTAGATAAGAATATTACCCTCTATTCCAGGGTTGAGCGTGAAAACGCTAAAGCTGGTGTCTAGAATAGATACCCAGTAGTTATATAGACCCCGAAATCTTCTTCAGAAAAGCCGACATCTGTCCTGATAATAAAGTCAGGTGTGAAAAATGATGCTGTTCCTCCCAAGCCAAAGGTATACTTTAGATCATTGGTGATAGTATCAAAAGAGGTACCATTTGCGAAGGTGCGTCCAATATCAAAAAATAAGGTGCCACCAAGTCTCATCTCTAAAGACGGTATTTCGAACAGCCATGTACGTAGCTCATTATTTAAAACAAAAGCGTTGTCATCTAGAAAACGCTTAGACTGATAGCCTCTTAGGGTCTCTTCGTCTCCTAAATATGAAAGTTTCCAATAAGGTACTTCTCCGGATGTATGTTTCAGATACACTCTGTTCGCAAATGTTATATCACGAATAATATGAAATGTGAGGTAGTGGCTCATTTCATGTTTCCAAACAAAAGTATTGAAGTTACTTCCCCAGATTTTAGAGCCTTGTTCTATTGAAGTATTTAAATAGGTTCCCCTAGTAGGGTTGAATTCACTATTCCTTGCCTCCCAAACCAGCCCTGCACCAAACATAAAAGTACGCCCTCCATCAAAACCTGTAGGTCGGTCTATTGATAGTAACCTGCTAGAGCCATTGTCCCATGGGGTTTCATAATCAAAGTTTATGATAGCTAGTACGTCTAGCTGTTGTTCTTTTACGTTTACAAACAGTGGATAACGAGCTCTAGCAGTAAGGCCCATCGAAAACGATTGGAACTCATAGTAATTTGGGGTATTTGCGGGAGCCTCAGGCAATTTACCATAGTTACCAATTCCGAGATAAGCATCTTCAAAAAATCTGGAGGCATAAATAGAAGTATATATCCTGAACTTTGTACCAAATACGTTTGGCTTATTCCTTGAGATTTCAAAGGAAGCAAGTCCTCTGGTTGAAAAAACTCCCGCTATATTTGTGTAGGAGTAATAAGGTTTTACTTCATCTTTATAATGGTACCAGTTTATTAGTCCGCCCGCGATCAAGCCCAAATCGCTGTTAAAGGCAAGAGCAGGAAGAAATGCTAATTCAAGAGAGTCAGGTACATGTTCATATTGGGCATGTACGCTTGGTAAATATCCTAGCAGACAAAAAAGAATCAGGAAGACTTTTTTAGACAAATCAATGCGTTAAATGAAGAGGAAAGTAACCAATAGATAAATTGGTACGAGTATTCCGATCGACCATATTAGGTACGCACCAAAGCTAGGCATTTTTACCCCATTTTGCTCTGCAATCGATTTAACCATGAAGTTGGGTGCATTACCAATATATGTAAGTGCACCAAAGAAAACGGCTCCTGATGAGATAGCGATAAGAGTATGGCTCATCTCCGTCATAAGTAACTGGGCGTCACCACCTGCTGCATTGAAGAATACAAGATATGTTGGGGCATTATCCAGAAAAGCAGATAGCATCCCGGTTATCCAGAAAAACATATAATTGATAGGGTCGCCTGATTCATCAAAAACAGCATCATTAACAAATTGAAGTGCTCCTTCTCCATTGTTGGCAGCTTTTAGCATTGCGATAGGAGCTATAATGGTGATGAAAATCCCGGCGAAGAGCTTTGCTACTTCTTGAATTGGAAACCAATTAAATCCATTTGCTGCCCTACTTGCTTTAGAGGTAACGGCCCAGCTTATCCAGGCGATAAGAAGCAGAACCAAGTCTCTTATCAGGTTTTCAATATTCACATGAACATGAAAAATGGTTAGTTCGCCAACATGAACCAATCCTGAAAAAAGAACAGCTCCAACAATCCCCAAAATGAGGACAAGATTGAAACTACCTTCGATGCCTAACGGTTCAGAACCATCATCTAAAGGAGGAGTATTTGTCTCTTTTTTGTAGAGATGACGATCCCAGAAATAATAGATGACTAGTAGGAGTGTAGCTACAAAAGTCATCTCAAAAAATAAATTTGTGGTTGTCCAGAAGAAATCTACTCCCTGAAGAAATCCTAAAAACAATGGGGGATCCCCTAATGGGGTTAATGAGCCGCCCACATTGGCAACCAAGAAAATGAAAAAGATGACAATATGCTTTTTTGTACTTCTCCACTCGTTTGCTCTCAAGATTGGGCGAATAAGTAGCATGGCTGCACCAGTGGTTCCCATCCAGCTAGCCAGTATAGTTCCCAGAAGCAAGATTCCTGTATTTACTTCCGGAGTGCCTTTAAGGTATCCTTTAATTCGGATTCCACCCGAAACAGTAAAAAGAGCGAAGAGGAGAACAATAAAAGGAATGTATTCTAACAAATAAGCGTGGAGTACTTCATAAAGGGTCGCTTCAAAACCAAAAGTTACTAATAAGGGAATAATAAGAGCGAAGGCCCAGACCGCTGAGACTTTTCCAAAATTATGATGCCACCAATGTTCTGCAACAAGGGGAAAGATTGCAATTGAGAGCAAGATGCCAGCAAAAGGGAGAGCCCAAAGAATACTTAGTCCACTACCGTCAATACCATGTCCTGAGCCAGCTTCTGCTGCGGAAGCTAATTCCGAAAATAATAAAACCAATAAAGGAGCCCCTACTATCGCTAATTTTTTTAAAAGAGAATATTGCCTCACAAAGAATAGAATTATTGGTTCACTACATTTTCGTTGAAAATAAAAGAACTAAACTCCTTTCAAAAAACGTAAATGTTACTTTGTAAAAATGGGTGTTAAAATATTGTAAAGCAAACTGATCGAAACCTCAAGAAGAATGAACGATGTGCCGGGTTATCCAATTCATTAATTACTTATAAAAACAAGAACTATGGAAGCATTAACAGAATTACAAATAACTGAAAAGCTGGAATCTATTTCCGGGTGGAGCTATAAAAGTGATACCATTCAAAAAAAATTTGAGCTCTCAGATTTTAAAGAAGCACTTGGATTTATTGTTAGGGTAGGGCTAGAAGCCGAGTTACTCGGGCATCATCCTAATCTTGCAAATGTATACAACCAGGTTACTATTTCTCTTCAAACCCACGATGTTGGTAACAAAGTGACTGAAAAGGACTTTGAATTAGCTACAAGAATCGAAGCTATTTGATAATAAACTCGAAATAGCTGGGTAATAAAAAATGTAGCAACGGCATTTAAAAAGCTTTATATTTAGAGCTTTCTGTTATTTGGGCAAAGTGCTTGAATAACTGTTTTCACAACGAAGACATCCATAGAAACCAAATATTGCTATGAGTAAGAATCATTACGAATTGACGTATATCCTTAATCCTGTGTTGGAAGAGGATCAGTTTAAAGCCGCAATCGAAAAAATTAACAAGCTTATCACTGATAACGGCGGCGAAATCGAAGAAGTAGACGAGTGGGGTCTCCGCAAGTTTGCATATGAGATGGACAAAAAAGGAAACGGGTATTATGTAAATACCTATTTCTCAGGACCAGCAGCAGTAGTAGCTGCGTATGAGCGATTCATGAGAATTGAGGATGAGTACATGCGCTATTTAACCCTTAAGCTTGACGCGAAAATGCTTCGTCATCGTGAGTTGGTTAAGAATAATGCAGTACCAAGCATATTTGCTGTTGAAGAAGAAGCAAAAGCGGAAGCATAAACTCACTCAAAAGGAATTAAATCATGATTAAGAATCCATCACACCCAAAGAAAAGCGTACGTAAGGTTAAGCAGTGTAAGTTCACTCAAGCTGGTGTAGAATACATCGACTATAAAGATGTTGAAACCCTTAAGAGATTTACTAACGACCAGGGAAAAATCTTACCTAGAAGAGTAACCGGAACAAGTGCAAAACATCAACGACAACTTACGACTGCCATCAAGCGTGCTCGTTTTCTTGCGTTGATTCCATATGTAGCTGAAAACCTGCGATAAGAGGAGATTGAAACGATGAAAGTTATTCTAAAAGAAGACGTAGAAAAATTAGGTTATGCCGGTGACCTTGTTGAAGTTAAGGACGGCTACGGTCGCAACTTCCTGATTCCACAGGCAAAAGCAGTATTAGCTACCAAAGGAGCTATTGCAGAAGTAGAATTGATGAAACAAAGAGCTTCCCTTAAAGCAGAACTCACTGTTCAGGAAGCCAAAGAATTGGCAAAATTATTGGAATCAACTTCTGTTACTATCCCTGTTACAACGGGCGAGGATGATAAGATCTTCGGAACAGTAACAAATGTTCAGCTCGCTGAAGCTCTTCAGGAAAAGAATATTGAGGTAGATCGCCGAAATATTTCGATTAATGAAGATGTAAAAGTTTTAGGTGAATACACGGCGACGGTAAATCTTTTGGGTGACCTTAAGCCAACAGTGAAATTCTGGGTAGTTAGGGCGGAATAATCTGACTTAATTTTGAGTTAGTATTAGCCTGGGCTGCTAAATGTTATAGAATTGTTATTCTTGAATGTTTGATGTTCCAGTATACCACCTTATTATGATGAATTAGTATTAATTCAGAATTGACTGCTCAAATGAAATTATTTCAAAAAATAACAATGGGAACCATCATTCTGATGCTGTTCCCATTTTTTTTACAGGCTCAGATCCCTGATCCTGTAAAGTATCAGGTAACAGAAATACCAGGTACAGTACAAGCTGGCAAAGTTTTTACAATTACTATTGATGCATCTATTGAAGGAGACTGGCACTTATACTCTGTGCTGAATGATCCTGACGCTGGCCCGTTTCCAACCGAATTCTCTTCAAACTCTCCAAACTTTGTACTCGCAGGGGATGTAACTGAATCAGAAGCTGATATCGAATTCGATCCCAACTTTGAAGCCGAATTAGGATGGCACAGTTCTTTTGCTCGATTCAATGTTCCAGTGGCTATTAAAACAGAGCTTACAGGAGAGCAGACACTCGATATAGAAGTATTCTATCAGGTATGTGACGATCGGGTTTGTTTACCTCCAAAAACAAAATCCATTATAGCGGCTGTTGAGGTAGCCGGAGTATCAGATGCTCCATTTGAAGCAGCAATTGGAGGTATTGAGGAAGAAGTTTCAGCAGAACAACAGGTTGGTGCATCTACAGTTGATTTAGCAAGAGAGGGGGTATTCTCGTTTATCTGGATTGCTTTGTTAGCGGGTTTTGCTGCCTTACTTACTCCCTGTGTATTCCCAATGATTCCACTTACTGTGTCCTATTTCTCTAAGCAGGATGGAAGTAAAAAAGGGGTAGGACAAGCGTTATTTTTTGGAGTTGCGATCATAGTGACCTTCACTTTGATTGGCGTAATATTAGCTGCCTTAGTCGGAGTATCAGGAGCTCAGAACTTTGCTTCTAATCCTTTTGTGAATGCAATGATTGCCATTGTATTGATTGCATTTGCCCTGAGTTTATTCGGGATGTTTGAACTTCAGCTTCCTCATCAATTCACTAATTTCTTGAACAGAAAAAGTAATGAGAGCTCGGGTGTTTTAGGCATTCTGTTTATGGCCATGACCATAAGTGCTGTTTCATTTTCTTGTACCGCTCCATTTGTGGGCGCTGTTTTTGCAGCTACTGCCGGAGGTGAATGGTTCTACCCAATTATTGGGATGGTAGGTTTTTCCGCTGCTTTTGCAAGTCCCTTTGTGCTTTTTGCAATGTTCCCCCAGTGGTTAGAATCACTTCCAAAAAGTGGTTCCTGGATGAATGTGGTAAAAGTGCTATTAGGTTTCATTGAACTCGCAGCTGCAATTAAATTTTTATCCAATGTGGATTTAGTATTAGGATGGGGCTTAATAAGCCGTCCATTTGCAATTGCAGCCTGGATTGCCATTTTCCTTGTAGCCGGACTATATGTTCTGGGGGTATTTGCACTCAACCATGATACAAAGCCGGAAAGAATTACAACAGGAAGGTTGTTACTTGCTCTCCCGTTATTATTATTCAGTTTCTATTTGCTACCGGGCTTGATGGGAGCATCACTCGGAATTTGGGATTCCTGGTTACCACCTAAAATGCAAACGGATGTGAGTGTGGTGGGAACCATTGCAGCTATGGGTGGCGGCGGTACTGGTACCGGTGTAGATGATGGATGGACCGAGGATTACGAAGGAGCTATTGAAGAAGCTGCGGAAGAAGGTATTCCAGTCTTTATAGATTTTACAGGATACACTTGTACAAACTGTCGTGCTATGGAATCTAATGTTTTCCCATTAGCAGAGGTAAGAGAACGCTTTGATCAGATGAAACTGGTTAAGCTTTATACAGATGGTGGTCAGGATGCTCAAAAAAACCAGCAGATACAATTTAGGCTAACAGGAAACGTAGCATTACCTACTTATGTAATTCTTGATCCCAATAGTAAACAAGTAATTGCTCAAGAATTAGGATTTGTAGCATCTGATAAATTCATCTCCTTTCTTGATGAGGGGATATCAAACTTCAATTCACGATAGCTTATACCCACTGTTACTGTTTAGGCATATTTCCTGACTAATCTTTATTGATTGGAACCATGATGATTTGAGAAACTAGATTATATTCTCGAAGTATCAGCAGAACAGTAACGGCTAAAGTGATAGACTTCTCAAAGTTTTTTATAAGAATAGCACTGGTGCTTCTCTTTTTCTTTGTACTGGGAAGAGTAGAAGCCCAGACTACTATTTCTTCAGAAGTCGTTATTGCCCCTTTTCAGGTAGACTCTAGCTATAGTTTAAATGTTTGGGCACTTCGAGAGACTATTCAGGTTTTTATAGTAACCTATAATCGAGATGAGCCAGTTCCTGAAAGCCATTGGGAGTTTAGTTCCACATCAGGAATATGGAACATCAAAGAAGAGCACTTAGAAAAATACAGAAGCGCAGATCGGATCAGAATCACTTATGAAGCCTATCCTCTTGCAATCAGGCGAGTATTCCGAAGTAGAACATTTAGAACATTCGACCCTTCAATTCTCGCTCAAAATGAAGATTCAATTAACCAGCAATTATTCGAAAGCTCGTCCTCTTTTGCTTTTGATGACTCAGATATACAACAAAAAGGGAGTTTAAGCAGAGGGATTATCGTTGGTACGAACCAGGATTTTGCACTAGAGAGTGGATTGCAATTCGAATTGAACGGACGATTAACTGATGATATCCGAATCAATGCAGTATTAACAGATAGAAATATTCCATTTCAACCTGATGGTACTACCCAAAATATCAGAGAATTTGATCGGGTATTTATTCAATTACAATCGACAAACACCACTGTTGAAATGGGGGATGTGGATGTAAGTCTGGAGCAAAATACATTCGCTAAACTAAATCGTCGGCTACAGGGAGCAACGGGATATACAAGTACCAACTATGGTGATTATAGAGGTGCACTTTCAGTAGTTCGTGGAAGCTTTAGATCCATGTCGTTCGAAGGATCTGATGGGGTTCAGGGGCCTTACCGATTAACCGGAAGACAAGGCGAAGAGTTTGTCATTATTTTGGCAGGCACAGAAAAAGTGTATATAAATGGTCAAAGAGTTAATCGCGGAGAGGAAAACGAATACATCATCGATTATGGATTGGGGGAGGTTTTTTTCACAAATAATCTTCTCATAAAAGATGAGACCCGGATTGTAATCGAATATGAATATGTAGATCAAAATTTCAACCGCACCTTGATAGCTACAGAAGGAGGAGATAAATTTTTTGATGGAAGACTAAAAATTGGCGCTTCGATCATTCGCCAGGCCGATGGCAACGAGCTACTTTCACAACAAACCCTAACCGAAAGCGATATAGACTTATTGAGAGGAGTAGGTGATAACCTAAACAATGCTGTTGTTTCCGGAGAACGATTAGCAACTAATGAAGATGATGATATTAATGTTCGATATGCAAGAGTAGATACAACTGTAAGTGGCGAAGTATTCTCAATTTTCAAAAATATACCCGGTTCTGCTGAGTCTATATATATAGTTACATTTAGCAGAGTAGAGGGAGGGAGTTACCGGCGCATAAGTGGTTCGGTAAACGGATTACTTTATGAATGGGTAGGACCGGGTCTTGGTGAGTATGAGCCCTTCAGAAGACTCCCGGCTCCAGAGAAACATCAGATTGTCTCTTTGAATAGTTCATACAGTCTTTCGGAAAATGTAGAAGTTTATGGTGAGTGGGCAGCAAGCAGTTTTGATCAGAATCGATTTTCTTCCCTTGATAACGAGGATAATAATGACATGTCTTATTTATCCGGGATTAGAGTGAAACAGTTGAATACCTCAATAGGAACTATTGATGCTTCAATTAGCAGAAGATATTCAGGTGGAAACTTTCAATTTTTCGAAAGAACAAGAGAGGTTGAGTTTGACAGAAAATGGGATCTAAACTCGACACTGGAAACTGAAGAGGATATAAATGAAGCAGTAGTAAAAGCACAATTCACTCCCAATTCAAGCATTCAAACCGAATTTGGATTATTAAACCGACCGAATTTCAAGGGGTATCGCCAGGGAATTCAATTGTCTAGTAGTGAAGGGAAGCTGGTAACTATTAATTATGATCAGGACTGGGTAAAATCTGAAGAAAGGCTATTGGCTCATGATGGGAATTGGTTTCGGCAAATAGGAAGTGTGAGTAAGGATCTGTTTGGAAACTGGACACCGTACCTAAGTTTTGAACAAGAGCGAAGAGAGCAGACATCTTCAACCAATGATTCACTGTTAAATAGCTCATTTTCGTTTTTCGAAATTGGGCCGGGCTTACGATACAACCATTCTAAAATCCAGGTCGATCTCAATTTGATTACCAGGCAGGAAAAGAGGGTATTCGAAAATGAATTAATACCCCAGGCCTCTTCTCTTGAGCAAAGAATGAAGCTCCAATACAGGCCAAGTAGCTTAATTAGAACAAGCAACGAGCTTGTAATTCGCACCAAAGAGTTTACATCTGAGTTTCAGGGTTCCGGTAATTCGAATAGAAAGGGCTTGTTATTAAGTTCAGTTACCGATTATGAAACCAGAAATAATAACTGGAATGGTCAGGTAGTATATGAGGTAAATACTGAAAGAAGGGCACTTTTCCAGGAGGCATATATTGAAGTTGGTCCGGAACTGGGGCAATATGTCTGGACCGATACTAACGAAGATGGTGTTCAGCAAATAGATGAATTTTTTCCTGAACTAAGTCCTAACGAAGGTATATACATTCGTCAACTACTGCCTTCAGATGAACTGCTTCCTGTTGCTGATTTAAAAGTTCGAGTAAGAAATGAATTTAAACCATTCTCTTTTTTAAATAGTAATGCCGCACTTGGACACTTTCTATCAAACATAAATTTATTCTCCCGGGTAGATGTGATAGAGAACTCCACAACTTCAAATCTTGAAGATGTGTACTTGTTAAGATTTAATACATTTAGGAATGACTCTACTACCTTGACTGGGAGAATAACACTGGAAAAGGAACTAGATTTGCTCCCTGAGTTTGATATAAGTGATCTTTCGGTGGGATTCACAGAAAGCAGGAGCCTTAATCGATTTAGTAATGAATCACAGGAGCTATTTTCATCTCAATATTATTTGAATGCTTCTTATATGATTTCTCAGACTACCCGATCAACGCTTGGAATTACAAAAGGAAGAAACAAGACGATAAGCAATCAAATACAAAGCAGGAATTTTTCCATAGAGTCACTATCCATTACACAAGGATTTGAGTCTACGATTAATCGTTCATGGCAGACCGGCTTCTCGGTTTCCTATTCTTCAAAAAAAGATGCTTTTCCCATCGATCCGGTTACTGCAAGAATTGTTAAAATAGTTAATACTCATCGCGCGTTTCTTTTTAGAAGAGTTCAGGCAAACGCACGGCTTGAATTTCGAAATACAGAAGTAAAAGGAACTGCTTCGGCGCTAGGAACTTTTGAGTTAACTGAAGGTACCGGAGAAGGGAGTAATTTCTTGTGGTCCATTAATGGAAATTACCGAGTAAGTGAACTAATTAGGCTCAGTCTTAATTATGATGGAAGAACAGTGAAAAACCGTCCTGATATTCATACGCTTAAATTGGTTGTGAGTGCGGTTTTTTAAGTGTTTTATGAGTGATAAGTGCGGAACTAAAAAAACTTGGTAAAACCTCATTTCTGTTAACTAAAAGTTAATTTTTCGATTGTTCAGAGCTTTGACATTTAGTTTAAAATGACATATCCTTTCGCTTCACTAATCTTAGACACTAACATTTAATCAAAAATAATCGGAGTGAACATGACATCGTCGATTGCTCTATTTCTTTTAAGACTCCAAGCTGAAGAAGGCTTTTTCAATCTAATTGTTCAGAAATTTAACGAAGGTAATGATGGGGGCTGGATGTGGCCTGTATTAATTACTCTTATTCTGGGTCTTGCGATTTTCCTTGAAAGAATTATTACTCTTAACCTTGCTGATATTAACACTAGAAAGTTCATTGTAAATGTTCAAGAAGCATTACAAGAAGGTGGTGTTGAAGCAGCAGAGCAACTTTGTGCTCAAACTCGTGGTCCTGTAGCTTCGGTATTCCAGGCTGGTTTAATGCGATCACATGAAGGAATTGACGCTGCGGAAAAAGCAATCGCAGCATACGGATCAATTGAAATGAGTTTCCTTGAACGAGGTCTTGTTTGGTTGTCATTATTTATCGCTATTGCCCCACTGTTCGGATTCCTTGGAACAGTAGTAGGTATGATCGAGGCCTTCGATGATATTCAGGAAGCTGCCGACATTTCTCCAAGTATCGTTGCAGGTGGTATCAAGACTGCACTTTTAACCACTGCCGGTGGTCTTATAGCAGGTATTATTCTACAAATTGGGTACAACTATTGTGTTTCTAAAATCGATCGATTAATTGCTGAGATGGAAGAAAGTTCTATCACACTTATTGATTCGATTATCTTACTTCAGGAAGGCAAATCATTAGTTCCTGCAGCAGATGACACTAGTTCAGATGAAGAATAATCATCATTAACCTCTAAAAGGAGATACTATGATTGTTCAAATAGCCGTTATTGGAACGTTTGCTTTGATGGGCCTCGGAATTCTGACTATGATTATTTCAGGCATTAAAGGCTTATCTCAAGGCAAGCAGGATGTTAAGCGAATCGCGATTATGGCGGTGCCATTTGTGATTTTTGCGATTTCTTATTTTGCTGTACGAGGAAGCGAGCTTGACTTTGCTCAAGCTGGCGTACTTACTACCCTTATTATGATGGGTATTATGGTGGTATCGGTAGTGATTACCGGCCTCCGAGGTACTTTTAAATTTTAATGGAGCATAACCTATGCTATTAAAGAAAAGAGAAAGAGATTCTGCGGAAATAAATGGGTCTTCAATGGCCGATATCGCATTCCTTCTCCTTATTTTCTTCCTGGTAACCACTACTATTAATGTGGATACCGGTATAGGTATGGTTCTTCCTCCCCCTTTAGATCCGGAAGTTGAACCACCACCGATCCGGGAGAGAAACCTTATGAACATTCTGGTGAATGCTCAGGGATTGATCTTGATGGATGAGCAGCCTGTATCAATTAATGAGGTGAAAGATAAACTTATTGAGTTTATTGATAATCCAACCGACAATGAGGAGTTATCCATTTCTCCCGATGCAGCTATCGTTTCTTTAAAAACCCAGCGCGAAACACCCTACAATATCTATATAGATATGTTGGATGAGGTGATGTCGGCGTACAAGGATTTAAGGGATGCTGCTTCTCGTGCTAACTATGGTGTTGAGTATGCTCGTTTAGAAGAGAATAGTCCTCAACAGGAACAGATTAAGGATATGTATCCTAAGAAAATTTCAATCGCAGAACCTGATAGTTAATTATGAGCCAATTCAAAAAGAAACAAGCAGGGAGCAAGCAAGAGGTACCAACTTCAGCAATGCCTGATGTAGTATTCATGCTTTTGTTCTTCTTTATGGTTACCACGGTTCTTCGTGAGGTTACCTTAAAAGTAAAGCTCGATCTTACTAAAGCGAATAACATCGAAAAGATTGAGGAAAAGCGGTTAGTGTCTTATATCTATATGGGACCAGAACGGTTACCTGGAAATCAATTAGGAGAAGATAAGGTTCAGATCGATGATTCAATACAGGAAGATATTGGAGCAATTCGAAACATTATGTATGATAAACTACTCGAAGAGCCTCGATTAATTGTTTCTCTTCGTGTTGATGAGAATTCTGAGTTTGGGCTGTTAACTGATGTTCAAAAAGAACTTCAGCAAGCCGGAACATTCAGAATTAATTATTCTACTAAGCGAGAAGAATAGTCTGAATCAAATTCATATTAGAACCAGCACATTCTAAATGTGCTGGTTTTTTTATATCTGGAAAAATGAACAACGATTTTACTACCATACAAAACTTAGGTCGGCAAAAACTGCTGGAGAGAATTTCTGTTTATAAAGGGGAAGTTCAGGAATCTACATTAACGGGGATAGGAGATGATGCGTCAGTAATCAAGGAGAAAGATGGATCACTCACACTACTTACCACAGATACTTTTGTAGAAGGAGTAGATTTTGACCCGGTTTACACTCCGTTTACGCATTTCGGTTACAAGATGGTTAGTGCAAGTGTAAGTGATATTTATTCCATGAATGGAACTCCCACTTCAATACTTATAAACCTGGCATTACCTAATCGAATGTCTGTTCAAATGGTGGAAGATCTTTATACAGGAATTGACAATGCTTGTAAGGCCTATGGTATAGAAGTAGTAGGTGGCGATCTGACTGGGAATCATCAAAATGCAGTAATCTCTGTGACAGTATATGGTAAAGCTGAAAGTGAGCATATTGTATATCGATCAGGAGCAAAAGTAGATGACGCAATCTGTGTAACAGGAGATGTTGGAGCCGCGTTAGCTGGGCTCAGAGTTCTGATGCGCGAAAAACAATTCTGGGAAGAACATGGTAATGAAGCGCTACAGCCTGACTTGGAAGATTACCGGTTTGTTGTACAGCGCCAACTTATGCCCAATGCCCGAAAAGATTTGATCGAGGAATTAAAAACACAGAACGTAGTGCCGTCCTCGATGATTGATATTACAAAAGGGGTAATTAGTGAGGTAACAGAATTATGTATTGCGTCAGATACTGGCGCTCATCTTTACCAGGCAGCACTTCCAATAGCTCTGGAAACTCGTAAAGTTGCAGATGAAATGGAAGAGGATGTAGATAGATACGGCCTATTTGGAGGAGAGGATCTGGAGTTGATGTTCACATTGAATGAGAAACAAATCGAAGCATTTGCAGAGCAATTCAAAGATTTTGTTGTAATAGGAAGAATGATTCCTAAAGAGGAGGGGTTAAACCTCCAAAGTGCTGAGGGAGAAATAATAAGTTTTGATGATTTGTCATAAAACTTGCAGTGGCACGTTTTTTGCGAATAAGGTGTTAGTTTGAATTCGAGATTAGTATTTGTTATTCGCTATATTGAAAATATAATTAAGTAAGTTAATGGCCGATAAGCCCCTTCCTAAAAAACAGATTAAACCTCCATCAGGAGAAAAGAAAGGAAATACCCCGAAATTCCCAACCTGGGGTTTTCTTGCTATCATTCTTTTTCTAATTGTTATTCAGTTTATGTTCCTGAACCCAGAGACGGGAACACAGATCAAGTACAGCACTTTTCTTGAGCACGTAGAAGGTGGTTATGTAGATGAAATCATCATCAAGAACGGAGTAAATATCTATGGGAAGTATAATGACAGTGCTATACAGGATGGGATAGTTGATTTACCAGTACAAGATGATAGTCCCTTTAGTCTTTCTTCAGGGTCAGAAGATATTAATGCCTTTATCACCACTATGCTACCAGGTGATGAGATTCGTCCCATACTTGATGCGAATGAAGTAGAGTATGAGGTAAGGATTGAGGAAGAGTGGTTTAGTGGAATGTTCATGTGGCTAATCATGATCGCACTTGCCGTTGGTTTTTGGGTATTCATTTTTAGAAGAATGAACCCTGGTCAGCAAGTTCTGAATATCGGGAAGAATAAAGCTTCACTTTATGATCAGCAGACCGATACAAAAATCACTTTCAAGGATGTAGCTGGTCTGGAAGAGGCCAAAGAAGAGGTTAGAGAAATTGTCGAGTTTTTAAAGAACCCTGGTAAATTCACCAAGCTTGGTGGTAAGATTCCTAAAGGAGCGTTATTGGTAGGCTCTCCCGGCACCGGAAAAACTCTTCTCGCAAAAGCAGTAGCTGGGGAAGCAGCAGTGCCATTCTTTTCACTTTCCGGATCTGACTTTGTGGAAATGTTTGTTGGGGTTGGTGCAGCAAGGGTTAGGGATCTTTTCAAGACTGCGAAAGAAAAAGCACCTTGTATAATATTTATAGATGAGATTGATGCAATTGGTCGATCCAGAGGAAAAGGTCAAATGCCTGGCTCGAATGACGAGCGAGAGAATACATTAAATTCTTTGCTAGTTGAAATGGATGGTTTTGCAACCGATTCAGGGGTAATCATTCTAGCTGCTACTAACCGCCCAGATGTATTAGATAGCGCCTTACTACGTCCAGGTCGATTCGATCGTCAGATCAGTATTGACAAACCAGACATAAATGGACGGGAAGAAATTTTTAGAGTACATCTAAAGCCTTTAAAGCTACATAAAGAAGTTGACCCAAAAAATCTTGCGGCCCAAACACCGGGTTTTGCCGGAGCTGAGATAGCCAACGTGTGTAACGAAGCAGCGTTAATTGCAGCTCGCGGAAATAAGAAGTCGGTAGATATGGAAGACTTCCAAAACGCCATTGACCGGGTTATCGGTGGGCTTGAAAAAAAGAACAAGATTATATCCCCCGAGGAAAAGAAAATTGTGGCCTATCATGAGGCAGGACATGCTGTAGCCGGTTGGTTCCTAGAGCATGCCGATCCATTGGTAAAGGTTTCTATTGTGCCAAGAGGACTTGCAGCACTTGGTTATGCACAGTATTTACCAAAAGAGCAATTCCTTCATCAAACAGAGCAGTTGATGGATCAAATGTGTATGACTTTAGGTGGCCGTGCAGCAGAACAAATTGTATTCGGGAAAATCTCTACGGGAGCATTGAGTGATTTAGAGCGAATCACAAAAATGGCTTACAGTATTGTTACTGTGTATGGTATGAATGATAAGATTGGGAATATTTCATTCTATGATTCAAAGCAGAATGAGTACTCATTTAATAAGCCATACTCTGATGCCACTGCAAAGATCATTGATGAAGAGGTCAAGAAAATCATTGACACTGCTTATCAGCGCACACTAAAACTGTTAAAAGATAAAAGAGATGAGCTCGAGATTCTTGCCAAAGAATTATTGGAGAAAGAGATTCTTTTCCAGACCGATCTTGAGAAGCTTATAGGTAAAAGACCTTTCGACAAAGAAACTACTTATGAGGCTTTTACCAATAGCAAGAAAGAAGAAGCAACTGAAGAGAACCCAAAGAAAAAGGCTACAAAAAATGGTGTTCCGAAAGAGCCCAAAGCTGAAGTAGAAGAGGAAGAGATAGCCGAAGAAAAAGCTGAGACTAGTACAGAAGAATAGAGAGTTCTTGTTAATGTTCCGGTAATACACACATAACAAAAGCATAAACTCAACATAACAGTACCGCAACGAGTGTAGGGTAGTTTTGAGCGCAATGAAAAATGCGAACAAAACTAAAAAATCAGCACACTCGTGAATAAAATAAAACACGCATGTTTTCTTTTTCTTGCGCTTTTAATCTCATCTAACCTTTTTGCGCAAGATGGAAAAATAGTAGGTACCGTTGTTGACGCCGAAACAGGGGAAACCCTTATTGGTGTTAACGTGGTAATCGAAGGTACCATACAAGGTACAGCAACCGATATTGATGGTAATTATACCATCCGTAAAGTAGCGGCAGGTACATATAACATCGTTATAAGCTATCTGTCATATGCAACCCAGACCGTAACTGGGGTTGAAGTTGAAGAAGGTGCAACCGTAAGGTTGGACATTACTCTCCAGTCAGAGACTGAGTTTCTTGAGGAAATAGTTGTAACAGCAGAGGCGGTACTTAACAGTGAGGCGGGTCTGTTACGTGACCGTCAAAAATCTATTTCTTTTAGCGATGCAATTTCAGCTGAAAGCATTTCGAAGAGTGGATCAGGAGATGCTGCAGCTGCTCTTACAAAAGTAACCGGAGCCAGTGTAGTAGGCGGCAAGTATGTATATGTACGAGGTTTGGGTGATCGCTATTCATCTATCCAAATGAATGGAGTAGAATTACCTAGTACTAACCCCGATAGAAAAACTTTCCAGCTGGATTTAATTCCTTCATCACTCCTGGAGAATATCAACACGGTAAAGACTTTTACTCCGGATAAACCAGGGAGCTTTAGTGGCGGTATTGTAGACATCAATACCAAAACCTTCCCTGAAAATTTACAATTCTCTCTTTCTACCTCATTCAAGTATAACACACAATCATCGTTTAGAGATGATTTTATTAGTGATAACACTTCTGATACAGATTGGCTGGGATCTGATGACGGAATGAGAGCAATTCCGGATATTTTTAATGATCCGGATTTGGTTATCCCTGCCGAAGTACAAGCAAGGTTCAATGATTCTCTTGCTACCATTCTTGATAATACAAGTAATGCGTTCAATGAGACGATGGTTCCTGTTGAAAGAACTATCCCGTTAGACTATGGCTATTCGATCTCTTTGGGCAATCAAACTACCCTATTTGGCAAAGAGTTAGGATATGTGGGAAGTCTCACATATAGCCGTTCATACCAATACTACGATGACGGTGAAACAGGCCGCTATAATTTAATTAACCTTAATGCGGATCAATTAACTCCACTGCAGCAGTATACCGATAGAGTTGGAACTGATGAAGTAAATATTGGCGGGCTAATCAGTTTACAGTACAAATTAAGTAATGCTCACAGAGTTGGGGTAAACTATTTCAGAACTCAGAGTGGAGCAAATTCTGGGCGAATCCAACAGGGAATTTGGCCGGATGAGTTAGGTTTTCCTATAGAAGGCCAATTCCAGCAAAGAACGAATAACGTTGTCAGCTATACGGAAAGGAACCTCAAGTATACACAGTTATTAGGTGAGCACTATTTTGAAAACTTCCTTAGAGCAAAAGTAGATTGGTCGGCTTCATTCGCTACGACTACTCAAGAGCAGCCAGATTTACGTTTCGTTTCTTACTATCAGAATCAAAATTTTGTTGGAGCTGATACAAACAATGTAATCAGAACGGCAGGTTTTGCTTTTCCTTCCCGACTCTTTAGAGATTTGGAAGAAACAAATGAGAACTATGCAATTAATGTAGAGTTCCCCTTCCAGCTCCTTACCGACCAAAACTCCAAATTCAAAATGGGAGCGTCCTACAGAAATGTAGAGAGAGAATTCAGGGAGAACTATTTCTTTATCAATCCTGACCAGGGAATCTTTTCTGACCTGGATGGCGATGTGGTTGAGTTTTTTACTTTCCCTTACCGGGGTATAATCGATCGTAATGAGACCACTAACAGACCAACATTTGGTAATTATGTAAGTGATAATACCCAGGACAGAAACAACTACGATGCATCTACTGAGATACAGGCTATTTACGGGATGTTCGAGTTACCACTAACCGACAGATTAAAATTTGTAGGTGGCGCCAGGTATGAAACTGCAGTTCTTGAAGTAGCAAGTTTTGATACATCAGTGGTAATTGTTGATGATGTAGAAACCAGACCAGGCCAGGGTAAAATAGACAATACCGATTTACTCCCTTCTTTAAGTCTTATTTATGCACTAGGAGACAACTCGAATCTTAGGGTTGCTTGGACAAGAACCATCGCAAGGCCTACTGCAAGGGAAATTGCTCCATTCTCCAGTTTCGACTTCATTGGTGATGAAGCAAAACAAGGTAATCCGGGATTAAAAAGAACATTGATTACCAACTATGACTTCAGATACGAAATTTTCCCTCGCCCGGGTGAAGTGCTTGCTGTAAGTGCATTCTACAAAAACCTGGAAAATCCTATAGAACTTGGTTTTAGACCCGGAGCGATTGCAACAAATGCCATCTTACAATGGCAAAATGTCGATGAGGCCGAAATTCTTGGGCTTGAATTCGAAGTAAGAAAAAACCTTGACTTCATTTCTGATTTCACAGAAAACTTTAGTGTTGGAGCAAACTTATCACTTATCAATTCAAGCATCGATCTACCACCTGAGGAGCTTGCGCAGAGAGCAGATTCAACGCAAACAACACGAGAGCTTCAGGGTCAGTCACCGTATATCGTCAACATTAACTTTGGTTATGACGATGTAGATAAGGGTCTAAGTATTGGTATGTATTTCAACGTATTTGGCCAGCGTTTGTCAAACGTAGGCTTTGGTACCAATCCTGATGTATTTGAGCAGCCACGTTCGCAATTAGATTTTATTAGCTCAAAGGATTTTGGAAACGTCGAAGTAAGCTTCGATATCAAGAATATCCTTAACTCCGAAACCAGCTTTGAATACGACTTCAAGAATAATAACGAAGTGTATCAAAGCTATAAGACGGGTGTCTCTTTCTCCCTGGGGGTTAAGTACAAACTTTAACTATTAACCTAACTAACAAAACCCACAAGTATGAAGCACTTATATACCATATGTTTGTTATTTGTGATGGCAACTGCTAATGTTTTCGCACAGCAAGTTGTAGTAACTGATGACATCACATCCAATACTACTTGGACTGCTGATACTGAGTACATTCTCAATGGACTTGTATTCGTAGATTCTACGTTTACACTTACTATTGAGCCTGGTACCATTATTAAAGCCAGATCAGTAACCAACATCACTTCTGGAGAAGGAGCATCTGCACTTATCGTGAGAAGAGGCGCCCAGATTGATGCAGAAGGTACTGCGAACAACCCAATTATCTTTACTTCAGAGTTTGATGATCTCAATGATGGAACCGACTTAACTCAGTTTGATCGCGGACTTTGGGGTGGTATTATTATTTTAGGGCAAGCTACTACCAACGAGACCAGTACAAACATCCAGATTGAAGGTATCCCTTCAGAGCAGCCAGCACTATATGGTGGTTCTGATGATACTGATAACTCTGGTACGCTACGATATGTCTCTGTTCGGCACGGTGGATTCTCTATTTCAGGTGTTCCTGGAGATGAAATCAATGGTCTTACTATGGGCGCTGTTGGTTCCGGAACAACTATCGAGTACATCGAAATTTTTGCAAACCTTGATGATGGTTACGAGTGGTTTGGTGGAACAGTTAACACCAAGTATTTGGTAGCTGCATTCTGTGGTGATGACTCTTTTGATTACGACCAGGGATTCCGTGGTAAAGGTCAATTCTGGTTCTCATTACAAGGTACTGATGAAGCAGGTCGTGCAGGTGAGCACGATGGTGGTGATACCAACGAAACTGGCACTCCATTTTCACTTCCTGTTATTTCAAACGTAACATTTATTGGTTCTGGTTCAAGTGCTTCCGGAATTGGAGGTGACGGAAACGACAGAGCCTTTGCTATTCGCGACAATGCAGGTGGTCACTACTTCAACTCTATCTTCACCGACTTTGCTGGTGTAGGTATGAACATTGAAGATCTTGATGGTACTTCTGATGATAGCCGTGGGCAATTAGAGGCCGGTAACCTTACTTTTGACAACAACTACTGGTTTGATTTCGCTGCAGGTGCTACTGCTGCTGATATCTGGCCACAAGATTTTGTTGAAACTGCATTCACAACCGGAAACACTATCGTTGATCCTCAGCTTAACGGAATCAGCCGTATCGTGGATGGAGGTCTTGATCCAACTCTTGATGCAGCTAGCCCCGCGTTAACTGCTGGTGATTTCTCTGCAGATTCTTTATCAGATACATTTTTCACAAATACAAGCTATGTAGGTGCTTTTAGTGGTGCAGTAAACTGGTTAGACGGCTGGACTGCTCTTTCTGACATGGGATTCACCGGAACTGCTGGGCAGGAGCCAGTTGATGCTGTAGTTGTAACTGACGACATTACCGGAAACGAAACCTGGACTGCTGATAACTTATACATTCTTGACGGTCTGGTATTCGTTGACTCTCTTGCTTCATTAACTATCGAGCCTGGTACAATTATCAAGGCGAGATTTACTTCTAACATTTCTACTGGTGAAGGAGCATCTGCTCTTATCGTAAGAAGAGGTGGTAGTATCGATGCTCAGGGTTCTGCCACAAGCCCAATCATCTTTACTTCACAGTTTGATGACACTGATGATGCTGATGACTTAACAGTATCAGACAGAGGTCTTTGGGGTGGTATCATTCTTTTAGGACAAGCTACTACCAACGAAACCAGTACAAACATCCAGATTGAAGGTATCCCTTCAGAGCAGCCAGCTCTTTATGGTGGTTCTGATGATTCAGACAACTCTGGTACACTTAGATATGTTTCAATCCGTCATGGTGGTTATTCAATCTCTGGTGTTCCAGGTGATGAGATCAATGGTCTTACAATGGGAGCTGTTGGTTCCGGAACTACTATCGAAAACATTGAAGTATTTGCAAACCTTGATGACTGCTATGAGTGGTTTGGTGGTACAGTAAACTCCAAGTATCTAGTAGGCGCGTTCTGTGGTGATGATACTTACGACTATGACCAGGGATTCCGTGGTAAAGGTCAATTCTGGTTCTCGATCCAGGGTGCTGATGAAACCGGCCGTGCTGGTGAGCATGATGGTGGTGATACTAATGAAACTGGTACTCCGTACTCACTTCCTGTTATCTCAAACGTAACATTCATCGGTTCTGGTGAAGGAGCTACTGGAATTGGTGGTGACGGAAACGACAGAACATTTGCTATCCGTGATAACGCTGGTGGACATTACTTCAACTCTATCTTCACCGACTTTGCTGGTGTTGGTATGAATATTGAAGATCTTGATGGATCTACTGATGATAGCCGTGGTCAATTGGAAGCAGGAAACTTATCATTCACCAACAACCTATGGTTTGGATTTGGTGCTGGTAATACTGCTGCTGACATTTTCCCACAAGATTTTGTTGAAACTGCATTTACAGCATCTGGTAATGATATCACGGATGCTGAATTAAGAGGAATCAGTCGAACTGACGATGCTGGTCTTGACCCACGTCTTCAATTAGGAAGCGTTGCTGCTACCGGAGCTGACTTTAGCGCGGACTCTTTAGATGATGACTTCTTTACTCCGGTACTCTATCAAGGTGCTTTTGGTGGTTCTAACTGGTTAGCTGGTTGGACTGCTCTAGACGCAATGGGAATTAATGGTGACATTCCACTAGAAGTTCCAACTGGTGAAGTTGTTGTTACTAACAATATTACTGCAAACACTACCTGGACTGCTGACAATGTATACATCTTGGACGGTCTTGTATTTGTTGATGGTGCTGAGCTTACTATTCAGGCAGGTACTGTAATCAAAGGACGATTGAATACGAACATCTCTACCGGTGAAGGAGCTTCTGCTCTTATCGTTCGCAGAGGTGCTACAATTGATGCTCAGGGTTCTGCTGATCAACCAATCATTATGACTTCAGAACTAGATGACGTTACCGATGGAACGGATCTTACTTCAAGTGATCGTGGTCTTTGGGGTGGTTTGATCATGTTAGGTTCTGCTACCACTAACGAAACTAGCACCAACATCCAGATAGAAGGGATTCCTTCTGAGCAACCTGCTCTTTATGGAGGTACTGATGATGAAGATGGTTCAGGTACTTTAAGCTATGTTTCTATCCGTCACGGTGGATTCTCTATCTCAGGTGTTCCTGGAGACGAGATTAACGGTCTTACTATGGGTGGTGTAGGTTCCGGAACTGTTATTGAGTATGTAGAAGTTTACGCAAACCTTGATGACTGCTTCGAGTGGTTTGGAGGTACAGTAAACACAAAGAACCTTGTAGGTGCCTTCTGTGGTGATGATACTTATGACTATGACCAGGGGTTCCGCGGTAAAGGTCAATTCTGGTTCTCTATCCAGGGAGCAGATGAAACCGGCCGTGCTGGTGAGCATGACGGTGGTGATACCAACGAAACTGGTGAGCCATTCTCTATCCCTGTAATCACTAACGTTACTTATATCGGTTCCGGAGAAGGAGCTTCAGGAATTGGTGGTGACGGAAACGACAGAACATTCGCGATCCGTGACAACGCTGGTGGTAAATACTACAATTCTATCTTCACTGACTTTGCTGGTGTAGGTGCCAACATCGAAGATCTTGACGGAACTTCCGATGATAGCCGTGGACAGCTTGAAGAAGGAAATCTTGTTTTCAATAACAACCTATGGTATGGTTATGGAGCAGGAAATACTGCTGAAGCTATTCTTCCGCAAGACTTCGTAAGAACGAACTTCGTTGCTGCTAACAACCAGGTTGTAGATCCAAATCTAAGAGGAATCAGCCGTGGAACAGACGCTGGTCTTGATCCTCGATTAGGATTAGGAAGCCCTGCTTCAACAGGCGCTAATTTCAGCTTTGATGTACTGGATGATGACTTCTTCACTCCTGTAATTTATCAAGGTGCATTCGGTGGTTCTAACTGGTTAGCTGGTTGGACTGCAATCGACAATGCAGGAACTCTTGGTGATATTCCATTAGGTACAGCAACCAATGAAGTTGTAATAACTGACGATGTCACTGCAAACACTACCTGGACTAACGACAATATCTACATCCTTGACGGACTAGTATTCGTTCAAAGCGGTGAATTAACTATCCAGCCAGGTACTATAGTTAAAGGTAGATTGAACACTAACATCACTACGGGTGAAGGGGCTTCTGCTCTTATCGTTCAAAGAGGAGCTACTATTAATGCTCAAGGTGATGCTTCTAACCCTATTGTCTTCACTACTGAAGTTGACGAAGTAGAAGCTACTGACCGTGGTCTTTGGGGTGGTATAATCATCCTTGGACGTGCTACTACTAACGAAACCAGCACCAACATCCAGGTTGAAGGTATCCCAGCTGAGCAGCCAGCTCAATATGGTGGTAACGACGACACCGATAATTCCGGTACGTTACGATATGTATCTATCCGACATGGTGGTTTCTCTATCTCAGGTGTTCCTGGCGATGAGATCAATGGTCTTACTATGGGAGCTGTAGGTTCCGGAACTGTTATAGAGTTTGTAGAAGTATTTGCAAACCTTGATGACTGCTTCGAGTGGTTCGGTGGAACAGTAAATACCCGTTACTTAGTAGGTGCCTTCTGTGGTGATGATACCTATGATTATGACCAAGGGTTTAGAGGTTACGGACAGTATTGGTTCTCTATCCAGGGAACTGATGAAGCTGGACGTGCTGGTGAGCATGATGGTGGTGATACCAACGAAACAGGTACTCCATTCTCAATCCCGGTAATCTCTCACGTTACTTACATCGGTTCCGGTTCTGGTGCAACTGGAGTTGGTGGTGACGGTAACGATAGAGCGTTCGCGATCCGTGACAATGCAGGTGGTAAGTACTACAACTCTATCTTCACTGACTTTGCTGGTGTAGGTGCAAACATTGAAGACATTGACGGCTCTTCTGAGGATAGCCGTGCTCAAGTCGAAGCAGGGAACCTTGTGTTTGAAAATAACATCTGGTACGACTTCGGTGCAGGTGCTACTGCTGCTGATATCTGGCCACAAGACTTCGTTGAAACTGCAATGGTAGCTGGTACTAACCAAATCGTTGATCCGGGTATTGCCGGCATCAGCCGATCTACTGATGGTGGTTTGAACCCGGAAGTTTCACCAGACGGTGCTGCATCTACTTCAACAACTACTGACCTTAACTCTACAGTAAGCGACTGGTTTGCTAACAGAGGCCATATTGGAGCATTTGCTTATAACGAAGTATGGATCAAAGACTGGACTGGATTAGATGACTACGGATACCTAAACGATGCTGTTATCAATCCAAATGAGGAAGTTGAAACTGACATTCCTTCTGAAATGCAGTTAAGCCAAAACTATCCGAATCCATTCAACCCTACTACCAACATTCAGTTCGCGTTACCTTCTGCACAGAATGTGACATTGAAAGTGTACAACATGCTTGGTCAGGAAGTGGCAACACTCATCAATAATGAAAACCTTCAGGCTGGCAGCCAGACGATTTCATTCGATGCGTCTTCACTTTCAAGTGGGGTATACATTTACCGATTGGTAGGTGCTAACACAGTATTGACTAAGAAAATGACCTTAATCAAATAAGGATTTTCTACTCACGAAACGTCTCACTTCATTGTGAGGTGTGCTGATCACAAAGGGAGTTCCAAGGAATTGGAACTCCTTTTTTTATTCCCCTAACATATTGATAACACTTTATTAATGTAATGAGTGAAGGCTAGAGTGCTCTTATAAGTACCAATAATGGTCAAAATCAAAAAAGAAAGAGATATGAAAAACTCAAAGAGAACACTAACAAGTATGGTTGCACTTCTAATCGTAATTACTTTTATAAGTTGTACAAGCCCAACTGCTGAAGATCCAGGGGAATTAGAATTAGCACCGCTCTCACAAAATCCAGGAGCTGAGTTTACGACACCTAGCTGCTCAACCAGAAACTATAGGGCATGGTTGATTAGTACTCAACAATGGGACTTAGATGGTTTTACTAGCCCGGTGGTATGTCCTCCAAGCGATGGTGGTGATGGGTATTTAAGAATAACTACCTACGGAGAATTGATTGAATCTTCAGATGGATTCTACTTTGAAGTAGAAAAATGGGATGATACCTCTTCAAGTTGGGATACGTACTGGACACATGACTCACCTGATATTTTTGCGAGAGGTGATGATATTTATGTGTTTGAATCAGATGCTTATGGAAATGCATTTAATGGTATGGATGGAGATGAAAGATTCCGACTTAGAGTATATGAAGTACTTCTGATAGGTACCGGAGGTGGAGGAGGTACCGGGGTAGACTCCATTAGAGTAGTATTCGATTTAAATGATTGATTATAACCCCAATATCAATGAAAAGAGCTCCATATGTTTGGGGCTCTTTTTTTATGCCCTTCAAAAGTCTCCTCTTTAGGGGAGCTGAATGATCAAATAGTCCTTTGATCATTCGGTGGGGTGCAATACCCACCATCTTTTGACCCACCCCTGTTCGCTTTAAATATACTATGGAAGGCGGCTCAATCTCGTCAATTGGAGGGAAAGCTCGTTGTTAAAGATTATTCTGAAAATCAAAGAGTTCCCCTCTTGGGAGGGGACTGAGGGGTGGGTTTTTCTTGGTCAATGAATATTTGGAACCGAAACAGAATTGTTTAGGTTTATGGGTGCCCAATTAAAAAGCATTCATAGTGATATTCGTAACGCGCAAAACACATTTTAACGCAGCCCATCGGCTTAACAATCCAAACGAGTCGGAAGAGTGGAATAAAAACACTTACGGGAAGTGCAATTATCCGAATTGGCATGGCCACAACTATGTACTGGAAGTAACCGTTGCGGGAGATCCTGATCCTAAAACAGGGTATGTGATAGATCTCGGTGCACTTAAGTCCATTATCAAGAAGAGAATTACCGATCCTTGCGATCACAAAAATCTAAATCTGGATGTTCCTTTTCTTAAGGGAATTATCCCAACCTCTGAGAATTTAGTTAAAGCTTTTTATGAGGAACTAAAGGAGAACGTTGAGCAATCCGCATCACAAGGTAGCGTTCTCTATTCGGTGAAGCTGTTCGAGACCGAACGAAACATAGCCGAATATTGTCCATATCGACGGACTAGTTAATTATTTAATACTGAATTTCTCCAATATGATTTCTAATCAAGTTCGTAGGTTCTATGATCCTACATTTACTATTACACCCGAATACAAAGAGACTTTACCCGATTTACAGAACGGACCTGCATCATTAATCGAAGGTGCAAATGTTCCCATTCAGCAAGTAGGAATTTCAAATTTTCGCTTACCTCTTCAGCTTAAAAAGAGAGATGGTAAACCCATCACACTTGAAGTATCGGTTGATGGGTATGTGAGCCTGGATGCTAACAAGAAAGGCATCAATATGAGCCGTATAATGCGGACTTTTTATGGGTTTAAAGACCGGGTGTTCTCTCTAGATATGTTAGAGGAAGTATTGAAGTCATATAAAGAAGACTTAGAATCACAGGAATCATTCCTGCGGTTAACTTTTTCCTATCCTATGATACAAGAGAGCCTACGATCGGGAATGGAAGGATATCAATATTATGATGTTTCGCTGGAAGGTCATCTTGATAATTATGACCGCTTTCATAAGCATATGCATTTAAAGTTTGTGTACAGCAGTGCTTGTCCGTGTTCTTATGAACTCGCTGAGCACGCTCGTGTAGAAAGGGGAGTAGCGGCAATTCCTCATAGCCAGCGAAGTGAGGCAGAGGTTACAGTTTCACTGAGAGATGAATTTTTTGTAGAGGATTTAGTCCAAATTTGCCAAACAGCTCTTAAAACCGAAACGCAAGTGATGGTTAAAAGAGAGGATGAGCAAGCCTTTGCGGAACTTAATGGTGCCTACCAGAAATTTGTGGAAGATGCTGCACGCCTTCTTTACGAAGAACTGGATACATACAATAGTATTAGAGACTTCGTAGTCCGATGTGCTCATTACGAAAGCTTACACAGCCATGATGCGGTAAGCAGAATTTGTAAAGGACTTCCCAACGGGCTTAGATAGTTTTTCTTAGTTCGTTAAGAGTTTTCAACTACCTTATTGTTCGTCATTCCGCGGCGAAAGCCGGAATCTAGATTCCCGCCTCCGCGGGAATGACTTAGGATGATCTATTTACCTTCCTGAAACGAGTTCAGGATGACTTGCTTGTGTAGTTGTTATTCCTCAGTCCGTTTCAGCAAAAACGATGACAATTTTAGTTCTATCCGGGCTCAGAGATACCCTGGAAATAGTTCCATTGCGATCAAATATCTGGACTTCTGGTGCATATCCGTGGCCTTCTTTCCAAAGTCGGAGTGTGTTACCTGAACCAATGATAAAGCTCTCTCCATCCACCCAAAACATATCTTCCGAGCCTTCAGGGGTTTCTGTTAGAGGCTTCATTGCACCTTCCGAAGGATCATAAGCTTTAACAAGCCAGCTGTCCGGATCAGACTTATCTACGAAACTGATAAGTTCTGTACCAGGTATTTTATGAATAGAACGGCCGGGATTGTTTGCAATAACCTTTTTAGAGCCTTTGCGACCAAGCTTAAACTCGACAAAGGTTTGAGGATTTCCTAACACAAAAGCATAAATGGTTTTTTTATCAAACCAGGTATGGTATCCGATCACCTCATCCGGGACTAATACCTTTGGCTTTCCTCCGTCAATAGGAAACTTCCAAAGCAATTGTTCACCATCTGGTTTCAACCATATTGAGGAAAGGAAAAGAGGATCCGGTGTAACGGTAGGAGAATATTCTCCACCTTCTAAGTCTGTGATCCACGCTTTTGCTCCTGTTTTAAAATCAAAGCTCAGGATATCCTGGTTCGCGCTATCCCTTGTACTTACATAAAAAAGATGGCGCCCATTTGGATGAAAAGAGGGTTGGTTATCATAACCCGGGGAGTTCGAGATATTTTGCAATCCGCTTATGGTGAACGATTCACCTTCAAATGATATATCTCCCATGTACACTTCAGGGTTGCTTTGAGTGTAACCTACCGTGAAGGAAAAGCTTAAGAAAATGAGAAGTATGAAAGAACGCATGGCATATAGAATTAAACTGGGTACTTCTGGATGATAAAAAAAATCCCGCACATCTCTCGATGTACGGGATAAACATGAAACAGAGCTACTATTCTGCTTCTTGTGTGAGCAGAGTCTCGCTTATTTGATAAGCATCATCTTCTTCACGCTGGTAAATTTACCCGCTTCAATTCGGTAAATATACATGCCACTAGCCAGGCTTCTTGCATCGAAAGCTACGCTGTGATAGCCAGCCTCCATCTTGTTGTTAACAAGAGTAGCTACCTTTTGCCCAAGCATGTTATATACCGACAACTGAACATCAGCAGCTTGTGGTAAAGCAAATTGGATGTTAGTAGTGGGGTTGAATGGATTCGGGTAATTCTGATCCAGACCAAACTCGGTTGGAAGTCCGGAGATTTGCTCGTTAGCAACCGGCATTCTGTCGGTGACTACGGCTCTGCCTTCACCACCCTCTGGATACTCAGCAGAAGTGATAGAACCTCCCAGACTTTCAACAATGTAGTTCGAAAGTGCCTGCTGATAAGTAACACCAACCAGTGTTTGATCAAGATCGGCTAACGGATATTGATCTCCACCTGCTGCCGTAAAGTTAGCAGTTGCAAGGTTTACATCAGGAGCGCCAGCAACAACTTGTCCATTTTCGATGATCTTGGTTCCATCTTCGAGAGTAATATCGATTACGCGTAACCCTTCAACAGTAGCTTCCAGATTATCATCTAACTCAACAGCGGTTAATGTTGGATTGTATTGCATGCTAAACCCTGCAAATTGAGCATATCTACCTGTACCGCTTCCGGATGAGATAGGCTCACCTCCGTCAAGGGAGATTCTGGATACTGCATTTTCCATCATCAGCTTGAATCTTTCCGGTGTAACACCTTCCACGATAGTGATGAAGTTTAAGAAAGGCAGCATATCGAATGTGGTAAGCTCGGAGATATCTCCTGCAGGAATAACATTGTCATTTCTGATACCACCACCGTTAGCAATAGCAACCTGAACTTGTGGAGCACCAAAGTCATTAGCTAACTCATTTGCCTGCCATATGAAGGCATCTGCGATCAGGTTACCCTGGTTTGTTTCACGAGCTCTGATATTTGATCTAACACCATCTAGAGCTACCTCAGAGCTGGCAATCACGTTAGATGCAAGCTCTGCTAACCCTTCAACTACCGGGTCAACTACAGTTTCTTGTAGGTATGGATCGCTTTCAACAGCGTCATCATTGTCTCCACCAGCAATTCTGATCGGGCCTGATTCATCCAGAACCTGTACCACATCACCGCTCGCATCAAACTCAACGACAAGCTGACCAAGATACTTGTAGCTACCAGTAGTAGTTACAATTGGTACGTCGTTTCCGTCAAGGTTTTCAGCGTACATTGGATATGAACCAAATACATCGCCTTCGTCTCCAGGAATGAGGGCATCACCGTCGTTAGCAAGAAGTTCATCACCACCGCCAGCAATCATGATATCAATTCCGGAAAGCTGGGTAGCTAGCACTGAATCCTCTTCGATTCCCTGTAAGTGAGAGATCAAGATAATCTTGTCGACACCTTCTGCTTCAAGCTCATCAATAGCAGCTTGAACGATAGTGGCAACATCATCAAGTACTTCAACATCGCCAGGGCTTGAGATGAATGGAAGGTTTGGAGTAATTGCACCTACGATTCCTATTTCCTCACCATTTACTTCAAATACAGCAGCTGCTGCAATTTGATCATCATCTTCAAGTGCCGAAAGGGATGCGTTTTCAGAGAAATCAAGGTTTGCACTCAAGAAGATACTGTTGATTTGACTAACGAAATCGGCAGTTACTTCTGGTCCAAAGTCGAAATCGTGGTTACCTAGCGAAAGTGCGTTGTATCCAATGTCATCTACAGCAAGAGCATCGTAGAATACAGAATCGTTTTCACCAACGGTATATTCAGGGCCTGCCAGGAAGTTATCTCCTGAAGAAAGCATCAATACTCCACGGCTCATAGCCTGGTTAGATGATCTCATTAAATCAACCATGGTTTTGAATCGAGCTACACCACCGAAGTCTTCTAAACCTTCGCCAGCATTCACAAGCTGAGATTCGCCATCATTATTGTGAAGGATGGCAAGCTGGAATGAAGTTCTTATATCAGAAGATAAGCTTGGTACTAACTGATATCCGGAGTTATTATTTCCAGAACCATCAAACTGACCAATAACACCTGTAAATGTAAATTCACCATCAGGAACTGTAGTTCCAACAAAATTGGCAGACTCACCTGTTGAGCTGGTTTGAACTCTAAGTCCTACTTCAGTTTCGCCAGATTCATCAGTGATATCATAGGTAGTTCCTAAAGAGAACTCAGTGTCGTCAGTTGTAATAGTGATATCTTTTACAACCACTAACTCATTTTCATATTCCTCACCATTAGCAGCAATCTCAGCAAGAGTTACCAACTGTGGCTCAGGAAGGGTATTGTTACGAGAAATAACGGTAAATAGGAGGTCTCCGGCGATTTCATGAAGTCCGTTAAAAGGATCAATTTCACCAGTCACTCTTATCAGGTCTCCCTGACGGATATAACCGGTTTCTACTGAATCGCGGAACTCACCACTAAAGCTAAATACTGCTACACCAGCTGTAGGATCCTGGATTCTGGCAATAGCACCTGCTGCTCTGGTGACAACACCGTGAACCGTTACACGAACACCTTCTTCGGTTTCAAGGATATCCTCAATATAGGTGTCAGTACGCGTGATATTTCCAAGACCACCTTCTGGGAAATCATCTCCGGAAACTTCGCCGTCAAGATACTCGCTGTCAGAAAGGTAGAGAGAGAATGCTTGCTGATCAGTGATACCTAATCTGGTAAATCCAAGATCACCAAATGGGTATTGATCTCCGCCACCTGCATTGAAGTCACCAATAGCCATATTAACATTTGGAGCATCTTCGATTACCTCTCCGTTACGAACTATTACCGTTCCGTCATCAAGTACAAGATCAACAATTCGATCTCCTGAGAACGTAACATTTCCTTCATCATCGAACTGGCGAGGCTCGCCTTCTAGATCATATACGAAATAGAACCCTGCAGCCTGGGCAAATCGGCCAGTACCACTTCCGCTTGGTTCACCGGTTTCGCTACTAATCTTGGAAACGGCGTTTTCCATAATTTCCTTAAACTGCTCAGCAGGAATTTCTTCAACTACACTGAGAAAGTTTCCAAATGGAAGGATATCGAAGGTTAGTAATTCAGTGATATCTCCAGCTGCAATCACATTGTCATTTCGGATACCGCCACCATTTTGAAGAGCAACATCAGGAACATTCACTCCAAAATCAGGAGCTCTATCCTGTGCAACTCTTAAGTAAGCCTGAGAAATAAGGTTACCAAGGTTTGTTTCTTTACCTCGAACGTTACCTCTTACACCATCAAGTGCTACATCACTAACTGCGATCACATTTTGGTCTAATTGATCAAGGAAGTCAGCTACAGGCTCCACAACAGTTTCAAACATAGTCAGATCTTCATCTACAGCGTCAGTTCCAATACCTGAAACTCGAACCGGGCCGGAATCATCGCTTACTTGAACAATGTCACCGTTCTCATCAAACTCAACGATTAATCGTCCAACATAAGAGTAAGACCCTCTGGTTGTAACGATTGGTACATCATCACCATCGAGGTTTTGTACGGTAATAGGATATGAGCCGTAAACGATTTCTTCGTCTCCTGGTACCAGAAGATCACCATCATTGGCAAGAAGTTCATCACCACCACCAGCAATCATGATGTCGATGCCAGAAAGTTGCGTTGCAAGCGTGGAATCTTCTTCAATACCCTGAAGGTGAGAAATAAGGATGATTTTATTAACACCCGCAGCTTCAAGAGCGTCAATTTCGTCCTGTACCAGTCCGGCTACATCAGAATCTACTTCTACATTACCAGGGCTTGAGATAAACGGAAGGTTTGGTGTAGTTGCACCAATAATACCAATCATTTGACCCCCGGCTTCCACAATAGTACTGCTTGCTATTCGTCCATCGCCTTCAAGTTCTTTTAGCGAAGGCTCGCCATTGAAGTCAAGGTTCGCACTTAGGAAGGTTGGGCTGGTTTGTTCGAATGCAGAGATGAAATCAGCAGTATTTTGAGGGCCAAAGTCGAAGTCATGGTTCCCAAGAGCAATTGCATCGTAAGCAAGCTGGTCCATTGCAAGAGCATCGTAGAATACCCCGTTATTTACACCAGCATTAAATTCAGGACCTGCAAGGAAGTTATCCCCTGAAGAAAGCAGGATAGAAGTACTTCCTGGGTAATCAGCTTCGTCTCTTAAATCTTCAACAAGAGTTTTGAAGCGGGCAGCACCCCCAAAGTTTTCAAGAGTATCCGATCCCAGATCTATAAGCTGAGACTCACCATCATTATTATGAAGAATGGTTAGCGTGATGGAGTTATCAATCATATGCTCACCGGCATCGCTAAAGTCATTAGCTCCATCTTCTCCAACAATCCACTCAGAAGTAAGCGTTGAAGAACCAAATGAGCCTTGAGGAGCAGGGTTTCCTTCTTTAATGAAAGACTTTCTTATAAGTACGCGATCAGCAGTTGCTTCAGAGATACCGGCTACATCCCAGGCAGTACCCGGATCTCCAAGGAAATCGCCAAACATATCAAGTACTTCATAATCATCTTCGGTACCGAAAACGAGAGCAACAGCATCATCTCCGTTAAAGAATGCACTACCCGTTGCATCAGCAAGATCGAGCAGCGAGTCAACAGCACTTGGATTTACCCAAAGGAAAGTACTATTAGCTTTGATTGTATCTGTAGCTGAAAAGTCTTCCCAGCTTTCAAAATCACCGGGTAAGCTTGGCGCGTTAGATACACGAGCAATTGCGTAATCCTGGAGAAGTACATCTTCATCGGTTGGATTATAAAGTTCCAGGTACTTGTTGCTTCCACCATCTCCATCAGCATACTCAGAGATAAAAATCGGAGCAGCCTCAGAAGCAAATTCAACTTCATGAACGGTAATAGAACCAGTTACCTCATTGCTGACAAGAGCTAGAGGAAGGGCAGCAGGGCTGGTACCTTGCTTTAAAAAGGTGATGCTTTCAGGACCAGAGGCAATGGTAGATCGCATAATTGCTGCAATAGCTTCAGTATCATCAGCATCGGCCAATTCTTCAATAGTATCTTCGTTGAAGTCCAGCTCGTTGAAGTTTCTTGGGTTGGCATAAGAAATATAAGTAGGATCGGTTGGATCACTTACATCATACACCATAACCCCACCGATTCTTTCAAGACCGATGAATGCATAGGTTTTACCTGCCAGGTAAACTACAGTTACTGCTTCAGGCTCAGGCCCTTTATCGTCAGAACGGTTATCAAAAGAATCATTCTCTGAATTGGTAGAGTTGAAATTATCAGGTTCTAGCAATGAAAGCCTTAATTCCATATCGCTTCCACTATCGTAGACCAAAGAACCGTCAGTAGCACTCCAGATACTGAACGAACGCGCGCCATATGAATAAAGCTCGTCAAACATTGGATCAGCAATCAACTGACCACGAATAGCGCCATTTGATTGACCAACGGTATGAACATTAACATAAAGTGAAATTTCTTCTTCAAAAAGAGCTTCCTCCATTTCAGAAAGAATAGCTGCAAACGTGGAATCTGATTCAGACCACTCACCAGTAACTGTAGTAACACCTGCATCATCAGTAGTAACCTCGGTATCACCATCAGTCAAAATGTTGAAGAGCACTCCTCCATCAGCTCCGCTTGCCGCATTATGGAAATGCATTGCGGTAACATCATCAGAAGTATCGTCGGTAGTTAGGGTATCCATACCATTGAAGCCGTTGAAGTCCAGACCTTCAAAAGTCATGGTAAAGGTCATAGTTTGTGCAGCTACATCATACTTGAACTCGCCTTCGCCAGATCCTCTATTATCTCCGCCTGAAGTTTCCTGTGCAGAATCAGCTTCCATCACAAAAAATAGAGAATCCGCATTCATACCAAGAGTATTGGTAGTTCTTAAACGGCCCAGGTTTTCATCTTCCTGTAAGTCCGAATCAGTAAACACAGAGGGGTTTAATCGGAAATCACCTATTCTGAATTCTTCAGAAAAACCATCATAATCACGGGCATCACCTTCATTTGCGGTAATTAAATAATCATTCCCATCCATTGTGATGATAGAGATTGCATCAGGCTGATACATACCCATTACAGGCCATTTAGCAAGGTTGATGGCATTGTCGTCATTACTTGCATCGATTTCGTTGCCAAATTCTGAGTGGTCTTTAAATCCAAGTGCCCAGATATCAGTTACGGTAGCAGAAGCGATATCAACAACAGCAATAGCATTGTTTTCCTGAAGTACTACATAAGCAGTAGCATCATCACTGGAGATGGTTACGTATTCCGGTTCAAGATCTTCTGATACTGTTGCTCCGGGACCAAAAATCCTTACTCCTTCAGCTAAAAGAGTAGCTTCTTGAGTATCAAAATCATTGAAATCAGCAGTTGATACCACAGCTGAACCGGTTCCGGCACTTGCATCAATTCCCGAGACATCAAGAATAGAAATAGAACCTTCAGGGTCTACATCATAATCGTCATTAGGTTCACCTTCATTGGCTACTACAACTGTTTCGCCATCATTCGTGAAGGTTAACATGTCTGGTAGTGCTCCAACAGTAGCAGTGCTGATATGACTTGCATCAGAGGCTTTGAAAAAGACTACGCTACCAGGGTCGGTTACAGGATCGGCCTGTACCGCAACAGCTACAAGTCCATTGTAAACAGCTACGCTGTTAACCCCATCACCATAAACACTCATATCTATGGTGGTTACTTCAGAGGGGTTGTTAGGGTCGCTGAGATCTAATACCACGATTGAGTTATCCTCAGCATTCGTGAAAAAAAGTTGTTTTGAAGCTGGGTCATAGGCTGAAATTTCAGCAGCACCAGCATCAAAAAGTCCGGTATGGTATTGCCCGATCAGATTTAAGGATACATCCTGAGCAAAAACCCCCGCGGAAGAAAAAATAAGAGCTGCTAAAAGCAGCAAAATGTTAGCTTGTTTCTTCATTAGTTAGGTTTGTTAATTAAGGGTTAGTAACTCCCCAGAATCCGAACCTAACTTTACTTCACCTTTACTAGTGATTTACGATTTGATTAACAGAATCCAATTTAGTTTACCAAAGTGTAAACATTCTGAATTAAGATTAATGATAGGTTATTTTTTGGTTACTGAATTATAACCTTCGCCCTTTTCTCTTTCTGGTTATCCTGCACTTGCCTCTGTCGACATCCCAATTCTTTCCTTAGTCATCCCACACCCCGATCCTGAAACAAGTTCAGGATGACTCAACATAAGACAGCAAAAGGACAGAGCTATCAAAATTGAAAGAATAGAAATCCGATTATGATCTGTTAACATCAACTGCTTAACTTCAGGCTCAATTTTCAAATTTTTTTTAGATGAAGTATTTGCAGTTTCTTTCCGTTCTAGGTCTTCTTTTTCTTATTTCCAACAATCCGGTTCAGGCTCAGCTCTTCGAAGATTTCGAAGGTGCTGAAAAGGCAAGTTATACCGGAGCTACTGTTAGCCTTTCTTCAGGAAACTGGTTTCTGGATGATGCCTTACTGGGAAACCTGGCCAATGACAAGTTTAATGGCTCCCAGGGAGTAAGAATGGATCGCAGAAATGACCGGACCGGAAACATCTATATGCAATTTGATAAGACGGATGGTGCTGATGAAGTCTCCTTTTATTTCGCTAATTATGGAAGTAGCGATGACAATGAGTTGCAAGTACAGTACTCAACTGATGGAGGAAGCACCTGGGAAAATCTTGGCGATCCCTTAGCTGCTCCGTCAACCCTTGAACAACGAACAATTTCGGTTGCCATTTCCGGCAATATCCGCTTCAAATTCATACAATCGGCTGGCACAGACCGATTGAATATTGATGATATCCGAATCACCGATTTTGTAGAAGCCAGCGATACCGCAACAATTGCCGTTACTGTAGATGATATCACCATTAATGATACGGGCACTACTACATTCCCGACTACCCTGGTAGGTACCTCAAGAGAAAAAACACTCAGTATCAAAAATACAGGTAATACCCAGTTAGACATTTCAGAAGTAACCATCACAGGACAAGGATTCTCCGTTTCAAGCCTTGCGGATAGTTCTCTGGCTTTCAATGAATCAACGGATCTGACGCTAACATTCGAACCTCAAAGTGCAGGTGAAGCAGCTGGTTCTATTAGTATTCTTAATAACTCCGAAAACGCCCCTTCATTTGGTGTAACACTCTCCGGTGAAGGAATCGAAGATGGAGAGATTATTCCGATCTCAACAGCCAGAGATTTTCCACTTGGTACCCGTGTAACCGTTACCGGAAGGGTAACAGTAGGTAATGAATTCGGAGGCCCGCTTTACATGCAGGATGGTACTGCCGGAATTGCTGTTTTTTGGGAGCTCCTTCATACTACTGCTGAAATAGGAGATTCTGTTACTGTTACCGGTCCACTTACTGTTTTCAGACCTATTGCTGGAAATGATGAAGACTTCTTACTTCAAATTTCTGATACAGATGACGACAGCAATGTACTCTTCGAAATTATTGACACTGAAAAAAGGGAAGTATCTCCAAGACCAGTAAATCTTGAGCAGGTTAATTCCGGTAATTATGAAGGTCAGTTAGTAGTCATCCAGAATGCAACGATTGATCATTCCGGCGCTTTTCAAGGGAATCAAAACTATGGAGTATCAGACGGTTTCGCAGATGCTGAACTTCGAATTGACAATAATACCAATCTGGTAGGAGCTCAGGCACCGACTGAAGCTACCAATATTGTGGCCGCAGTAGGTAAGTTTGCGGGAGTTTATCAAATCCTTCCTCGTTTCACCGCCGATGTTGGTGTCGAAGAAGTTACATTTCCGGGAGATAGTATTTCTAAGGACTTTACACTGGATGTAGTAACATGGAACATCGAGTGGTTTGGAGACGAAGGTAATGGCCCTGCCGATGTTAACACCCAATTTGAAAATGTTAAAACCTTAGTTACAACTTTGGATGCAGATATCTATGCATTACAGGAAATTTCGGATGTAACGCTTTTTAATTCTTTGGTCTCCGATTTACAGGATTATGATGGGGTAATTGCGGATTTTAGCCAAACTCAAAGAACGGCTTACTTATACAATACGAACTCTATTCAATTTCAGGATTCCGAGCTAATTACATCCGGTATGGTTCAATCAGATTGGGCAAACGGAAGGTATCCTTTCTTGCTTCAGTTCACGGCCAATATCAATGGTGAGGGAAGGGAAATCTACGCGTATAATATTCACGCTAAAGCTTTTGGGGAACCATCTGATTATAGCCAGAGATTAAATGCATCCGGTCAATTGAAAAGTTATTTAGATAATACTCATCAAGGAGATAACGTCATCGTTCTGGGAGATTTTAACGATGAAATCCTTGAATCGACCAGTGAAGGCGAGGACTCACCTTATAAAAACTTTGACGACGACACTGAATACACCATAGTGACTAAATCATTAGAGCAGGCAGGTTATACTTCTTTTTCAAGGTTTTCAATGATTGACCACATTGTATTCAATTCACAGTTGTCCGATGAATATTTTGAAGGAACTGAGCGGGTAGAGAATCCATTTTATATCGGAAGCTTTTTAAGTGAAACTTCAGATCACTTTCCAGTATGGGTTCGATTTAAGTGGGGAGTAATCACTTCAAATGAAGATGAGCCTTCTGAAAGAGCATATACGTTGAGGCTGGATCAAAATTACCCGAATCCTTTTAATCCTACTACTACCATTTCTTATAACCTGGAAAATGCTTCACAGGTTAATCTGGAAGTATTCGATCTTATGGGTAGAAGAGTAGCAACGTTGGTAAGTGAAAGACAGACGGCTGGTGAACAATCGGTTTCATTTGATGCATCCTCACTTTCAAGTGGTGTTTACATTTATCAATTGACTGCAGGGGGTTCATCATTAACAAGAAAAATGGTGCTGTTGAAGTAATTTCAGCACCTTTTCTCAGTAATATTATTGCCAATTCATAAGACTACATAATTATGTAGTTCTTCTTAAAAGCTAATCCCCAAAATTAATTAAAGGAATTCTGTAAGGACTTCCTTTGGAATCGCTCTTACTAAACAGACTCGGGGGAGTAGTATACCTATGAGTCGGGTATGTATGCTAACTAATAACTTAAAAGGGTAAGAATTATGGATCCGGCAATCTTTGAATTCTCAGTTGATTTTAACTTGTTAATAGAGGTACTCATAACTATTGTGGTATTCTCTTTTTTCGTAGAGCGGGCTTTATCACCACTCTTTCAGTCCGAATTATTTTTAAAATGGTATGATCCGGAAAATCTACCTGATCCTACTCCACCAACGGATAAAAACTCAAATAAAAAGCAGGATAAAGCTGATGCTGAATCTCAGCAGGAAGGGACTAAGAAAAAGAAAAAAGGGACAAAAGAGATAGTCTCTATAATTGTATCGATAGCAGTAGTAGTTTTTTGGGAATTTGATGCAATCACGATTCTCTTTAAAACATATAATGAGCCACAGGTATTTGGGTATGCTCTTACAGGGCTAATTGTAGCAGGAGGTAGTAAAGCATCTATAAAACTATTTGTTGATGTACTGGATTTTAAAAGCACAGCACAAAAAGAGAGGGAGAAAAACAGAGATGAAAGTAACTAGACTCTATAAAGTTGTTGGGCTAATACTTCTCTTTTGCGTATTTGGATTAGGGGATGTATTCGCAGGTCATTTGGTGACTTCAAAGAAAGCACCAGTAAGAGCCGATTCTTTGAGTAGCTCTCAAATAATTACCAGAATCCAGGGAGGTGTAGCCTTAAAGATAGCTGGAGAAGAGCGATTATATGGAACGGGCTACTGGAAAATTGAGCTCCCAAATGGCGGGGTAGGGTATATCTACAAAACTCATGTAAGATATAAGGAAGAAGCAATGCCTGGAGATACAGAGAGTGAAGACGGTCCAGCAACCGGTTTTCTTCAGGTACATATGATTAATGTAGGTCAGGCGGATGCTATATATATAGTATGCCCGGATGGAAAGCATCAAATGGTGATTGATTCCGGGGAACTAAATATGGGAATTAGGTACCCAGGCTCGGTAAAAGAATTCAAAAATTATATACGAAGTCATCAAAGCATAAATGACCCTATTGAATTAGTTGTCTCCTCTCACCCACATTCGGACCATATAGCTGGTATGGATTGGTTGTTAATGAATTATGAAGTGGATTTATATCTGGATAGCGGAAAAGAGAATGATAAATCAGCTACTTATGAATCACTTGAAGCAATGATCATTGAAAACGAGATAAATCGTAAGCAATTAACAGATATCGAACTTCCTGAAATCGATTTTTGCAGTAGGAGTGATGTTAAAGTGACAATTTTACGACCTCAGGGCTTTGATGAAGAAGGAATGCATATCAATGACTATTCCATTGTGATAAGAATGGACTATAGAAGTTCTTCCTTTCTTTTTACTGGAGATAGTGAGGAAGAGCTGGAAAGCAAACTGCTAACAGATCCATCTACTGCTCCATTGCTAGATACAGATTGGCTGAAAGTAGCACATCATGGGTCTGAGACTTCAACTACAGAAAAGTTTTTAGAAGCTGTAACTCCAGATATTGCTGCTATTTCGAGTGGTGGAGAAACTATTGGGACAAATGGATCAGAAGAAGATGAAGCTGAAGGTCACCTACATCCAAGAATGAGTACAATTGAAAATTTACTTCCATATGTATCGGAGCGTTCTGGTATAAAAACCACACTTGAGGCTTTTAATTCCTCCACAAAAAAATGGGAACAAGTAACAACGAAAGCTGCCATTTATATCACAAACAATGATGGAGACCTGGTCTTCTTATCTGATGGGGATTTGATTTGGAAACTGGGAGATAAGGCTAATTAATAAGGAGCGAGATTATGTCTGAGAACGAATTATCAAAAGATACTTTCCAGTTGGGAATAACTATGGCTGGAGCCTCTTCTGCAGGATGCTACATCGGTGGAGTGATGGATTACTTCTTTGAAGTACTGGATCAATGGGAAGCGGCAAAAAAAGGTAAGAGAAAGGTAAAATCCAGCGATGGGGAATGGATTGAAGTAGACCTCACAGAAGAGCAGAAAAAAATGGTGCCACCACATAAAGTTATGATCGAGGTTATTGGTGGTAACTCAGGTGGGGGAATGACTACAGCCATGACAGGTCTCCATGCTATAAAGGGAAAGTTCAATCCGGTTCAGGAAATCGACCTTAGCAAGGAAAGAGAGGAGACCGGTAATGTATTCTATGATAGTTGGGTAGGTCTTGGTGATAAAGGTAAAGTCACCACATTTCAGCGAGGACTTGATACAGGCGATTTGTCTGATGGCAAGATCCATTCAATATTGAATTCTTCATTTATCGAAGAGATCGCAAAGAAAGCGTTCGTCTTAGAGGGAGACTCAGAAACGGATCCTACAGACAATCTTCCGGATTATTTTTCCAGAGATTTGGAAATGGTAATTGCTCATGCCATGCTAAGGGGAGTTCCTTTGGAAATACCATTTGGTAACAATACCAATAAAAAACTCCGTAGCGCCCCCAGGCACGCAACCTATGAACACTTTTTATTGTCGCATTTAAAACTGAATAATGGTACTCCAACTAATCCCGATGAATACATCTATCTGAATCCCTACGACGATCATGTAAAAAAACAGATCCAAATGATTGCGATGGCAACGGGAGCATTTCCAATAGGTTTGATGTATCGGAAATTTGATACTTCCCTGTTCAACGAAAACTACATTAAAAGAACTATTAGCCGGGTAGTCGACCAAAAGCTTTGGGAAGCGAACCCAAGTATGTTCCAAAATATACTATGGACTAATTTTCCTGATCCATATTCAAGTCTTACTGTAGATGGCGGTGCTATTAATAATGAACCTTTTGGTGAAGTAGAAAACATTCTTAGAGCAAGGGCGAATCCTGGTGTGGCAGAAAGAAAGGACATGAAGGTGCTGGATGATAATGATTATCAGAAATATGGATTAATCATGATTGATCCTTTCCCGGATCGTCCGGAACTCAGAAAACCTTATTCAGAAGAAAAAGATCTGTTTGGCGTAGCACCAAGTATTGTAGGTACCCTTTGGGATCAGGCAAAAATTAAACGCCATGAATTAAAGTACTTGTTGGATGATCAATTTTATAGGGGGGTGGTATACCCGGTTAAGTATGAAAAGGTGATCGAGGATCAGCAAGAAAAATATGAGAAAATCGATTATCCCTTAGCTACAGCAAGTATCGGAGCTTTTGGTGGTTTTCTGGATATAAAATTTAGAAATCATGACTTCTTTTTGGGAAGGGATAACGCCCGCAATTTTATGCGAGCATTTCTGAGTATGCCATTCGATCCGGAAAATAATACGGTACATCCTATTCACGAAGCTTGGAAAAAAAGTAATGGAGAATTTGATGAGGAGATGATCGAACGGTTTAAGATTGTTATCACTGACAAAGAGACAAAGGAGACTAATATGTATCTCCCTATTATTCCGGATGTAAATCTGATCTTCAAAGAAGAAGAACCTCCGGCCGGAGAAACCTATAGCAGTATGGATCGCTATAAATATTCTGTGAAGGATATGCCAAAATACGATGCTAAAGAGTTACATGAACGATACGGTGACATTTACGAGCGAGTGAAAAGGGTTCTCGATATTCTTGTAGATATGATCCCTAGAAGCAGGCTAAGCTTTTTATTAAAAGGAGTCTTAGTCTTTAAGGGGTTTATTAAAAAGAAAATAGCCAAAGAAGGAGCGAATTTTCTTATTGATACCATTCTGGAAGATCTGAGATGTCGTAAACTGTTAAAGTAAAATACTTCCGGGAGGTAAATATGAAGGAATTAAAGATACATGAGTCGGGTACTTTTATTGTCGATTCTCAAAAAGTAGATAACCGAAGTTGCTTCTGGCTTTCTAAGCATGGGGTTTATAGAATTGAAGTAGACCCCAAGGATCAAAAATGGACCGATGGAAAACTCTTTAGTCAAACGGTAAGCGCGGATGGGTTTTCAAATATTTTTCTAAATCTATTTTCCTGGAAAAAGAGATATCGTGGTGCTAAATGGTTTACTCTAATGGGGAAGATAAAAGGCGAAAAGAATTCTGATTTCCCGATAGGTGCGTTGGAGCCTAACTATTCACCAGGTGATCATGGAGAGCTGATTTGCTATGCAAATGACGCATACGGCCATTATAAAAATAATAGCGACTCCATAAATGTCAGGATAACAAGAATCAGCTGAGAATTTTCACCTTCTTTCTCGAATTGCCGTATCTTTGGGCATGAAAATTCGCCTGGAACAAATTAATCCAACCATTGGAGATCTGATTGGCAATCAAGCCCTCGTGCTTGATGCCATTAAAAAGGCCGAAGCAGATCAGATCGATATCTTGCTTATTCCCGAATTGGTGACCTGCGGCTACCCACCTATGGATTTGCTTGAGCGAAAGGTTTTCAGAGAGCTGTGTTATGAGATAACACAGGAGATTATTTCCAGGACCAAAAAAACAGCAGTCATTTTCGGTTCTCTAACTGAAAACCTGACTGGGGTTGGTCGCCCGTGCTTTAATTCGGCTATTGTTGCTCAAAATGGCAGCGAAATTGCTCGTACTCATAAAGCACTCCTACCTACCTACGATGTATTCGATGATTTAAGATATTTTGAGCCTGGTACTGAATTTGAGCCAATTTTAATTCACGGAATTCCTTTTGGAATCACTGTATGTGAGGATATTTGGTTCAACGACAATGAGATACAATATCATACCTATGCGGTCAATCCTGCTGAGATATTAGCTCAAAAAGGAGCCAGGGCAATTATCAACATTTCGGCATCTCCGTTCACAAAAAGGAAACCGGAAAGCAGGGTAGGAATGCTCCAGAAACACGCCCGTGAATTAGGCTTGCCTCTTTTTTATGTAAACCAGGTAGGAGCAAATACGGAATTAATTTTTGATGGAGATTCCCTGGCCCTGGATGAAACCGGATTTATAGTTACAAGAGATGAGCGTTTCAAATCCACCTTTGTAGATGTAGAATATAATCCGAAAACCCAAACACTGGACGCTGGAAAGTACGCAGAATGCGAACGTACAATCCCAAATCCTATAGAGACCATGTTTCATGGGTTAGTTCTGGGTGTTAGAGATTACCTTAGAAAATCAAAACTTGGTGAAAAGGTTACTCTGGGATTGAGCGGTGGTATTGATTCAGCACTCGTTTGTGCCATCGCTGCTGAAGCAGTGGGTGCTGAAAATGTATTGGCAGTGACTATGCCATCGAAATTTTCAAGTGAAGGAAGTGTCTCCGATTCCGAACAACTAGCCTCAAACCTGGGGATAGAGCTGGAAACCATTCCAATACATCCCATATTTGATGCGTACAGAACTCAACTTAATCCATTATTTGAAGGCACCTCTTTTAATGTAGCTGAGGAGAACCTGCAAAGCCGTACACGCGGTGATTTGTTGATGGCTATATCCAATAAATTTGGACATATGCTTTTGAACACAGGTAATAAATCGGAAACAGCCGTTGGATATTGCACCCTGTATGGAGATATGGCCGGAGGACTCGGTGTGATCTCAGATCTTTACAAAACGGAAGTGTATGCCATGTGTAAATGGTTGAACGAAGAATATTATCAGCGTGAAGTAATACCTAATACTATCATCGAAAAAGAACCCAGCGCTGAGTTAAGATTTGATCAAAAAGATTCAGATTCTTTACCGGAATACGGAACATTAGATGCTGTTTTGAAATATTACCTGGAGGATCAGCTATCAAGAGAGGAAATCATTGTAAAGGGTTTTAAGGAAGAAGTTGTGGATCGGACTCTTCATTTAGTAGATCGAAATGAACATAAACGGTACCAGGCTGCTCCGGGCCTAAAAATTTCAGCAAAAGCATTTGGATCTGGTAGAAGATGGCCTATTGTTCAGCAATGGACAGGTCAGGAGAAGATTTTACAAAATCATGGAAAACTATCTGCTGATAAGAACGTCTAAAGAGTGTTTTGTTTTATAATCTTGGTTCCATTCTTAAAATGGACTTTCATTCACATTAAAGCTGATAATCATTAACTTGAACCCTTATTAATCTACAGAACCTTTATGAAAAAGCAGCTAATCGTTATTAGTTTTTCTATTCTCATGTTAGGCACCACACTAAGTTGGGCGCAGGACTCAACAGCTTCCGTTAAAAATAAGGAGATGCCCCAGAGGCTTTTACCTTACTCTAATTCGATGGAAGGCTTTCAAACCCAGGACGGATTAAACGAGACCCCAACTCTAGCTCCACTAGATGGATTTCAAAAAGATGTTATCAGCAGGGTATCCGATATTTATAAAATGTACATCATGGCACTTGATGCACAGGTGGCTGAAGATGCCGTTTTAACTGAAAAATATATTAATGATGCTGTAGAGGCTTCTCAGGGTCTATTGGACGATTACCCTGAAATTCGCTCCGATCGCAGGTTTAGTGAATTATCCAGAATTGTAGTTTCAGAATACCGTCAGTTCTATGGAATAACAGATTCAGAAAGTGAGCCTCAGGGTGAGATTTTCGCAATTCAGGAGGATTTTTTGGAGGACGAAACTCTGCTATCTGATAATTTTGAGTTTCCGAATGATGTTTCCATTCAAAATACAGCAGTTCCTCTGGTACAGAATGCTCAGGTCAATCGGCACCTGGTTTACTATACACTCAGAAGACCGGAGGTTATGGAAACCTGGAGAGAACGAGCTGAAGTATATAAACCAATGATGGATGAGATTTTTGCTGAAGAAGGTTTGCCACCAGAGCTTGTTTATCTGTCATTTATAGAAAGTGGAATTAACCCCACAGCGAGAAGCTGGGCCTCAGCAGTTGGTATGTGGCAATTTATTGCGGCTACGGGCAGGGTTTATGGATTAGAAATTAACTGGTGGGTAGATGAGCGGAGAGATCCCGAAAAAGCTACAAGAGCTGCTGCACGTCACCTTAAAGACTTACATAATATTTGGGGAGACTGGCATCTGGCTATGGCAAATTACAACATTAGTCCCCGTGGATTGAACAGAGCAATTCGAAGAGCTGGTGGAGAGAAAGATTATTGGGCTGCATATCCATATCTGCCAAGAGAAACTCGTGGATATGTTCCTGGTTTCATAGCTACAACAATGATTAATATGAGTCCTGAGGAATTTGGCTTCCAAAAGAATTACGGCAAAGATCCGTACTCATATGATGTAGTCGAAGTTGATGGGTTGATGCCTCTTGAGGAGATGGCTAAAATTATTGGAATCACTACTCAGGAACTGAAAGATTACAACCCGGAATTATTAAGATGGGCGACCCCTCCGGGAAATAAATATGCATTAAAAATCCCAACAGGTAAAAAAGCGGAGTTCCTAGCTTCTTATGATGACATTCCAAAAGAGAATGCCAATCAAAGTATAACCATGCATACTGTTAGAAGCGGAGAATCTATTGGATTAATAGCAAGAAAGTACGGAACCACTGTAAGTGGTATTTATGCAACCAATGAGAATCTATCGAACATCATTTATCCGGGGCAGGTATTGGCAGTTCCGCTACCAAACGGAAGTACTTCACAACTATCTGTAAATAGGCCAACCAACCAAAGAAGTGGTACTACAACCACAAGGTCTACCAGCACAAGCAGTAGTGTTCCTGCAAATTCAACGAAACTTACTTATAAAGTAAAAACCGGAGATACTGTTGGTCATATTGCAGAATGGTATGATGTGAGAGCCTGGAATATTCGAACCTGGAACAATATTGGAAATACTATTCGGGTAGGTCAAAACCTGTCTATCTATGTACCTAATTCCAGGAAAGACCACTATACGCAAATAGATAAACTCTCATTCAGAGAGAAGCAGGATTTAGAGACCAAGCAAAAAAGAGGAGAAAATATCTTCTTGGCTTCTTCTACTACAACCAATGACAATGGATCGGTTACTTACGTCGTTAAGCAAAACGACACACTTAGCGAAATCGCTGAATCACATGGAGTGAGTACCTCACAAATCCGAAGATTAAATAATATTTCCGGTTCGAGGATTTATGTAGGTCAATCCCTCCGGATAAAATAGGACATATGAGAAATTTGATGAGAAGAAGTTTATGGCTTTTGCTAGCTATGTTAATACCTGCTAATACCTATGGGTTTCAAGAGCAGGATGTCTATTTCCTCATCAAAAAAAACTTCTCCATATTCAGTAAAGCTTATGAGAACATAGCTCTTGAATACGTTGATCAGGTAAATCCTGAGCTGCTGATGCGTAACGGAATGCAGGCTATGCTTGAGACACTTGATCCATACACTGTGTTCTATAACGAATCCCAAAACGAACAAGCTGAGATTTTTTCTAGAAGCAACTATGCTGGGATTGGTATCGAAGCTGGCTTTAGGGATGGAGAAGTAGTAATTGTAGCTCCTACCGAGGGTGGACCCTCTGAACGAAAAGGTATTAGAGCAGGAGATGTCATTCTATCTATTGATGGTGTTTCTACCGAAGGACTATTACCCGAAGAAGTTCAAAACCTTACAATGGGAGAGATAGGATCCAGTGTTACACTTGTAATCACCCGTTTCGGTGTAGACCAGCCTATTGAATTCGAGATAACCCGAGAAAGCATTGAAGTACCCAACGTTACACATTTTACGAATTTAGGTAATGACGGAGAGGTTGGATATATACGTCTCGCTCAATTTGGAATGAATTCGGCAAGTGAAATTCGTGAAGCTTTAAACCAGGTCTCATCGGAAAGAGAACTGCAAGGGTTAATTCTGGATTTAAGAGATAATCCCGGGGGAATTCTACAAGAAGCAGTCGCTATCGTTGATAAATTTGTTGAGCCAGGACTTACCGTAGTAGAAACCAGAGGAAGAATAGCGGAATATAATCAAGCATATAATACAAGCGAGCCTGTACTTTTTGATAAACCTATTGTTGTTCTCATGAATGGAGGCAGTGCGAGTGCATCAGAAGTGGTTTCGGGGGCACTTCAGGATTTAGATCGGGCAGTGATATTGGGAGAAACAAGTTTTGGTAAAGGATTGGTGCAGATAGTAAAACCAATGCCTTACAATACTTCAATGAAGATTACTATATCACGGTATTTTACTCCTAGTGGAAGGAGTATTCAATCTGTTGATTATACTCATCAATCCAGAAATTCTTCCATTTCGCGAGCTGAAACTGCGAATCGCATCTTTAGGACAAGAAATGGTCGCGAAGTAAAAGAAGGAAGAGGCATTGAACCTGATGTAATATCCACTGGTGAAATTCCCGGTTTACTAGAAGTATCGTTGCTCCAACAAGGACACTACTTTGATTTTGCAACAAAATATGAAGCTGAAAATCCGTCTTTCAATGAGCCTGAATTACCAGCATCAGTTTTTGAGGATTTCAAAGAGTTTTTAGTTGATCAAGAATTCGACTACATAACTGATTCAGAACTACTATTGGCCGAGCTCAAAGGGAAACACCAAGAAACAGAGATCAGGTCAAATATCGATGCTATTCAAAATATTATTGACGATCAGAAGGCTACCGAGTTTGAGGAAGCTGAGTCGAGAATAAAGAAAATTCTTTATCTCGAGCTGATTTCCCGATTTAAAGGTCAAAACGCAGAAAAAGACGCAGCCCTGCTTCTTGATGATCAAATAATGGAAGCATTAAATGTGCTTTCAAGCCCAAAAAATATTTCGGGTATTTTGAACGGTGAAGGGTAATGCTCCCAAAAGCAGATCTACACATTCACACAACTTTTTCTGATGGGAAGTTAGATCCGGTTGAGGCAGTAGAAATCGCAGTAGAAAAGAAGCTTTCTGCGCTATCTATTACCGATCATGATACTTATGAAGGGTATTTTGCTGCTAAAGAAAGAGCCGATGAACTAGGTATACAATTAATTCCAGGGGTTGAAATAACCAGTTCTTATAAAAATCGTGAATCTCACATCCTGGCCTATTTTTTTAATACAGATACCCAATTCTTCGCCGATTTTTTTATTTCGCAGCGAATTGAACGGAGGAATCGAATTAAAGGAATTATTCAAAGACTAAATGGTATCGGGCTAATTGTGGATTATGATGAAGTAAGAGCGGAGGCGAACGGAGCCAATATAGGCCGCCCTCACCTGGCCAAGGTTTTAGTTAATAAAGGATATGCCAGAAATCATCATGATGCATTTGATAGGTATTTAAGTACTGAAAAACTTGGTGAAATCAACCAAAACTACCCTGAGGTATCTAGAGTTATTGAAACTATTCGAAGCATAGGCGGTGCTGCAGTGCTGGCACACCCAGCTAAATTTTACTCTGAAAAGGAAATCGAAGAATTTATCAAGTTGGGTATTGATGGCATAGAATGTATTCACCCAAGCCATAATTTTACACTTCAAAAAAAGTACACCGCTATATGCGAAAAGAACGCATTGCTTATTACAGGAGGCAGTGATTATCATGGCGGAAAGGAAATGGCAAAAAGACATTTAGGCGTGGTATCAGTTGCTCTAAAGCATGTTGATAAGATGAATAGAATGTGTGAGCAGAGAAAGCAAATTGTAGAACTAAAAAACTAACTATCGATGAATCTTATTGAAGGAACAACAAGGCCGGAAGGTGCAAAAGTTGGAATAGTAGTATCAAGGTGGAATTCAAGTATTACTGAAAGGATGCTTGAGGGTGCTCTAGCAGCACTAAAGGGGAATGGGATAAAGGATGAAGATATACTTGTAGCTCGCTGTCCTGGTTCTTTTGAAATACCCTTAACTGTTCAATCATTATTAGATAAAGGTACTTTTGACGGAGTAATAGCATTGGGCGTAGTCATACGCGGAGGAACTCCACATTTCGAATATGTTTGTGATGCGGTAACACAAGGAGTACTAGAACTAAATCTTAGGTACCAAAAACCAGTGGCATTTGGTGTCCTTACTACTGATGATGTACAACAAGCTATAGAGCGTGCAGGAGAAAAGGGGAACAAAGGAGGAGAGGCTGCACTAGCACTATTAGAAATGATAGATCTTCAACGAAAGCTTAATACTTAATAGAGCCAGTTTTCCTTGCTTAAAGACGAGTAAAGCTCTAATTTAAGAAGCTTGAAAATCAGACAAAATCTAGTTGAAAGAGCTCACTCTTACTAAAAAAGAACAGTCCCAGGAAGACAAAGCCAGACAACTCCTTTTAAAGGAAAATGGAGAAATTCCGGAGCATATTGCCATCATCATGGATGGTAATGGCAGGTGGGCTAAAAGTAACGGAAGTGTTAGGCTTCATGGCCATAAAGTCGGGGTCGATTCTGTAAGAGATATTACTGAAGCATGTGCGCAATTAGGAGTCCAATATCTTACCCTTTATGCATTTTCTACTGAAAATTGGGGAAGGCCATCGGTTGAAGTAAGGGGGCTAATGCGTTTATTAGTTTCCTCACTAAGGAAAGAAGCAGACAACTTGCACGAAAATGATATCCAGCTTGTAACAATTGGGCAGATGGATAGATTTCCTCAAGACTGCCAGAAAGAGCTTCAGGAAGCCATTGAATTAACCAAAAACAACAACAGGCTTCAATTGTGCTTAGCACTTAGTTACTCAGGTAGATGGGATATCACTCAGGCAGTTAAGAAAATAGCTGCTCATGTAAATGAAGGGCGATTAGATCCCGAACTGATTAATGACCAAATGATTAGTGATCACCTTTCAACTGCAAGTATTCCGGATCCTGATTTGATTATCCGCACTAGTGGCGAATATCGGATTAGTAATTTTTTACTATGGCAACTTGCGTATTCCGAATTATACATAACACAACACTATTGGCCTGATTTTCGACGTAACGAGCTTTACGAAGCAATCACTTCCTACCAAAAACGAGATCGGCGTTTTGGGAAATTAGACATTGCAAAAGACGAAAAGGGTAGCTCATCCCGTTTACTCAAAAATTGATGAACTTTATTGGCTAATTACCACGTGCATACTTTCTTAAAACAATTACTTTTTACCTTTTTACTTTTCTCTTTTTCAGCAGTAGCTAACCAAAACCTTCAAGCTCAGGATTTTCAAATAACCGATCCTACGCTTGAGATTCCACAAGAGTACACTGTTCTTGGTCTTGAGATTAGGGGAAATGAAACTACCAGAGAGCAGTTCATTATAAACGCAAGTCTTCTGCAGCCCGGAACTACAATCACTTATCCGGGTGAAGATATTCCCGATGCGATAAAACGATTATTTAGAGTAGGTCTTTTTTCTGATGTGAAAGTTTTTATATCGGAGAAAACAACCACTGGTGTCCGGTTAGTAATCGAGGTTACTGAGCAACCCCGCATGCTCGAATATAAAATTGAAGGGGTTAAACGAACAGAAAGAAGAGACCTTAAAAAGCAGATTTTGTTACTTCCAGGTACAGCGATAACAGAATCAAATATTGAACAGGCAAAACGAGCAATAGACAAGTTTTATCGAGAGAAAGGTCTTTGGTTTACCGAAGTTGAAGCGCGTGTTGAACCCTCTGATAAGGTTGAGAATAGATCAATATTAATTTTTGATGTTAAAAGGGGTAAGAAGCTTGAGATAAAAGACATTCAATTCCCTGAAGTTGAAGCTTTTTCTGAGAGAAAACTTACAAAAACGGTAAAACCACTTAAGGAAGATAGATGGTGGAAGTTTTTATCTAAAAAGACTTTTAAGCAGGAAGATTTTGAAGAGGGTAGAGAAAAACTACTGACCTTCTATCGAAACAATGGTTATTCGGATGTTCGCATAGTTGCAGATTCAGTATGGGTATTCGATTATGACGGTAGTAAAAAGGGGATAAAAGTCCGCTTCGATTTACAAGAAGGCCCTCAATATAAAGTCAGGAATGTGAGCTGGGATGGGAATACAGTATATACCGACGAGCAATTAACAATCGCTCTAGGTTTTGAAAAGGGAGATATCTTCGATGAATCTAAATACGAAGCGAATACTACCTTTAACAGAAGCTCTACTGACATAAATAGCCTTTACCAAAATATTGGTTATCTCTTCTTTAACTTATTTCCAACGATAACTAAAGTAGGCGAAGATTCTTTAGATTTGCATTTCGATTTATATGAAGACGAAATTGCAACTATTAGATCGGTTTCCTTTTCGGGAAATACTAATACTCATGACGACGTAGTTCGCCGGACATTACGAACGGTTCCAGGAAATAAGTATAGTAGGGATGCGATTGTGCGTTCTATCAGGGAGTTAAGTACACTTGGTTATTTTGATCCTCAGAATATTACTCCTGACGTTTTACCAATTCCTCAAAATAAAGAAGTAGATATATCCTTTAGCCTGGATGAGTCTCAGAGTACCAGTAATTTTGAATTCTCAGGTGGTTATGGTGGTCAGTCAATTGGAGCAATTATCTCCGCCAGGTTGAATTTTAATAATTTTTCCTTGAAAAGGGCCATTGAAGGAGATTTTACGCCTTTCCCTTCAGGAGATGGACAAAATTTATCATTGGGTGTTCAGGTAACCGGTACCGGATACCAAAGCTATAGCTTCGGATTTGTTGAGCCATGGTTGAACGGGAAACCTACTTCACTTGGAGTCAATTTTTCCTATAACTTCATTCGATATTCGGGTAGTGACGCCCGGGATCGCCTATTTTCAGCAAGCGTTTCACTTGGAAAGCGGTTGAAATTCCCGGATGACTATTTTTCTACCCGTACGGTACTTGGATATCAGCTGTATGATGTAACCAACTCTCTTTCTTTCTTAGCCGAAGGTACTTCGAGTCTTATTTCCATAAAGCAAGTGCTTGAGCGGAACTCTTTAGATAACTTTATTTCTCCGAACTCTGGATCAAAGTTTACACTTACCGGTGAAATTGCTCCTCCGTTACCGGGATTTTCTGAATTCTATAAAATCACTACTAATTTTCAACATCATGTTCCTGTAGCTGGCAAACTTGTACTAACAAGTCAGGCTGATTATGGATTTATAGGATATTTGACAGATGACAAGCGAAGTGATTTTCAAAAGTTTTTGGTTGGGGGAACACAACTTCAGCAGCGTCAGAGCTTTGTGTATGACAATATAGATCTAAGGGGGTATCCTGGTGGAATTGGAGAAAGTATTGCCCCTGTTGTTGATGGAAACCAAGTTGGAGGAAGGGTTTATGCGAAATACTCATTTGAAATGAGGTATCCGGCAGTAAGCACCGAACAACTACAGGTAATTCCATATATATTTTATGATGCCGGAAACTCTTACCTTGAGTTTTCTGACTTTGATCCCTTCAAATTGAAGCGATCAATTGGATTCGGATCACGTCTATTCTTGCCTGTTCTTGGATTAGTAGACTTGAGTTATGGCTATAGACTTGATGGGGTAGAAGGGACTTCCATTACGCCAGGAAACTGGGAATTCTTATTCAATATCGGATCTCCATTCTAATGAAGCTAAAGGTACTCATAATATTCTTAGCGCTGTTTTTTATCAGTACAGCAAACTCAGAAGCTCAAAATCAGAAAATCGGGTATTTTGAATCTGAGGTAATACTTGCTCAAATACCTGAATATCAGGGAATCGAGCAGAGATTACAGTTACTCAGTGATGGCTGGGAGCAGGAACTGAATGAGTTGGATGCAGAAATTCTTGCATTAGAGGAGGATTATAAAGCTAAAGAAATTCTTTATACAGAAGAGATAAGGCAACAAAAAAGAAATGAAATCCAGCAAAAGAAACTGGCTCGGGATACGTTCTTGAATCAGAAATTTGGTCCGGAAGGCGAATATTTTCAAAATCAAAGGGATTTATTGGAACCTATTCAACGCCAAATTTTTACGGCTTTAAGGACGGTAGCCCAAAAACAGGGATTTGACTATGTATTTGATCGCTCAGGTGATCTGTATATGGTATACGCTCGTGGAGAATGGAATTTAAATGAGGCTATTCTTCTAGAGTTAGGAATAGAAATAGAATAAACATCTTACATAGAGAAACGATAATTTCCACAAAGTTAAAAGTTATGGGAAAACACATAGTTGCTGTACTTGTTGCATTACTGTTTACTGTTAGCGCACAGGCCCAAATTAAAATCGGGTTTATGAACCCCGCTGAAGTATTGGCACAGATTGAAGAAGTACAGATCATTGAGCAGGAAATACAGAAATTAGTTGAGACACGTGACGCAGATTTACTCGCGAGAACAACTCAACTACAACAAGATTTTGCTACTTATGAAGAAGGAAAGACAGTTCTTTCAGAACAAGCTAGAGCAGAAAAAGAGCAGGAATTCTTGGATCGAAATGAAGCACTTGAACAGGATAGAGAAACTTATTTAAATGAAATAAGACAGAAACGCGCTCAAATGATGACTCCGATTATTGAAAGAATGGATACTGCTATAAAAGTGACAGCAGAAGAAATGGGACTGGATCTTGTTTTGAACCAGATGACTTCATATGGAGATGCAATCATCTTCTTCTCCAAAGAAGAGCGATTAAATATTACATCACTAGTGTTAGCCAAACTACAGGCTCAATAAATAATTTTAGACCAACGCATGAAAAAAATGATACGACGAATTAGTACAACCCTCACAACCCTTTTGGTAGTGCTCCTTGCAGCCTCTACTGTTAATGCGCAAGATGAGCTTAAAATCGGGTACGTTAATCCACAGGCTATACTGGCAAATATGCCCGAAATGAAAGCGGTACAGCAACGCCTACAAAATTTCACTGCTCGAAAGCAGCAAGAATTGATACAAAGACAGCAGATTTTTGAAACAGAAGTAGCAGCTTACCAACAAAAGATCGGAGTAATTTCAGCAGAAGCCCAGGCACAGGAAGAAGCAAGATTGGGCCAAATGCAAAACGATCTTCTTGCAGCACAACAGACTGCCGATCTGGAGCTTCAGGAGAAAAGAAACGAATTAGTTGGTCCACTACTTGAACAGATTGGATCTGCTATTGATGCAGTTGCAACCAGAATGGAATTAATTTATGTACTTAATACAACCACGAGTACCGGTGATCTTGTAATTCTGTATGCATCAGATGAGTATCAAGCTAAGTACGATATTACAGAACAGGTAATGGAAGAACTTGGAATGTTCTAATTGATCTGCCTAGCCAAAAAATTAAAGCCCACTTTAGTCATAAAGAGGGCTTTTTTATTTCACGTTCTTTTTCCTGTTTTGAATATAATCTTCAAAAATATACCCGCCTAGATCATTTAGCGAAGCGAAGTAAGCCTTTCCTTTATTAGCATTGGTCATTTCTCTAACAAAGCTTTGCAGGTAAGGATCACGGGCAATCATAAAGGTTGTGATGGAGATCTTATCTCTTCGACACTTCACAGCTTCATCAAGCACTTTATTTACAATTTTCCGATCAAGCCCAAAACTATTTTTATATAGTCTTCCATTTTCAAACATACAGGAAGGTTTTCCATCGGTAATCATAAAAATTTGCTTATTGGAATATTTTCTACGCTGAAGAATGTGCCGTGCAACTTCAAGGCCTTGTTTAGTATTTGTGTGATAGGGACCAACTTTCAGGTAAGGCAAATCTTCAACCGAGATTTGCCAGGCTTCATTACCAAAGGCTACAATATCTAGTGAATCTTTTGCGTAATTGGTCATTATTAGCTCAGACAATGCCATAGCTACTTTTTTAGCAGGTGTTATTCTGTCTTCACCATATAAGATCATCGAATGGCTTAAGTCAATAAGTAATACTGTGGCTACCGAGGTATAGTGATCAGATTCATGAACCTCAAGATCGTCTTCATGCAAATCGAAATGATCAAGCGAACTATGGCGAAGCATATTTAGCATGGTTGAAGAACTATCAATTTGACCAACGTCATCACCCAGGTTCCACTGTCTTGTCTCAGGTTGCCTTTCCATTCCTTTTCCGGAATACTGAGTTTTATGATTTCCAAAGCCACCTTTTTCAAGGTTTTTAAAGACTTCTTCCAATGACTTTTGTCTTAGACTCCGCTCGGCTTTTTTGGTCATGGTCAAGGAATCTGGCTGGTCTCCGTCGTCCAGGTATCCTCTTTGCTTCATTTCTTCGATAAAATCTCCGATCGAATATCCCTCCTCAAATTGATCGGTGATGTTATACTCTTGATCCAGTTCGGTGAGCCATCTTAAAGCTTGAGCTACGTCTCCACTGGAAATAGTCAATAGTTGTTGGAATAAGTCCCAAAGTGTATCAAAAGGAGTTTTCCCTGATTTTTTTTGAAGACGTTCATCCCAATTGAAATACCTAAAATTCATACAACTTAATTTGTATTCAGAATAGAAGTTTCTCTAAAACAGTTCCATTAAAGAACGGGAAAGGAGTATATTTTTGGTATGGACAGGACGAAATATGAAAAGCAGCTTTGGAGTGAGGGTTTTGAACGAATTATGGGGCTTGATGAAGTAGGAAGGGGTTGCCTTGCAGGACCTGTAGTTGCAGCAGGTGTTATTTTTGAGAGTGGAACAGAATTCCCTGAGATAAGAGATAGCAAGAAAATTGATAAATCTGAGCGAGAGCGCCTTGCTGATGAGATAAAGAAAAGAGCACTATTCTGGTCGGTAGAGGAGGGGAGTATTGCAGATATTGATCGTCTTAATATTCTATGGGCTTCAATCGCAACAATGGAAAGCTGTGCGAACAAAGAGGGAGCAGCTCCTGATTATTTGTTGGTTGATGGGAATCGGTATTCTGCTTCATTAATACCCTTTACCTGTGTCGTAAAAGGAGACGATAAATCTATAAGCATTGGGGCAGCGTCTATCTTGGCAAAAGTATACCGTGATAACCTTATGGAAGCGCTAAATAAAGACTTCCCGGAGTTTGGATGGGACAGTAATGTAGGTTATCCAACCAAACATCATAGAGAGGCGTTAAGAAAATATGGATATACTCGTCATCATCGTTTGAGCTTCAATCTTGGTACTGATAAAAAGTACAAATAAGTTATCGGTAAATACTGAATTCCCTTTTATGGAAGTCCATATTCAAGCAGATTGCAAGCATGATTGTATTAGTAAGAAAAGCAGAGCCACCATAGCTGATGAACGGGAGTGGAATACCAATAACCGGAAGTAGTGCAGTTGCACTTCCAACATTAATGAAGAAATGAATAAAGAATACTGAGGTTACACTCACAGTTACTAGTTGTGCAAAAGGGTGTTTATGGTTGCCTGCCAGTCCTAGAAGACGAACGAAAAGAAATAAGAACGTAATTACTACAAGGCCAGCTCCAAGTAGGCCAAATTCTTCCCCTATCACACAGAATACAAAATCTGTCCACTGCTCAGGTAAAAAGCGAAGTTGTGTTTGTGTGCCTTCGAGGAAACCTTTTCCGGTTATTCCTCCTGATCCGATGGCAGTTTTAGCTTGTATTACATTCCAACCTGCTCCGGTAGGATCATAGGATGGGTTTGTGAAAGCAAGAATTCTAGCAATTTGGTGAGGCTGTAATACACTGGTCAGTGCGAGTTGAACTCCTATTACAGTAAGAATCCCTGTTACAAAAGAGGTAATAGTGAGCCAAGTTCTGCGCTGGATAAAAAAGATTAATCCTGTAAGTAGTACTGCTGATACCAGGCCTAGTTGCCAATTTAGCACCGTCAAGTAAAGAATTATTGCAGGAGATATGATAAATATCGAAACCCCATATGGCAATCCTGACCAAAATAACATGACTGGAATTAATGCCAGGAATACAATTGCAGTTCCAAAATCGTTTTGAGCAATTACCAAGGCTGTAGGTAAAAGGATTATTAATACTGCGACAAGGGCGAATCGAATATTTTCCGCAGAGATATTCCTTCTACTGGTAAGGTAATTAGCTACTGCAAGTATAGTAGCGATTTTCATGAACTCGCTACTCTGAAATCCAAAGGGTCCGATTCTAAACCAACTTTTAGCACCATTTATTTCCGAACCGAATAGCAAGGTAAGCACCATGAGAATGATGCCAACTAAATAAAAAATATAGGATAGTTGTAAAAATGACCTTGGAGATACAAACTGAATAGCTATCATCATAATGACCGAGATAACCACAAAGCCCAATTGTTTATAGAAATTGGATTGTATATAAGAAGGTAAGAACTCGGACACCGGCCCTTGAGTTGCACTAAAAATTGCTATAAGGCCTACAATAGTTAGAATTAACCAGGCGAATGCAATGGACCAATTAAAATCGCGAACATTACTCATTGTTCGATCACCCCTTGTGAGTTATCCTCTTTAGGCTCCCAGTTTAATACATAGTTGTAAACACTATTTCGTTGTATTTCTGCTTGTAGATATTTTTCAATTACTAAAGATGCTATCGGTGCAGCAGAAATAGAAGCAAAGCCTGCATTCTCCAAAAATACAGTTACTACTATTTCCGGATTGTCATAGGGAGCGAATGAGGTGAACCACCCATGACTAAACCCATGAGGGTTTTGAGCGGTACCAGTTTTTCCTGCTGTAGGAATGTCATCGTTTTTAGCATAAAAGCGTCCGCTACCTTCTTCAACTACACGCCGCATTCCTCTTTTAACAACTTCAATGTATTCTGGTTCTATCCAGTCTATCTTTTCATATTTGCCAGGTGAAATATATTCTGAAATTTCTCCTTGTTGTACCTCGCTAACCAGATGTGGTTGAATCTTATAGCCACCATTAGCAATTGAGCTCGTCATTTGAGCTACTTGAAGCGGAGAAACGGACAGTACTCCTTGGCCAATTCCAAGGTTAATTAAATCTCCGAGTCCCCATTGTCTTCTTCCAAATCGTCGATTGAAATAAGCACTATCGGGAACAATACCTGTGGTAGCACTTGGTAGATCAACCGAGGTCTGAGCACCCAATCCAAAATCTTTGACCAGCTTGTTCCAATTATTTAAATCACCCTGAGTGCTTATTCGATCCATTAATTGATAGAAATAGGTGTTACTTGAATAAGCGATAGCCGTTTCCAGGTTATAGTCTCCTAACGGGGCGATATCTCTGTATAAACGCCCCCTCATGTATCCCCCGGTATTTTTAACTACTGTTTCAGGGGTAACATATCCAAGGTGCATACCGATCATGCCCATAAGTGGCTTAAATGTAGACCCAGGAGGTTGTCTACTGGATATCGCTCTATTGAATAAGGGTCTTGTGGTGTCCGAGTTTATATGAGCCCAGTATTCTCTATCGAGTCTTCCCGCTAACCGAGTTACATCATAGCTAGGAGAGCTCACCAGGGCAAGAATTTCTCCGGTATGAGGTTTCATAGCTACAACTGCACCAACCTTGTCAACCATCAATTCTTCAATAAATGATTGGAGATCTGCATCAATTGTAGTGATCAGGTTGAACCCTTGTTGAGGGTTTTTGTCTGTTCGCTCTCCTTCATACTTACCCAAAGATTGCCCAAAAGCATTAACCTTTAGGAATTCTATACCAAGCTCCCCTCGAAGAGAATCCTGGTAAATCAATTCAAGACCACTTTTTCCAATTTTGTCACCCAGTCTTAGGTCAGAAGAATTTTCATAGTCACTTCTGTCAGCCTCTCTCAAGTACCCAAAAATATGAGATGCGGTGATGTTAGGGGCATAATTTCGCTTACTCTCTATTTGATGTCCAATTCCAGGAAGTTGCCAAATGTTTTCCTGGATTCTAGAGAAGGTTTCAAAATCAACATCAGTTAGTAGAGGAGAGGTTCTATACCAGGAGTAACGCCGGGCTTCATCTACTCTTGAAGTAACCAGGCTATCTTCGATTTCAAGTAATTCAGCCAACAAAGGAATTTTATCCCTGTCGAAATTTGCAGGTGTTACTGTTATCGAAAAGATAGGTTCGTTATCAACCAGCAGTTTCCCATTTCGATCATAAATTAACCCCCTGGCAGGACTTACATATTCCTGTCTGATAGAATTTTCTTGTCCCAGAACGGCATAGGTTTCATAATGAATAACCTGTAAGTAGAAAACTCTTCCAAGTACAATCAGGCAAAGCCCTCCCATAATAATCTGGAGGGCTCGAATAGAGGTTCGGGTTCTATTTGGTTGTCCTTTATACATACCTACTTCACTCTAAAAACATATATCAGAGAACCTACAAGAGCGGTATAAATTGCACCTCCAACAATTTGTAGAAATGGGTAGTAATTCACTGCATAGGCTTCAAAGAAGCTATTCAAGCCAAAGAAAATTAGATTATGTACAATTGCTGCAACCCAAATAAAAAGGAAGATCTGCCAAAGCAGAAGCTGAATTTCAGCTCTCTTTCTTACAAAGTTATATAACAAAAAAACGAGCAGGGTTTTTGAGAACATAAACATTCCCCAAAAGTCGAAAAAAGCATCCTGAATTAAACCAAGTGCTGCTGCCATAAATAGTAGGCTCGATCGCTCGTATCTAGGTATTAACCAGAGAAGAAAGAAAATGATAGGATCTACAGTAGTACCTAAGATATTTAAGTGTTGAAAGAACAATATTTGCGAAATCACAAATACGATTCCAAGTCCAAAATCTTTTAATAGCTCGCTATTCATCGGAACAACTCGTTATAATCTTCATTTAGATTTTGTATGACCGAGTCCTGTTCAAAGCGGACTACAAATCCCTCAGCCACATTGAATAATGAAGTATAGGGCCTTAAAAAAATTCGTTGTGTATCCTTACCAGGTTCGGTCTCAGTACGAACAACATAACCAATAGGAATACCTGGAGGGAATTCGTTCCCAAATCCGGAAGTTTCAATCACAAAACCAGAATCAACAGGTATAGTTTTAGGGACAAAATCCATCACTAGTTCTGTCTTATTATCTCCGGTCCAGCTTACTATTCCCATAGATTTTGTCTCAGAAACTACAGCACTTACTTTAAAAAGGTTATTGAAGTAGGGCATGCCTTGCGAGTAAAATCTGCTTGTAAGTATGACCTTTCCAATAAGCCCGTCTGAAGTGATGATTGGCATACCAGCTTCTATTCCATGTCTCGATCCTGCATCTATTGTGAAGCTGTTGTTTGAACCGTTAAGCTCTTTGCTTACCAGGCTTACAGGAACCATATCGTAAGTTCCTCTCTCTTGGAAATTAAGTAATTCTCTGAGCTCTTTGTTTTCTTCCTCTATGGCTCTGAGCCTGCTTAATTCATCCTGAAGGAGAATGTTCTGCCGTTGAAGGTAGGTATTCGTATTTAGAGCCTGTCTGTAAATTCGAATATTGGAAAGTGGTTCCTCAAGTAGGCTAATAAAAGTGATACTGGCTTGCCTGAGGGTATTAATCCCTCCCTGATGTCGGTTGATTGCTATTGTAAGTGCACATACTAAGAGAAGGGCAGTGATTATATAGTCAGAAGCATGTTCAACTTTAAAAATTCTAAACCGCATTCAGCGTTTTCCGTTAGTCTATTACCGGTCGATAGTACTCCAAGTTTTCTAGGATTGCTCCGGTTCCACGAACAACAGCAGTCAACGGATCTTCAGCAATATGTACCGGAAGATCAGTTGTTTCCATTATCAGTTTGTCTAAATTTTTAAGCAATGCTCCACCCCCGGTCAACATTATACCCCGGTCAAGGATATCTGCTGAAAGTTCAGGAGGAGTTTGCTCCAAGGATTTAGTGATAGATTCGACAATAGTATTTACAGATTCTGCCATGGCTTCTCGCGCATCTTTAGAAGTGATATGTCGAGTTCTTGGTACACCATTTACCAAATCTCTACCTTTGGTAATCATCTCCAATTCCTCATCTAAAGGTGCTGCTGATCCAATTTCACATTTGATCTTCTCTGCTGTTCGTTCACCAATTAAGAGGTTATGATTGCGACGGAAATAATTTATGATATCTTCATTTAATTCATCACCACCAAGACGAACAGATTGAGCATATACAATTCCCGATAATGCAATAACAGCGATTTCTGTAGTTCCACCACCGATATCAACAATCATATTTCCTACAGGTTCATGCACATCCAGACCGATACCAATTGCAGCAGCCATCGGTTCATCAACAAGATGTACTTCCTTAGCACCAGCATGCTCAGCACTGTCCCTTACTGCTCTTCGCTCTACTTCAGTAATCCCACTAGGTACACAAATCACCATTTGACGAGTAGTTGAATACCACTTCTTTTTTACCTTGTGTATCATTCCCTTAATCATCTGTTCGGCTACTTCAAAATCTGCTATCACTCCATCTCGAAGCGGGCGGACAGTGCGTATCTTGCGATGGGTTTTTTCATGCATTAACCGAGCTTCATGCCCGGTAGCAACTGGAGTATCTTGTTGATTTAGAGCTACAATAGAAGGCTCATTTAAAACAATCCCTTCACCACGAGAGTAGATTAGCGTATTGGCTGTGCCCAAATCAATGGCGATGTCAGTGTAGAGAAAATCTAGAAGTCCTTTTTTTGGAGGTTTTTTAGCTGATTTAGGGGATGGAATCCCAAATCGATCCGACATTTTTAGTAGTTATAGCGTTGATGTTGCTGCTGATAATTTGGCTGGAAAATACAATATTGATATTCTATTTCCGAATCATTAAAAAAATGATTTTTAGTGCTTAAAGTGTCTTTTTCCAGTGAATATCATTGTCATTCCAAGTTCGTTTGCACGAGTAATTACTTCTTCATCTCTGATACTTCCTCCGGGTTGAATTACTGCAGTTGCTCCCGCTTTCGCAGCAGCTTCTACACCATCAGCAAAAGGGAAGAAGGCATCAGAAGCAATAGATGAACCCTGTAAACTTAGTCCCTCTTTGATAGCTTTTGCTACTGCGATCTCAGAAGAATCAACTCTGCTGGTTTGCCCAGACCCAATACCAAGTGTTTTCCCATCTTTTGCATAAACGATGGCATTCGATTTAATATGACGAACGACTTTCCATGCAAAAAGAAGATCTTCCATTTCGGATTCACTTGGTTTACGATCAGTCACTACTTTAAATTCGGATTCATCAAAAGGTTCCAAATCCGCATCTTGTTTTAAGAGCCCACCAAAAATACTTCGGAAAGTAGAAAGTTCATTTTTCGCAAGATCACCTTTGATAGTTATCAAACGGCGGTTTTTCTTTTGAGTGAGTAATTGAAGTGCTTCCCTAGAAAACGAAGGAGCAATAATGATTTCGGTAAAAATACTATCAATCGATTGTGCAGTGTCGAAATCAAGTTCTTGATTCACGACTACGATTCCGCCAAAAGGAGAAACAGTATCCGTACTGAATGCTTTTTTATAGGAATCATTTAAATTTTCCGAGATACCTACTCCACATGGGATCGTATGTTTTATGATAGCACAAGCAGGTTTATCAGAGTTGAAGTCAGAAATGATATTAAGGGCCGCATCAACATCCAGGTAGTTATTATAACTCAACTGCTTACCATGGAAACAGTCTATGATATCATTCTGATTTCCATACAAAGCAGCTTTCTGATGTGGGTTTTCACCATATCTTAGCTCCTGAGATAATGGTACCGAAACATTGAACTGATGGGAGGGTTCATCTCCAACAATTTGATCAAAATAGTTCGATATAGCTGAATCATAATCGGCTGTATGCGCAAATGCATCCTTTGCAAGCTTTTTTCTGGATTCAAAGCTAATCCCGGTTCCTTGATTTAGCTCAGAAATGAAGTCTTCATATTGCCCGGGAGATGAAAGAATACATACATGAGCAAAGTTCTTTGCCGATGCGCGGATCATAGTAGGTCCACCTATATCTATAAACTCAGTAGCCTTTGCTTCTGTAATATCTCCCCCTGATATAGTTTCTTTAAAAGGGTAGAGGTTTACTACCACTAATTCGATCGGTTTAATACCTAATTTCTCAAGCTCTTCATTATCGGGTGTATAACTTGTTCTTGCGAGTATGCCTCCATGAATATTGGGATGAAGCGTTTTTACTCTCCCGTCCAGGCATTCGGGAAATCCTGTTACTTCCGAAGCATCTTTAACAGCAATACCTGTATCCGAGATCGCTTTTGCTGTTCCACCAGTAGAGATAATTTCCACACCTGCGCTGTCCAGTGCTCTTGTCAATTCCAATAATCCTGTTTTATCAGATACAGAAAGGAGAGCTCTTTTTATGGTTAATGGGGTTGTTGGAAGAGAAGAAAGAGGTTTAAGAGCCATTAATCGGTTAGTTGTTTTAAATAGTTAGAAATTACTTTCGGGTAAAAAAGGTGTTCCTGTTCCAACACTCGTTTAGCAAGTGATTCGGGTGTGTCGCTATCCATTACTGGTACTTCTACCTGTTCTAGAATTGGGCCTTCGTCATATTCTTCAGAAACAATATGGATAGTACAGCCAGTTACTTGATCTCCTGCTTCAATAACTGCTTTATGAACTTTCAATCCGTAAAAACCTTTCCCACCATATTTTGGAAGTAATGAGGGATGGATATTTAAAATCCGATTAGAATATTGTTGTATTAATTCTTCAGGGATTTTTCTCAAATAACCGGCAAGTACGATTAAATCCGTCTTCCAATTTTCCAATTGACTGATTAGTTGCTGGGTATATTCCTGGTAGGAGCTAAAATCATTTTCCGAGATAACGGCATGAGGAATAGAATGCTCATCAGCTTTTTTAATTGCACCAGTCCCTTGCTTGTTAGAGATAAGACCGGCTATATGAGCTTCAAGTTCACCAGATTGGGTAGAATTAATAATGGATTGAAAGTTAGAGCCTGAGCCAGAGGCAAAAACAACAATATTAGCCAAAGAGCAGTCAGTTTTGAATTACAAAAGAGGGCTAAAGATAAAAAACTTAATCTGCGATAGGAATTAGAGTTCTCAATTAGAAAACTTTTCTATGGAGGTGCTTCCATTCTGAAAACCTGGTAATTGTTAAAACTCCAACTAATTTGATTGAAGGTAATTTTAACGGCTGTGGCTATAGGTATAGCTATTAGCATGCCCAGAACACCAGCAGTTTCTGCTCCAACTAAGATTATGAATAATATGGCAACCGGGTGTATATCGGCTGAGCGGGAAAAAAGAAATGGCTGGAAAACCAGGTTATCCAACATCTGTACTATAAATATGGCTACCACACATACCAACACGAGTGATAAATCACCAGTTTCGATAATAGATACAATAATGGAGAGGATATATCCAATTATAGGTCCGAAATAAGGGATGGTATTGGCAATACCAACAGAAATACCCACTGATAGTGAATTATCCAGTCCCGCAATGCTAAGGGTGGACCAAGAGGAAAAAGCAACCAACACACTTTGTGTTAGCACGCTTCTGAAATACAAACCCAATCGTTTTTCAATTTTATCTATTAAAGTAAGGATGGTTTCAAAATACTTATTGGGTACCAAGGTCAGCAGGTCTCTTCTGATTTTGGTTCCGTCTTTAAGGAAGAAGAATGCTGCAAAGGGTACTACTAGCACAGCTGAGAAGATATTTGTAAAAACTCCAACAGCATCACTTAAAACCGTAGATAGCTTACCTAAATCAAATAGCTCGGCCAGTACTGCGGATACATTTTCCTCAAGAAATCCATCCGGTATAAACTCATACTGAGTAGCAAGCTGAGTTTCAATGCTAACAGCAACTGCCTGAATATTCTCTAAGTTTAGATTATTAGTTAACTCGATCATCTCAGCTACAAATAGAGGAATTACATTAGTTGATATGTAAATCATAAGTGTAATAACTGCAGAAAGAGTTAATGTAATACCCAGAGTACGATTGAGCCCCATTCTTTGTAGTCGATTTACAACAGGGTCGAGTATATAACTCAGAATCATTGCCAGGACGAGGTAGCCTACCAAATTAGCATAGTTGTACAAAATCAGACCAATCACACTCAGGGCAATGGCCCATATACCAAAACGTACTACTCGTTCAAGCGTGATGTTTCTCATTTTCTATGCTATCTAATAATGAAGTCAGATTCGAAGAGATTATACTTGAATCGTACCCCTTTCTCAATAAGAAATCGTAGACTTTCTTTTTTCGTTTCTCAGGAATAACTCGTAAAAAACGTGCTTTATGTTTGTTGATGAGCTCCTGTATGGATTCAGATTGACATACCGTATCAACTTGAGATAAGGCGGTAGAAATTTCTTTTTCCGAAACTCCCTTTTTCCGAAGCTCAACCCTAATTTTATTAACTCCCCAACGATTGAATCGAAATTTATCTCGTGTAAAGCTCATTGCGAACTCTAAATTATTGATATAACCCTTTTCACTGAGTTCATTCAATATTCCCTCTATTTGAGCTGAGCGATATCCTTTTTGAAGCGCTTTATTTTTTAGTTCTTTTTTTGAATGGTCTCTTCGAGAGAGTAAACGGAGGAAATAGGTTTTTAAGGCCCATTGGTCTTCAAGGCTAAAGATTCTTTCCAGTTTTGAAGTGGTTAGAACATCACCCTTTTTTAGGTTCAAAGAGATAAGAGTAGAATCAGAAACTCCAACTAGAAACTCTTCATCTACAAAGATTGAGAATCTGTTTTTGTTCTTTTTTTGAACATGGATCGACGAAATTGCAGCGGGCAATAGTGCCGCCGCAACTTCTATCGATGTTCTCTCTTGACTATGCTTCAACAGAAGCAGTTTTTTGTTCAGGCTCTGGAGTTGATTCCTCTTCAACTGGCTCAATGCCACGGAGGCGGTCTCTTACTAGCTTTTCAATTTTGTCACAAAGCGCTGAATCTTCCTCAAGGAACTGCATTGCTGAATCGGCTCCCTGCCCAATAGGTTCGCCTTCATATCTGAACCAGCTTCCCCTTTTTTGAATGATATCGTAATCAACAGCTAAATCAAGTATTTCAGCAATTCGGGAAACACCTTTTCCGTACATGATATTAAACTCGACTACCTTGAAAGGAGGGGCTACTTTATTTTTGGCTACTTTAACTTTAGTTCGGTTACCGATTACTTCATCAGCTTTTTTGAGTGCTCCGATTCTTCGGATATCAAGCCTTACAGAGGAATAAAACTTTAAAGCTCTACCACCAGTTGTTGTTTCAGGATTTCCAAACATCACCCCAATTTTCTCACGTACCTGATTGATAAAAATACAAGCGGTTGAGGTTTTATTGACGATCCCAGTAATCTTTCTAAGTGCCTGAGACATCAAGCGGGCTTGAAGACCCATATGAGAATCTCCCATTTCACCTTCAAGTTCAGCACGTGGAACAAGAGCCGCTACTGAGTCTACTACAATTACATCCAGTGCTCCTGAGCGTATGAGTGTTTCTGTGATTTCAAGAGCTTGCTCACCGCTATCAGGTTGTGAGACCAATAACTCTTCCGTGTTTATTCCGAGGGCACGTGCGTATCTTGGATCGAAAGCATGTTCAGCATCAATAAAAGCGGCATAGCCCCCTTTCTTTTGAGCTTGTGCAATAACCTGAAGAGCAAGAGTGGTTTTACCACTAGCTTCAGGCCCATAAATCTCAGTGATTCTTCCTCTAGGAACTCCCTGTACACCTAGTGCATAATCAACCATAATAGAGCCGGTTGAAATAACCTCCACATCCTGTGCAGCATCATCTCCGAGTTTCATAATGGTTCCTTTTCCATGCTGCTTTTCGATTTGCCCAACAGCAATGTCTAGTGCTTTTAATTTATTTTCGTCAGCCATGATTCAATGTTTTTTGATTTTATTTTGCACAAAGGTAAGTGTACAGAGTGCCAGAACGTGTCACACTCATTGCGCAATAAATATATGTTCAATTTATGTAATAGCAAAGTCGAATTTTCAATTTCCAATGATCATTTGCCAGCATGCCTGCTGACAATTGAGGAAAAGATTCTAACAAATTCATTGGCTTCTCTAATCAATAAATTTCGTTCATTATCCAAAACTTGATCATTATTTAAGAAGAGCAGAGATAACCAATAAGCACTTTCTTTGGCTTCTTTCTTGCAAATTTTTAAGCGATAATAGAAGTCTTTGGTGCTTAAACCTTCATTAGCTTCGAGGTAATTGGCGCCAACTGAGCCAGAAGATCTGGTCAGCTGTTTTATGTCCTCAAAATTAATCACATCCCTGGGAATAGTTCTAAGAAAAGCTCTAACATCTCTTGCAAATATGAATGTCCGATTCTCAAGGTCGTATTTATAAGTTATACTCATGAAAATTGGAGTTTGGAAATTGATTATTTATCGTTTGCTATTAGTAAGACAAACTAAATCACCCATTCCTTACAAAATATTTTCCAACGAAGTATTTAATTCCTCAATTGCGTCTTTGATTTGAGCCTCAGTGGTATATGGCGCTGGTCCAAATCGTAATATTTCATTTCTCGCATCTGTAAAAATACCCCGAGATAATAAATCAGCTCGTAAATCTCGGGCGTAAGGAGAGGTTAATGAAAGAAAGCCTCCATTAGACGAGAGTGGTTCACTGTGAGTGAGTCGGATATGATCTGGGTTAAAGTCTTTTTCTAAGAAAAGTGAGCGAAGCATTCCTACCTGCGCTTCATATTGATTTCGAAGTACTTTGGAGGTTAACCCATGTTCCTGGAAGAACTCAACAACTTTGGCAGCTCTGAATTGAGAAGAAGGATCATAAGTGGCACTAGCAAATCGCTGGTCAGAAGAGTCGTATTGAACAGGATCGTTATTTCGTGGATGATCCAGTGTACTAAATGAAGCAAACCAACCTGTAATTAACGGGCGTAACTCGCAATCTTTTGGAAAGCGGAGAAAGCAATTTGCTTCTCCCCATTGTAGGTATTTATAACCTCCAATAAGAATAAAGCAATCTTCCAGACCTACTTCTCTGATAGATAACGGAACTACATTTGTGCCATGATAATCATCTATAATTACTGGGATTTCCTGGACTCTGGCCGCCGCAGCTATTTCAGAAAGATGGCTATTGATAAGGCTCGTTTCAAAATATACCCTCGAAAGCATAATAGCAGAGGTATTTACATCAATCTCTTCAATAATCCTTTGTGCAAAATCATCATCAGGAACAGTTGGTATAGACACAACTTGAAGACCTTCTTCTTCTAATCTTCGAAGTTGACGAAACATAGAATGGAATTCGCCATCGGTTGTTATGATCTTCGGTTTAGATTTTAAATCAAAGCTGCTCAGCAAACTTACCATCAAAAAGTGAGTGCTTTCCTCTCTGCAATACAAACCATCCGGGTCGTCATAATATCCTCTGAGATAGTTTCTAAGGATCTCTGTTTTTTCAAATGCTTTGTCCCATTTTTTATCTACCTCCTTGGCACACGCATCAAAGTATTCGGTTTGTCCTTCTCTGGCTACATCAGGCCAGGCCTGGTGTGAGTGCCCGGTGAACAATAAGCGGTTTGACACATCAAAGGCTGAGTAGTGTGGGGCTAATCGGTTTGCTAACTGGTCTATTTCTGACATATTCGTATTCTAGTCATCCTGAGGCTACTGCCGAAGGATCAACACAACTTTAGGTAACCCGGATTTTATGTTGATTCTTCGTTTTCACTAAGAGTGACAATTAAGAGAGTTATTAATTAAAACTTCGATCTAATTGCCCAAAGGTCTGGGAAAATGGCATGGTTGATGGTTTTTTGAAGGTAAGCCACTCCTTCTGAACCACCAGTTCCTTTTTTACGCCCAATAGTACGCTCAACCATTTTTACATGTCGGTATCTCCATTCCTGGAGGCCTTCATCAAAATCCACAAAAAGCTCGCAGAGTAATGCAAGCTCAGGTTGGGTTTGCATTACCTTAACCAACACTTCCTGAATTTTTTCGGACGGATTGTACATTAGTCCCACTTCATTTTCTCGTTTAGGCTGAATAGGGAATCCTTTTTTTGTTAGATACATTCCAAAACTCTCCCACAATGTATCCTCATTCATTCTGGTGGTAAGAATTTGAACATGCTTCTCATTTTCTTTGTGAGCTTCAAGCATAAGAGGAAGTCTTAATCCACAAAGTATTTCAACTTCTCGGAATTGAAGCGACTGAAATCCACTGGATTGGCCAAGAAAAGTTCTGAAACTGTTGAATTCAAGCGGAGTCATTGTTTCTAGAATATCAACCTGAGAAACCAGTGTTTTCATAATGGTAAGAATACGGCGTAATGTTTTTACCGAATTCCAGGTATTACCGCTTTTGAGTTCGTGTCTCAACTTTCCGAACTCATGTAAAATTTGTTTGAACCAAAGTTCATAGGTTTGATGAATAATGATGAATAACATTTCATCGTGTTCCTCAGGCTTCGATTTAAGTTCCTGTAGCCCAGTTAATTCATCAATTTTAAGATAACTTGTATATGTAATTTTCATGGCGACTCCTTCCCTGAATGATAGCCAGAATTATAGTTATCTTAGAACAAAAACTTGTGAAGAAACTCATTGTCGATTCGGGAGCTACAAAAACTATTTGGGTATCCATTATAGGTGGTGAGAAAAAGAGAATTTATACAGAGGGAACAAACCCGGCGCTTATCTCTGATGAAGAGTTTAGCAGGATTATCAGGGAGAAACTCATCCCCGCTCTACCTGATGAGGACTATGATTCCATTTATTTTTATGGTGCAGGCTGCGGAAATGAGCATAGAGCAAATAGAGTTTCAAATATTTTAAGATCTTTTTTCTTAGGAGATGAAGTACATGTGAAAACCGATATCGAAGGAGCTGGCCTCGGTCTTTTTGGATTGACCGAAGGCATTCTTTTGATTTCAGGGACAGGTTCAAGTGCTGGTGTGATGAGGAACGGAAAACTTGTCGATCAAATGCCATCCGATCCTTTTCCGGGTGGTGATTTTGGAAGCGGAAGTCATATAGGAGGCATGGTATTACAAGCTTACCTAAAAGGAAAGGCTCCTTCTACGTTTGTGGAAATTATACAGACCAGTGGAGGGGGGAATAAGGATGAATTATTGAGTAAGCTTAAGGATCAAAAAAGCGCAAAAAGAATTGCATCTCATACCATGTTTATAGTTAAAGAACTTAGTGAACATGATTTTTTGCATAATATAGCTGAGCGATCTATTCGATTATTTTTTGAAGAACTGGATGGATACTTTTCCGAAGATTTGAAGATTTTCCCCATAAAAGTAAATGGCAGTACTGCATTTCATTTTTCAAACATATTTCGAGAGATATTCGGAGAAGCAGGAATTCAGATTGATATGATCCAAAAAAATCCAATTGATGAACTAGTTCATTTTCATAGCCATGATTGATACGCATTCGCATATTTACTTAGAACAGTTTGATGATGACAGAGATGAAGTAATGCAGCGAGCCAAAGAAGCAGGGGTAGAAGCCATATTTATGCCGGCTATCGATTTTGGATCAATTACTCAGATGGAAAAGCTGAATTATACTGGGATCAACTTTTATAAGATGGCAGGGCTTCATCCTGTGGATGTGAAAGAACTTGAAAGTGATTTTGAAAGGAAGCTTTTGGAATACTTTTCAAAGGAGGATTTTTATGGAGTAGGGGAAACAGGTCTTGATTACTATTGGAGCACTGATTTTGTAGAAGAGCAAAAGCAGAGTTTGCGTATCCATTGCCAGGTAGCTAAAGAGGTGAGTAAACCAATCATTCTTCATAATAGGGATAGTACTTCTGATTTACTGGATATTATTGAGGAACAGCAAAACGGAAGTCTATCGGGAATATGGCACTGTTTTAATGGAACTGTTGATGAAGGTAAAAGGGCGATTGATTTAGGGCTGCATTTAGGAATTGGAGGTGTGGTTACCTTCAAAAATGGAGGGGTTGATAAGACGGTAGCTCAACTCCCTTTAGAAAAAATGATCCTGGAAACAGATGCTCCTTATTTGTCTCCAACCCCAAAACGAGGGAAAAGAAATGAGCCTGCCTTTTTGAGTTTTATTGCCAAAAAGCTTTCAGAAATCTTTTTAATAAGTATTGATGATATAATTGATCAAACAACTCGTACATCAAAACAGCTTTTTTCAATTAAATAATTGAAAAAGTTAAGTATTCTAGATTCTTATACTTGTAATATCCTTAAGAATTATTGAATTTTGCGCTGTCTGGTCAGGGCTAATTAACAATTCAATTTTCGGATTGCCATGAAAAAAGCTCTGCTTACTATAGGCTTCTTAAGCCTTATTTCTTTTTCTCTATTTGCACAACCTATTACTATATCTGGAAGAGTAGTAGATGGAGTTGGGGAACCACTCTCAAGTGCAAGTGTAACCATTAAAGGAACACTAAGAGGCACCCTCACTGATTCTGAGGGCTACTATAACATCAATGCTTCAAGGGGTGATATCCTGATTTTTTCTTTTGTCGGCTTTAAAGCTAAAGAGGCATTAGTCGAAGATAATCCTACAATAAATATGACACTGGATGAACAACTTGATTTAGGAGAAGTACTGGTAGTTGGTTCTAGAAATAAAAGCAGAACGGTACTGGAAACGGCTGTTCCTATTGATGTTTTGGATGTATCAGAGTTATTGGCAGAGAGTCCACAGGTTAATCTGAACCAGTTGATGAACTATGTATTACCCTCTTTTTCTTCAAGCCCGCAGATTGTAGCAGATGGGACTGATCATATTGATCCTGCATCGTTGAGAGGCTTAGGCCCGGATCAAATGTTGATTCTCATAAACGGGAAAAGAAGACACACCTCTGCATTATTGAATGTAAATGGAACTCCCGGGAGGGGCAGTGTTGGTACAGATTTAAATGCTATTCCTGCCGCTGCAATCGAACGAATTGAAGTTTTAAGAGATGGTGCTGCTGCACAATATGGTTCGGATGCAATTGCGGGAGTAATCAATATCGTCCTAAAAAAAGAGACAGATAATTTGGATATATCCGTTCAAACAGGTGCTCAGACCAGTGCTAATGGGAATAATTTTGATGGCGGCGTAGATGGTGAAGATTTTCAGTTGAATATAAACCGAGGCCTTGCAATAGGCGATCAGGGTGGTTTTATAAATGTGACGGGCTCTATAAACACCAGGAATAGAACCAGCCGATCAGGAGAGTTTACGGGTGAGATTTTTAATGGGTACAATGCTATTGAGTGGGTGGCATATCAGGATGGTGCAAACCTTCAGACTTTACAAACAGATCTAGCCTCCATTCAACAATATGCAGCAGGGGTAACACATTTTAGTACCGACTTAAAAAACTCTATTGCCGCTGCTTCAGATATTGCCACCGTACAGGCTCTATTGAGCGATAGCGATGGGAATCCGGTAGATTATTCAGACGCCGAATTAGAAGCCCGAGGTCTTGACAGGGGAGACTTCCGAATGAATATTGGTCAACCTGAATACCGGGAGGGAAAGCTATTTGCAAATTTTGAACTTCCAATTGGAGAATCCACTTTGTACTCCTTTGCCGGGATAAGTAATCGTCGAAGTGTGGGTTTTGCTTTCTATCGACGACCTACCCAGGAGCGCGCATATACTCCTCTTGAAATAAATGGTTTCCGTCCTGAGGGCCACACCTTCGTTAAAGATCGTTCTTTTGCAGTAGGAATCAGACAGAATATTGCTGGTTGGGATACCGATTTAAGTACTACGATTGGAGCAAATACTTTTAAATTTTGGGCAGCAAATTCCTTGAACGCAACTTTGCAGGGAGCTTCACCAAATTTATTTGATTCCTGGAATACCTTCTTTCAGCAAACTACTTCTAATTTCGATGTGACCAGGAACTGGCCGGATACTTTCGCAGGATTAAATGTGGCTTTCGGAGCAGAATACAGAATAGAAAACTATCGAATATTAGAAGGAGAGGAAGCATCATGGGCAACTTATGATATAGATGGAAATGTAGTTGCCGACTTCAATCAGCTTGCAGATTCCTTAAAAGTAGTCGACTTTTTTGGTCGGCCAAGAGTAGGAGGTGCTCAGGCATTTCCTGGTTTTAGCCCTTCAAACGCAGTAGATGATTACCGTCAGAGTTTTGCAGGTTATGTAGATTTTGAATTTGATTTCACTGATAATTTTCTTGTTGGAACAGCTCTTAGATATGAGAATTATAGCGATTTCGGGTCCACTCTAAATTTCAAGCTGGCGAGTAGGTTAAGTTTTAACGAAGCAATAAGTGTAAGAGCATCGACCAGTACAGGTTTCCGAGCACCTTCTTTACACCAGCTAAACTTTAGTAGCATTAGTACACAATTCGATTCAGAAGGAATTGGCCAGCAGGTGTTGACTGCCCGGAATACAAGTACTGTGGTTCAAAACCTTGGAGTACCACAACTCAAGGAGGAGACTTCACTGAGTGTAAGCGGTGGGTTTACTTTGCTTCTTTTAGATTTGGGAATCACACTTTCCGTAGATGGCTATTATACAGGAATTGAAGATAGGATCGTGTTAACGAATCAATTCTCACAAGATGATTTTATTGCCAATGGAGATGATGACATTGCTAGTATTCTGGAAGGAGCACGGGCAAATAAGATTCAGTTCTTCACCAACGCCATTGATACTGAAACCATGGGTATTGAAGCTGTAGCTTCACATCAAACCAATGTTTTAGGAAACTGGAGGTTGACCAATGATTTCGCTTTCTCCTATTCTCAGACTAAACGTGTAGGAGACATTAATACCAGTGATTTATTAGCTGATTACGAGGAAATTTATTTCGATGGTTTTAGCGGAGTCTTACTGGAAGAGGCCATTCCTCAAACAAAAATGAATCTTGCTACAGCCATATCTAACAGGAATTGGACTTTTCTATTAAGAAATGCCTACTTCGGAGATGTAAAAGAAGCAGAAACCTATGAAGTAAATGGAGTGGATGTTCACCCCGTGTATAGTGGAAAAGTGATTACGGACTTATCAGCTATTTACCGGTATTCTCCACAGCTATCATTTACAGTTGGAGCGAATAACCTTCTGGATATTTATCCGGATCGACGCCCAGATGATCTTACTTCAGGAAATCAATTTATTTACTCCAGGAGAATTGCTCAATTTGGCTCCAATGGAAGGTATGTCTTCACTAAAGTTACGGTTGGACTTTAAGTAACGTCTGAGATTGGAGTTTGGGGTCATTCTGAACCTTTATCAGTCATCCTGAGCATACTTGTGAAGGATCTAGTCGATTATCCGTTTAGATTCTTCAGCAGTAGCTTCAGAATGACTCAATATGAGTTTTTTGGATTTCCTATTACAAGCCTCAGTACTTAGCCGGAGTCCCTTCCAGAGGGATGCTGTTCTGAATAAACTCCCGAATATCATCATTCGCGTTCTTCAGGTCTTCAGCTCTTAAATACATCATATGTCCACTTCTATATCCCTTAAAGGAAAAGCGATCTTTCATTTCTCCACTGGGGTCAAGCTGCCACATAGTATACATTGCATCAAAATACTTGGTAGCTCCATCGTAATATCCACTTTGGACTAAGGTATGTAAGTAAGGATTTTGAGCCATTGCCTGACGAAGGTTCTCCCCACTATTATTTCCGGTTCTGTCCCAGGGTCGTACCGGGCCAAACATGTTATATTTTAAATCTGTTTGGAAGTCCAGATGATTCAGGAAATAGTAATTCACCGCGGGAGTGAAGGAATGCAACCAGGAAGTTAATTCAGAATTAAAATCAGGGCTTTCACCACCTCTGGTTCTGTCCAGTCCTTTATAGCGCGAATCTAACCGACCTACAGTATTCCCTTCATCTCTAAGAAGCTCTTTCCAATAGAATGCAGTAGGTACATCCAAATTATATTGTAAAATGGCTTCTTCAGAAATCCCGGAGAATCGAGCCATTTGTTTTGCAGCCTCCAGCCGAACTTGATCATCAACAAAGCCTCCTTTTACAAGTATGGGCATGAGTTCGTTAATCGCGTATTCTTCGGCGAGCGGAAGTACTTCTTCTAAATCCAAAGCTTGTAATTCAGCAGGTAGTTTGTTGTGGTACCACGCAGCTGCTGTAAAATAGGGCAGACGCAGTGACGCGCCCAAAGGACCGTCTCTTCTTCGTTCGCTGGTATGTACACCCAGTTCAGTAGGAGATACCAGAATGACTCCATTTAAATACATCCACTCACTATTTTGAAGTTCAAGAGCTAAGCCTGATACTCTAGTGGTTCCATAGCTTTCTCCGATCAAATATTTAGGAGATCTCCATCTATTCATTCTTGTCACAAACAGATTGATCCAATCGGCCAGATATTCGATATCCTGGTTCACCCCAAAGAATGTATCTCTGTCTACTTCTTCATCCAGAATTCGAGAATACCCTGTGTTTACGGGGTTAACAAAAACGATATCAGCAATATCCAAAACGGAATGTGGATTATCTTTTACACCATAGGGTTGAATGGGGAAACCTTCATCATCGATAACCAACACTTTAGGACCGGTATATGCCAAATGCATCCATACAGAAGCAGAGCCTGGACCTCCATTGAATGAAATCATAAGTGGTCTTCGGGAATCGTCTTTTATGTCGGTTCTTTTGTAGTAAGTGTAGTGGAGGGTAGCAATAGGAGTACGTTCATCATCACCAAAAACCGGTTGAAATCCGGTAGTTGCTGAATAAGGAATTTTTTGACCGTTTATAGATACTTCATGTTCTGTTACGATTGCTTTGTCAGCAAATTCGGGTAATTGAACCTGTGCAAATAGTAGGCTTGAAGAAAATAGAAAAACGAAGAGCAGGTAAATTCTGGAGTATTTCATAGTTAGTACAAGTTTTTCTTAAATGTAGCGTAGCGGAGTAATTTTTTCAGGAGGGGTTACAAACTTTAAAGCAATCTTTCGCAAATGCCGATATTCATTCACGAGTGGAGCGAAGTGATCCCAGTTTTATTGCATCGAAATACTGGGACTGCTTCACTCCGTTCGCAGACGAGATTTAATTCCTAGAAGTTCTAATTCTTTAAACCTATCCAAAAACTCATCATCCAGATTCATATAAGAATATTCATATCGATAAGGTCGGTCGGTTCTTAATTTTGAGAAAAGAGTGGCTTTATCTTCTCGGTTCATCAAATCTCTAAGAATGGCATCATATTCCCTAATGGGATGTAATCGGCTTAATAACTGACCAAGCGAATACTTAAGATGCGCTAGTTCTATATTCTTAGCTTGGGATAGAAGATCGTTAGTGGGCATATCAAGATGAAAAAAACGGCAAAGCTTTTCACAAACCAACCTGCTGGCATTTAGTTTAGCTTGTTCTGAATACCCAGCAATATGGGGTGTGGCTATGAAGGCTTGTTTAGCCAATTTGGGATCAAAATCCGGTTCATTTTCCCAGACATCGATTACACAATCATCAACAGTACCAGTATCTATTGCTTGTTTTAGAGCCGACTCATCGATTACACCTCCTCGTGAAGCATTGATAATGAGTTTGAATTGATTCTCAACTAGCTTCACTTTATCAAGCCAGTGAAAAGTAGAATACTCCCCGGAATGGATTAGAGGAACATGAAAGCTAAGTACATCACATCTTAGTACTTCTTCTAAGGAACATGAAGTAAACTCAGGGTCTATTTTCTCTCTCGGAGGATCATATAAATAAAAACTGGCCTCAAATTTCTCTAGCAAATTGGAAACAGCCGTTCCGGTTTTACCTGCTCCAATAATTCCAAATGAAAGGTCACTTAGTTCTACCTGTTTTTCAACACCCCATAGTAATAATGAGGTTAAAACATATTCGGCTACAGCTGAGGCATTACATCCTTTGGCATCACTAAAATGGACACCCTTAGACAAAAGATATTCGATATCAACATGATCACTTCCAGAAGATCCTGTACCTACAAGTTTGAGGGTAGAAGGTAACTTCGGGAAATTATGCTCATTAAGCTTAGTAACAGTTCGGATTAGAAGAGCATCAAATCCTGTTAAGTCCGGAGTTTTATGCTGTGGATTATAGAAAGTAAGCTCCGCCTCTTTAGGGATAAAAAGGCTTATTTTATGGAGGTTTTGATCGGTAAGTACTTTGATCAAAGAAATTGGGCTTAAAATGAGAAAATAAAGCGAATTTGACCTATTTTCGGTCATGAGTTCCAAGTATAACATAGTTTCCCTAATTCGCAAAAAGAGGCAAGGTGAGTCTTTAACAAGTGATGAGATTCATTATCTCGTTCATGCATATACTGATCACACCATTCAGGATTATCAAATGAGCGCCTTTCTTATGGCTGCATTTCTGAAAGGGCTGAACATGGAAGAGTCGGCTGCACTTACTGATTCTATGCTTGAATCAGGTATTGTTGTCGACTTATCGGATATCCCCGGAGTTAAAGTTGACAAACATTCTACCGGTGGGGTAGGAGATAAACTTTCTTTGATATTGGCTCCCGTAGTTGCCAGCGCAGGAGTGCCTGTTCCAATGATATCTGGCAGAGGACTGGGGCACACTGGTGGAACCCTTGATAAGTTGGAATCTATTCCTGGTTTCTACACCGATATGGATCTGAAGAGATACCATGATATTATTTCAAAGCATAATCTTGTTCTGGCTGGTCAAACCAAAGAAATTGCTCCGGCTGATAAAAAATTATATGCATTGCGAGATGTTACTGCCACTGTGGAGTCCATTCCTCTAATTGCTGGTAGTATTATGAGCAAAAAGCTTGCTGAGGGTATTGATGCTTTGGTACTAGATGTGAAATATGGTTCCGGAGCTTTTATGAAAGATTTGGACTCGGCTATCGAACTTGCAGAGGAATTGGTAGGAATCGGAGATCGCTTTAATAAAAAAACGATCGCCTATCTTACAAATATGAATCAACCGCTTGGATTTAAAATAGGGAATTGGCTGGAAGTGGAAGAGTGCGTAGAGGCACTCAATGGAGAAGGGCCGGAGGATATCGTGAAGCTCTCTAATCTGCTTTCAGGTACTATGATATATCTCGGAGAGAAGGCTGGGAGTGTTGAAGAGGGGATCAAAAAAAGTGAAGAACAGATAGAAAATGGTAAGGCTTTTCAGAAATGGATAGATATTGTAGAAGAGCAAGGCGGAGATAGTTCTTTAATCAAAAATCTCAAAAATTATCCAAAATCAGGGTATGAGTTTTCATTGAAAAGCCAAAAAAGTGGATTCATTAATGCTATGGATTCCTATCAGATTGGAATGGCTTCTCTTGAGCTGGGCGCAGGTCGGCGCGAGAAGGAAGATGTGATCGATCCTACCGCGGGTATTATCTTAAATAAGAAAGTAGGAGACAAAATTGAAGAAGGTGAAACAATTTTGACAGGGTATACGAACAAGCCCGCCATGATTGAAATTGTGACAGAAGAGTTATTCCAATCGGTGGAAATCAGAAACGAGCGGCCAAAGCCGGAACCTTTGGTCACTCATATTTGCGACAGCCAAGGCACACGGGCATTTGAGCTTTAGCATGTTGAATTACTATAATAATCAGTTAACTTAGTTCCTGAAGACAAAAAGGGCATAAAAAATATACAGAACCATGTTTAAACGATTTATTCGCGCTATCAGATCATTATTCGGTGGAGTTATAAGCTCAATGGAAAATCCAAAACTTATCCTTGAGCAAAACATCAGAGAATTAAACGACCAGATTCCTCAAATGAATGAGAACATCGCCACTGTAAAAGCGAATCTCATTATGCTTCAAAAAGAAGTAAAGCGTAACGAAAATCAAATCACTGAGCTTACCTCAAAAATTAAATCAGCGATTAAAGCAAACAGAGATGATATAGCTGAGGGATATGCGCTTCAGTTAGAGAAAGCGAAGGAAACGATCATTCACTCTAAAGAACAGTTGGCTTTTGCTGAGCGTGCTTATGAAAAAGCATTGAAAGTGAAAAAAGTATTCATGCGTGAAAAGGATCGTAAGATTCAGGAAGCAAAAGAAGCATTGCGAGCCAGCGAAAGAGCCGAATGGCAATCCAAGATTGCAGATACCTTAGAGCAATTTGAAGTGGGTGGACTTGATCAAACCCATGACGAAATGATTAACCGTCTGAATGAAGAGACGGCTAAGAATGAAGCTCGAATGGAGATAGCTTTAGACAGCATTGATACTCAAACTATGGAAATCGAGGCTAATGCTGAAAAAATTAGAGCTCATGAATTGGTAGAACAATTTAAATTGGAAATGGGCGAAACTTCAGGTTCAATTTCTATTGACGAAGAACCGGTAAAAGAAGAAACGCCAACCAAGTCGGTAGGCAACAAGGAAAAGAGCTAAGAATTTTCTGAAATGAGTACCCGCAGCGAACAGGAACGAGAACGCCTCAAAGAGGAATACAAAGATCACTACCGAAGGATCAAAGAGGCCAAGGAACAGTTGCGTCAGACACAACAGAAGGGGAAAATAGCTCAGGCCTTGAATAATATGAATGCCGACAATCTTCTTGAATCTGTTGATGAGTTTCTTGGCAAAGTGAAAGAAAAGGTGGTAAGTGCAGAAGCTCGGCTTGATGTAGCAATGGATAGTCTTGATGAGGACGATCCGAAAACCGCAGCAGGCAAACTAAAGCAGGAAGAGCTTGATGCTGAAATGAAAAAGCAGAAGGCAAAGCAAACCCTTCAACAAGTAAAAGCTGAAATGGGAATGCTTTACTCTGAAATCGAGAAGCATGCTGAGGAAATTCATGCCGAAAAAACCATCGGTACAAAAAAAGATGAACTAGCAGATGACGATGAGTCATCGGAAGGGGATACCACAGAATAGTAGATGTCAGCTGACGAATTAAATATCAATTACACACGAGAAGCATTTCTAAATCCAATTAATTTAGGAGTATTGCTTGTTTCAACGCTAGGGGCACTTTTCTTTAGCAATCTTAGTGTTGACGTTTCCAATATTCTACTCTCAACAGTATTCGGAGTAGAGCTCATGTACCTGGGAGTTGTTCCAAAACTTCCCCGTTTCAGGAAAAGGGTTGAATTGAAGAAAATTAAGGAGCGTCACGCTGCAAATAATGAAAAGGATTTATTTCAGGCTCTTGATTCTACAAGCCAAAAACGGTTTTTAGTATTAAAACATCTCGCTCAGCTTGTACAAGAAAATTTTGAAAAGCTTCCATATAGCTCTCAAGGGTTACTTGATAACATCAAAAAGAAGATTGATGAGCTACTTGGAAATTATCTTACTCTTCTTGATTTAATAAAAAGGTATGAGGTATACCTAAATACTTCTCTTGAGAATAATTTGAAAGAAGAAGTTATCAGAGAAATTGAGGAGATAAAAACTCTGGAGTCGGAAAAACTCAAACGTACCAAATCCCGAAGAGTAGCTATCATGCAGAAGCGCCTGCAAAAGTTCAAAATAGCTAAAGAAAAATATCTGGTATGTGAAACTCACTTGGAAACCATTGAAGATGCTGTTCGCTACATCTACGAGCAATCAATGACCATGAGTAATCCTGAGGAAATTGGATTCCAGTTGGATAATTTACTTACCGAAGTAGACGAAACTTCTCAGCTTATTGAAGATCTGGATCAGGATATTCTACCAGAATACACTACTGAGTGGGAATCAGAACTCGACTTTGATTCTATTTTGGACGAACTTTCGGACGATGTTGACACTGTAACTAATCCAAAGAAAAGAGTTCAGAATAAATGAGCCTATCTTTTGAAACGCTCATCCTGGATATTGATGAATCCGGGATAGCCACATTAAGCATAAACCGTCCAAAGCAGCTTAACGCATTAAATAACCAGGTTTTTGAAGACCTTGATGCTGCTATCGATGAAGTCATCTCAAATGATGCTATCAAAGCGGTCATAATTACCGGTGCTGGCGACAAGGCTTTTGTAGCGGGAGCGGATATAAAAGAATTTGCAGATTTCAACTCAGAACAGGCAGTTACCCTTTCCAGTAGAGGGCACAGAGTTTTTCAGAAATTAGAAGATGTGACTAAACCTGTAGTTGCCGCCATTCAGGGTTACGCATTAGGAGGGGGATTTGAATTAGCATTAGCTTGTCATCTCAGAGTTGCTTCGCAAACAACGGTTGTGGGACTACCCGAAGTAAGCCTGGGCTTAATACCAGGATATGGAGGAACTCAGCGGCTCCCTCAGTTAGTAGGTAAGGCAAAAGCTCTTGAATTGATCATGTCAGGTCGGTTTGTAAAAGCTGAGGAAGCACTTCAATTAGGTATTGTAAACCAAATAGCTGAAGATGATGTGCTTGAAGCTGCAAAAAAAATGCTGCAAGGGATTATCAGACAAGCTCCTATAGCTATAAAAAATGCTATATTGGCAACTAAAGAAGCAGGCAAGGCTTCGGGGTTCGGCTCCGAAGCAAAACTTTTTGGAGAATTGTTCTCCACTGCTGATTTTAAAGAGGGAACTTCGGCTTTTATTGAAAAGCGAAAACCGAATTTCTCCGGTAAATAGGAACGAATTGAATCTGAATGAGCGACGAGCCTCCATCGGGTAGTACATATTCATCTCAAAAAACAGGAGCCAAATAATATGGAGTGGCTCCTTATCATCGCGACTATTTTTTTAAGCGGATTCTTTTCCGGGTCAGAGATTGCGTTTGTCTCAGCCAATAAACTCAAGCTTGAGGTAGCCTCCCGAAAAAATAATTTTGTAGCCAGCTCCCTAAGTTTCTTCAAAGAAAACCCGGAAACTTTTCTAACCACAACACTGGTAGGTAATAATATCATCAATGTATTATATGCTACATTGATGGCAATATTTCTTATCAGTCCTATAAATATGTACTCGGAGGCGTGGTTTAACCATACGCCTAGCGATTTTGAGGTTTTACTTGTTCAGACCATTATCGCATCGGTGCTGATAATGCTTTTTGGGGAAATTCTTCCTAAAGCAGTTTTTCGGGCTCAGGCGGATTTTATGGTGAGTTTAATCGCAATACCACTTCGTATTTTTTACTTCTTGCTTCGCCCGTTGATTGTACTTGCCAATGGCTCTTCCAATATTCTTATTAAGTGGCTGGTACCAGATGCTCAGCAAACCTCATCTTTGTATCGTCGCCAGGATGTGGAGCTGATTTTTAAAGAGCTTCGCGAGAGTGGGGGGAGTGAGGATATTGACCAGGATGATTCCGAGATCCTGCATAATGTTCTGGAGTTATCTACCAAAAGGGTTAAAGACTCGATGATCCCCCGTATCGAAATAGAAGCTGTGGATAAGAAAACAGATCTGGACGAAGTACTGGAACTATTTATTAAGTCAGGGCACTCGAAGCTACCCGTTTACCAGGATTCAATTGATGATGTAATAGGGGTAGTATTTGCCTACGATTTATTTAATAGCCCGAATACACTTAATGAGATTATTCGCCCGGTGAAGCTGGTTCCGTCTAGTAAAAAGTCCAAGGATCTGTTAACCGAGTTCAGGCAAACTAAGATGTCGGTAGCTATTGTGTTAGACGAATATGGTGGAACAGCAGGAATGGTTACCATTGAGGACTTACTGGAAGAAGTGGTAGGAGATATCCAGGATGAACATGATGTTGATGATGACATTATGAAAAGGCTATCCCCTAATACCTATGTAATAAGCGGGAACGTAGAAATTGAAGAGCTAAAAGATCGATTCCCGGAAATTGACCTGCCATTGGAACCTTCTGAATATGATACCGTAGCGGGCTTCATTATAAATACTTTGGGGCGCATTCCGACGGTGAATGAGGAGGTACTTATCGGGGACAAAAAATTCATCATTAGTAAAGCCACTCAAAGTAGAATTGAAACGGTAAAGCTTATTTTAATTGAGTAGTTAAGTACCTAAGTGGCAAAGTAGCAAAGTGTACATAAGTACTCACTTTGCTACTTTGCCACTCTGCTACTCTAAAACTTAAAAACATAAAGATGTTCGACAACTACCCAGCCTGGTCTCAGGATTTTGCGAGAAAGTATTTAAGTAGAACCATTAACACGTTTCTGCTTCATGGTAACGTGCATGATTTAGTCCCACTAAGAACAGAAGATGGGACGGAATTCAACAGGTTAAAAACTTTTCTATCTGATGAATTTTTTGGAGCTCGGGACTACGTGATCTTTTATGATCGGGCATCAGGTATTTATTTCCGGGACAAAGAATCCCAGGCCGATTTTAACCAGGCTATAGCTGGAAGAGATAGTTTGGTTGGTACAGATTATGCCAACAAGATGCCTAAGGATCCAGTAAGGGTATTTTCTTTATTGGAACAATATTTCCGGCTTCGTCTGGATCAAAAGAAAAGCGTAGCACTTATCATCGATTATGCTGAAACAATCATCCCGATGAGTGATGCCAGTTCTACTGGAAATGAGGATCGTACTTCCCTGGTTTATCTGTCGAGATGGGCACATGATCCGATGTTTCTTGCCTCCGATTTTACTACCGTATTAATTACTGAGAACCTTGCTGATCTCAACAAGACATTGATACAGAATCCATACACTACCGAAATCAAGATCAATATCCCGGGAGAGCAGGATCGCCTTGAGTTTGTAAAGTTTGAAACGCGGAATGATGATTTCAAGAAGATTTCGGATGTTTCGCCGGAAATAGTGGCACAACAAACAGCAGGCCTAAACTATGTGAATGTTCGAAGTGTACTTTCGAATGCCCGAGAGAATAAAGAGAAGATCACCTTTGAAGGACTGTCTGAGAATAAAAAAGAATTGATTGAAGCAGAAGCCTATGGCCTGCTTGAGTTCGTAGAAACTCCATACTCTCTGGATAATGTTGCCGGGCATACTCATGTAAAAGCACATCTTAGAAAAGCAGTTAAAGCTCTTAAAGAAGGTCGCCAGGACGTGATGCCTATGGGTTACCTGGTTTGTGGTCCGGTAGGAACCGGAAAAACCTTTTTGGTTACCTGTTTTGCTACTGAGGTTGGAGTGCCCATGGTTAAACTGAAGAATTTCAGAAGCCAGTGGCAGGGGGTTACAGAAGGTAACCTTGAGAAAATTCTTTCTATCCTAAAAGCTATGGCGCCAGTAGCCGTAATGATTGATGAGGCTGATGCATACCTGGGAGACCGGAATTCCAGTGGAGATAGTGGGGTTTCCAGCCGGGTATTTTCTCAAATTGCCACCTTTATGAGTGATACCAGCAATCGTGGTAGAATTATCTGGTTCCTGATGACAGCTCGTCCTGATTTGATGCCTATCGATTTAAAACGACAGGGAAGAGCAGAAGAGCATTTGGCATTATTTCCGCCCTATACCAACGAGGAGCGTGTCGAACTTTTCACTGCCATGAAGAAGAAGACAGGATTGAAAATGACCGAAGAATACATTCCGGCGCTTATTGAAGAAGGTTTTAAAACATTCTCCGGCGCTGATATGGAAGCTGCCCTTACCAGGGCGAAATTCCGTGCGGCAGCAGAAGGCAGGAAAAAGGTGACTCCCGGAATTCTTGATGAAGCGCTAGCTGATTTCATTCCTCCTACCTATCCTGAAGAAGTAGAGCTGCAAACTTTGAACGCGGTTATCGAATGTACCTCTAAAGAACTCCTTCCTGAGCGGTACAGGGAAATGGATCGAAACGAGATCCTGATTAAGATTGAGGAGCTTAAGTTTAGGGTAGGTTAGTAAACCTCATTCCGTTCGATTAAGCTTTAATTTCGATAGACCAATGGATTGCTAGCCAGGTTCTCTCCACGGGCGTGATAGAGCTTATGGCCAGGAGCAGATTCTGGATTGAATTTCATATCCAGAGAAAAGTAACGCATGGTGTAACCACACCGACGTTTGTCAGAAGTATTGGCATTAGCTCCATGTATTATCCGGGCATCGTGCAAGGAATATTGACCCTTATTTAGCTCAAACCATACTACCTCAGATTCATCAAAAGTCCCTTTTTTGATTTCAGTAGTAAAGGTATTGTTCTCTTTATCCTCCACTTCTTCATATTCAGAAAACCCATTGTAATGAGTACCGGGAACTACTCCCATACATCCGTTTTCAATAGTAGAATCGTCAATAGCCAGCCAAATAGTGACGATCTTATCGAGCTCATCAAACTTACCTTCCCAATAAGCGCTGTCTTCATGCCATGGAGTTCGGCGACCTTTCCCAGGTTCTTTTGAAATGAAATGACTACTAAAAAGTCCAATGTTCGGTCCTATAATATCTTCCACCACATCTAATACTTCAGGTGATAACAAGAGATCCAATAATCTAGGATCACGGAAATGAGGGGTATCCAATTCATCGGAAAGCTTTTTCCCTTTGTTCTTCAGATGTTCTTCAAATATCTCTGTAAGAAGAGCTTGTTTGGTATCCGAAAACAAATTTCGACTGGGTAGCAGGTAGCCCTTTGTTTTATAGAATTGAAGCTCAGATTCAGTGAAAGTGTTTAACTTGGGTAAGCCCATTGGTTCTATATATTCAGCATTAAGTTTCTTAACTCTGAAAAGCCTTTTTCTCTGAAAAGTAAGAAGTAAAAAGAATGATCATAGCAACTAGTGCCCCAGCGAAGTCACCATCATTAACCATTATATGAGCAAAAAAGGCCAGGATAAAATCGAAGAAAAATCCTGCGTAGGCCCATTCTTTTAATATTGAAGATTTACGTGTTAAAATCGCAACCAAACCTAATAGCTTGGCAATGGCTAGCGGGTATATCAGGTAAACAGGGTAACCAAGAGTTTCAAAAGCATTGACAATTGCTTCATGATTGAAGAAATAGTTTGCAACTGAGAAAAGCATAAGGAAAGTGAGAAGGCCAGTAGAAGCCCAATAAATGATCTTAAAGGTTTTTGAACTCATAACATTAGTTTGATGAACAGAACAGATTGAATGCGAAAGTAAATAATCCTGATTTTATCTCTAAATTATATCCATCTAAAAAATGAGGTATGCTCTTTAACGCCATTTTTTTACTAGGGGCCATTCATGGGCTGGTATTGGCCTTATTACTGGCAAGTAAAAAAGTAAATCAGTTATCAAACCGTATTATGGGAGCGCTGATGCTGGTTTTTTCCATTGATTTAGCTATGGCCAGCTATCTGGGTTTTGGAGCTTATCAAGATTTTCCACACGCCATCGGCCTGGATTATCCCATTACCTTACTTTATGGTCCGCTTCTATATCTGTATTCCAAAACGCTGATAAATGCCCAAACCAGAATGACCCCGAAGGACTGGTCGCACTTATCTGCTTTTGGGCTGTTACTTATATTCAGTATCCCTTTTTATCTATTGACCGGACAAGAGAAAATAGACTCAATAAGTGCTGAAGGAGGGTTAATGTACGGATCTGCTTTTATCACGCATATCAAACTCGGATATAATCTAATCTACATCGCGTTCATTCTGAGACTGGTGCGCGATTATAAGAACCAATTGAAAAATAACTTTTCTTCACTGGATAAAAGGAATCTCGATTGGTTGCAATGGTTCATATTTGGAATAGTTGTGCTCGCACTTATGGCTACTGTGCTGCATTATATGAGTTCGGTATATGGCGAAAATGTGATGTATACGAACATCAATTTGCTTGGGATAACTATCTATGTGTACAGCATTGGATATATGGGGTTAAGACAACCCGAATTTTTTGCGGATTTTTCTACCCTTTCTCATAGTGAATCTGTTACGGATTCTAAGCCCGCTCCAAGCTATTCCAGATCGGGCTTGGATGAGCAGTCCGGGAAGGAATTGATGGCCAGGCTCACTGAGATGATGGAAGATGAAAAGCCGTATATGAATAACGAGTTAAGCCTGAAAGACCTATCTGAAACGGCAGGTATCTCCACTCACAATCTTACTGAAATTATAAATAGCTATGCAGGTAAGAATTTTTATGACTTCATAAATTCATACAGAGTAGAAGAAGTAAAGAAGAGAATTATGGAACCAGGTTCGGATAACCTGACGATGCTAGCGCTAGGCCTGGAAGCAGGATTTAACTCCAAATCTTCCTTCAATTCAGTTTTTAAGAAGCATACCGGGATGACTCCATCAGAGTACAAGCGGTCTTTAAATTAATCAAATACGTTAATTTTAAAACTTTTCAATAGAGAACCCACCCCTGTCCCCTCCCAAGAGGGGGACTTCTTTATTTAGACTTACACTTGAACAACGAGCTTCGCCTCCACCGGAGGGGATTGAGGGGTGGGTAAAATGAAATGGCCGTAGGTCTTTCTAACCAAATCTTCCGGTAAAAAAGAAGTCCAAACCCAGTGGTTTGGACGATTGGGCCTTTCTCGTAGCATAAGTTTGCCACCGAATTAAAACCAACGTATTCGGAGATGAACTTCAAAAAACTTTTTACACTATTTGTTATTGCCTTATCTAGTCAGGTAGTACTGGCGTTTCAAACACAAACAGTATCAGGGGTAGTAATAGATAAAACCACCAAGGAGACTCTTCCAGGAGCTAATATTGTACTGTTAAATCACGAGCCACTTATAGGTACTTCAACCAATGTTGATGGACAATTTATTTTAAACAATGTTCCACTCGGCCGTCACAATTTCCAAATATCTTTTTTGGGGTATCAAACGAGAGTAATCTCTGAGATACTTGTTACTAGTGGTAGAGAGGTTATACTTACGGTAGAGCTCACGGCAGAAATTTTTGAAGAAGAGGGAGTGGAAATAGTAGCTACCATTCAAAAGGACAAAGCCATTAATGATATGAGCTATGTAAGCTCCAAGGCTTTTACCATTGAAGAAACTCAGCGATACGCTGGTGGTTTGGATGATCCGGCACGATTAGTTACGGCTTTTGCCGGGGTGACCTCCTCAGGAGGTACTCAAACCAATGCTATATCTATTCGGGGTAATGCTCCCAAAAGTGTGCAATGGAGACTAGAGGGTATCGAAATACCTAATCCTAGTCACTTTGCAGGGTTATCGGTAGCAGGTGGCGGTGGATTGACTCTATTCAGCTCCCAACTATTGGCTGACTCGGATTTTATGACTGGGGCATTTCCTTCAGAATATGGCAATGCACTTTCAGGGGTATTCGATATTAATTTTAGATCCGGGAATAAGAACCGAAGAGAGTATGCATTTCAGCTTGGGATAAATGGGATTGAAGCTAGTTCGGGTGGACCATTTAAGAAGGGGAGTCCCTCTACTTATTTATTCAATTACCGGTTTTCAACACTGACCTTGTTACTTCCGCTTCTGCCAACTGAGGGTACTATCCAGTATCAGGACTTATCCTTCAAAACAACTTTCCCAACCAAAAATGCAGGTCGGTTCGAGTTTTGGGGAATCGGAGGTTTAGATAAACAAGGTTTAGATGCTAAAGAAGACTCGTCAGAGTGGGAATATGCATACTGGGATTTTAGTAATAACGATATCAATCTGGGAGTAGGAGCAGCGGGTCTTTCTCATAGTTTACTCGTTAATTCTAAGGGCTATCTAAAAACTACCCTAGCTGTTTCGGGAAACTCAACGGATTATGAGCTTGACCAGTTAGATGAAAACTTCATTGCCAGCCCTGAACTACGAATTTTGAACAAAACCGGAAGGATTGCTCTTAAATCGTATCTCAATCAACTGGTAGGAGAAAGGCTAACCACAAGAACAGGTTTTGAGCTTCAACATTTATTTTTTGATCTGGATTTAAGAGGAAAGACTGATAATCAAAGTCCCTTCCAACAATTAGTCTTGGAAGATGGAAACGCACAATTAGCTCAGGCGTATTCTCAATTAAAAATGGAGTTTTCTCCAAGACTGTCAGGTAGTGCAGGGCTTCATGCTCAGTGGTTTTCTTTAAATGAGGAATTATTGATTGAGCCGCGCGCAGCTTTGAACTGGCAAATGAACAGCAAAACAGGATTCAATTTGGGCTATGGATTACATAGCCAGATAGAAGAGTTGGGGATTTACCATGTTCGGTCTCAAAATGAATCGCTTAACAAAGATTTGAAGCTCGCCAAGGCCCATCATTTTGTAGCAGGGTTAAGTCATAACCTTGGAGATCATCATTTCATAAAGGCGGAGCTATTTGCTCAACAATTGTTTGATGTACCAGTTATTGCTGATAGCAGCTTTTCGATGCTGAATTTTGTGCAAGACTTAAGTTTTGCTGAGGCATTAGTGAATGAAGGAGAAGGTGAAAACTATGGTATTGAGCTTACTCTGGAGCGATTTTTACATCGAGGATATTACTATCTGGTTACCGGAACCTTGTATTCTTCCAGGTACAAAGGAGGGGATGGAGCCTGGAGGAAAAGTCGTTTTGACCAACGAATTGCAGCTAATGTCCTGTTTGGAAAAGAATACTTCCTCAAAGAAGGAAAGAATGTGTTTGGAATAAATACGCGTGCAAGTATTACTGGAGGAGAACGATATAGCTCTGTATTGCAAACAGAATCCGCAATAGATGAAGAGGTAATTTTCGATGAAGCCAATCCATACAACAACCAGTTCGATACACAACTTGTAGTGGACTTAACCCTCTCTTACCGAACGAACAGGAGCAGGTATTCGAGTATTTGGCTACTTCAAATTAAAAACCTGCTAGCTAGCAAAGACAATTCTTTTGACTATAATCACCTTACTGATCAGGTTAATTTGGTTAAAGAGGGATTGGTACTTCCTATACTTAGCTGGAAAATTGAATTTTAGGATCGGTTTGAGAAGGTTATCCCGTTCGCTTTTAGTCATCCCGGGCTTGCCCCGGGATCTGTAGTGGAATACCTGACGAGCCATCACAGATCCCGCATCAGCGTGCGGGATGACTTAATCTGTTGAATTAATCCTTCTTCTAGGAATTTTTATCACGAGAATAGAGTGGAATATTCAATGTTGAATCACGATTATTTGAGAATCAACGATCAAAAGTACCACTTATGAAAAAGACCATTCTTCTTTCACTAGCAGGAGCATTCCTTCTATCAATTACTGCTTATGCCCAACCTCAATTCAAAGCCTTATTATTTACTAAGACAGATGGATGGCATCATCGCTCCATTAACGAAGGGGTGGATGCAATCCGTTATTTGGGAGAACGGCATCAATTTCAGGTAGATTGGGAAGAAATGGCTTGGAGGTTTACAGATGAAAACCTTGAACAGTACGATGTAATCATCTTTTTGAGCACAACAGGAGATGTACTAAATGATGAGCAACAAGCGGCTATGGAGCGGTTCATTCAATCAGGAAAAGGATTTGTTGGTATACATGCTGCATCAGATACCGAATATGAATGGGAATGGTTTACCCAGCTTGTAGGTCGGATGTTTGTAATTCACCCGGCAAATCAGACGGCAAGATTATACGTCGAAGACCGGAACTTCCCAGGGATGGAGCGTTTGCCCGATTCTTTCTTATTTACCGATGAGTGGTACACCTTCACAGAAGAAAAGGTAGAAGGGCTAAACTATTTGCTTACCATCGATGAAGATTCTTATGACCCAAGTGCAGACTGGGGTGAAAAGAAAAGTGACGGAATGGGCGACTTTCACCCTATTTCCTGGTATCACGAATTTGACGGGGGTCGTTCTTTCTATACAGCAATGGGTCATATGGAAAAAACCTATGATGATTGGTTATTTCTGGATCATTTATTTGGGGGGATATACTGGGCTGCTACCGGGAAGGGAATACCGGGCGATGAATGAGGAGCATTGAATAAGAGTGTTTCTGGCAAAGATAGTTAATGGTTAATGGTTATTGGAAAAGCAATTCCCCAATAACCATTAACTATCTCGTTCCATCCTTATTCTCGTATCGACCACTTTCAACAACTGTTTTTCCCTTAATCGACCAGTTGTACAGGTAGCAGGAAGCCTTTAATTCGGTATCACCCATTTGAACAGGGATGACTTCACGAACATACTCGTTGGGTTGCTCAAACTGTTTTCCAACTCCTTCGAAATGATCCAGATATGCAACCAGTTCCGCTTCATTTTTCTCGATTTTATAAACCTCTCCATAAACATTCATCTCTGAATCTTCTTCATAAAGAGCACCCGGATAACTTCCTATATCAATTAGTTGTCCGGGGAAATAACCTTCTCCTAACAAAGAGCAATTCTTACGAATGAACTTTGCTGGTTCATTCTCATATGTGGACTTGAGCAGGCCGTAAACGAAGATGTATGAATTCATGACTATTTTTTCCTGAAAATAAAAAAGGGAACAGGTACGACCTATTCCCTTTAAGAGAAATAAGGATATTCTTATTTATTCAACAATAAGCTTTCCCTGCATTAATGCATAGTGTCCGGGGAAGCTGCAAATGAAGGTATACTCTCCGGCAGCAGGTGCTGTAAATTCGATGGTAGTTTCTTCACCACCACCAATCAAAGATGTATATGCGATTGCTTCGTCACCTTCAGGGATGTACTCAGTGTCTCTTGCTCTAATTGCTTTAGTAGCATAAGTAGCTACATCAGTTCCTTGTGCCAGTAGAACCCAGTTATGGCCCATAGCTGCTTTAGGGAGTTGTCCAACATGTTTTAGAGTAAGAACAATGGTGTCTCCTTCTTTCACTTTAATTTCGGAAAGGTTGAACTTCATTTGATCTGTTCCTTCAATTGTGATTTCTACTTTGTCGTTAGAAGAAACAGGTACCTCGTTATTAGAAATGGCTGTATTACTTACAAAAAGAAGCATCAGCACAGATAAAATAATATTCATAGTAACAGTGATGATTAATTGATTTTTTTATCGACAAAAGTTCTTCGTTCTATATGAAGATAATGTGAATTCAATAGAAATATATCCAATGAATAAAGCAAAGAATTTGATGTTATAGGGAGGTTTCACCACCAAAACACAAAAGCACAAAGAAATTAGTGCTTCCGTGTTTTTGTGGCTTATGCATACAATAAATTGAACCCTTTTCAAAAGGCCTTGGTAGGCATTGAGATAAATTTATTCCTAAACTTCTTTGTATTCTTACTACCTTCGGCTTCACACTCATTCACGATGTTTTTTTAACTATGAAAGAAGATTTAGAGTCCATAAGGAAGCGACTTGATGATATAGATCGCTCTATATTGAAAGCACTTGCTGAGCGACAGGGATTAGTAAAAGAAGTTTCTTCTTATAAACTGGAGAATAATGCAGGTATCCGGGATATGGAAAGGGAAGAGAAGCTTCTCAATAAAATCCGTGACCTGGCCACCGAAGTAGGTCTGGACAGATATTATGCAGAACATCTTTTCAGGGAAATCATTACCAATTCCGTAAGATTTCAAACTCATTCCCTGGTAGATCATCAAAACGAAAGTAATGGAAATCACATCAGAGTGAGTTACCAGGGAACAGATGGTGCATATAGCCACCTGGCGGCTATTAGGCATTTCAGTGAGCGTTTTGATCATGTTGATTCCTATGGCTACGATACTTTCCAGGAAGCAGCAAAAGCAGTAAAAGAGGGGCATGTGGATTATGCAGTGTTACCCATAGAAAACACTACTGCCGGATCGATTAATGATACTTATGATATCATTGCAGATCCGAATGTGCATATAATCGGAGAAGAGATTATAAAGGTTGTGCACTGTTTGTTGGCTGTTGAGCAAGTAGAGGTTTCAAAAATTCGGAGAATTCTTTCCCATCCAAAAGCTATTGAGCAATGCACCAATTTCCTTACAAAACTTCCTCGCTGTACGGTAGAATCATATTTGGATACAGCCATTTCTGCCAAGAAAGTGCTTGAAGATGGGGACATTTCTCAAGCAGCGATTGCCGGAGCTCATGCTGCCGATCATTATGGATTACAGGTAATTGCTCATGACATAGCCAATCAGAAAGAGAACTACACACGGTTCATCATCGCAGCGAAAGAAAAAGTGGTAGTTGATCCACAGATTCCTGCCAAAACCTCACTCATTATGGTTACTTCACATAAGGAAGGATCTCTGGTAGAGTGCCTGAATGTGCTTCATAAACGAGGGATCAATATTTGTAAGCTTGAATCCCGCCCACGAATTAATGAGCCGTTTCGGTATTCGTTCTATGTGGATATTGAAGCAAATCTTGCTAATCCCAATACTGAATTAGCTATCAATGAGCTTCAAAATGAAGCGGAAGAATTAAAAGTGCTTGGCAGTTACGCCAAGCAGTTGCAGTAACCTTGATGAACTAAATTATAACGTGTAGTTGGCTCTGATAAATGTACTGTAAGCATACGGTATGGTATCGTCGTCATTTACACGAGCACGCCATCGAGCATCAAACCAGAGTTTATTAGTAGCTCTATATCTCCAGCGAATTTCAATTTCATCTGTACTGGGATTATAAGTAGAAGCTGTTAACCAAAAGCGATCAGTGCGGGAAAATTCTACCATAAGTTCATGCTTGTTAGCGAATCGATTAACTCCTGCAGAAATAATGGCGCTTGTGCCTTCACTTAAGTCTGCATTTAAGTTCTGGCTTAACTCTCCTGCCACTCTAAATGATCCGCCTTGTAATAGATCAATACCTGGAAGGTCGTAAACTGCTCGAGACATAATCCCGATAAAATCGTCATAGTCAGTTCCATTCTTGGTAAAACTTGCCGGAGCATAGAAGAAACCGAATCCTTTTTGAATGAAATTCATGTTGTCTCTTTCTCTATTCTCTAGCCCCAAATAAGAGGTAAAATTATGATCATTTTCTGCGAAATCCATCCCGGAGCGATATGCAAATGTTACTGCGTCTTTTGGTTGGTATTCTCCTATGAACTCTCCAAGCCACCCATTTTTTAAATTTCTTTGATAGAAAATACCATCAGACCAATGGATGAAGATTACATTACTTTGAAATCGAAAACTGCTTCTTCCGGCGTTGCTGGATACATTCACACTTTCCTGAAAACGACCAATTTTAAGAGTCGAATTCTCATTTCGGAATTGATAGTAAGCCTCATCAAATGAAATACTACCTGGTGCTATCCCGCCTCCATCTGCTTTAATTGTAAATTTAATTTCATCTGTATCATCTCTTAATTGAGTAGCAAGTCGGGCAGTAAAAGAATGGTTTTCATTAAAACGATATGTGATTCCTGATCTTAGTCGAACACCGAAAAAATCTGCTGATTCTTGATTCATTCCATGTCCTAGTCCCGTTGCTTCGTCTGTATTTCCAAAGTAAGCAAGCCGGATGTCTGTATAGGTTGTAAGCTTTTTTTCTTGAGCAAATAGTTGGGTTCCCGAAATAAGTGTAATAAGTGCTACTGCAATAACTCGAAACTTCATTTATATCTGTTTTTTTAAAAGGAAAAAAAGGCGCTTGATACAATCAAGCGCCTTTATAATTTAATTAACCCTGAAAAGGTATGTGAGAAGAATGGAGAACAATTTTTAAGTTTCCATTAGCATCTTTTGTGTAAGCGAAAGAGTATTCAACTTTCACATCTGCGCTTCCATCAGCAGGAGTGAAATAGTAGTTACCCATTGCTACAGCCATATTACCATCGATTTTGGTACCGATGTTTTCCCAACGAACGTTAGTCCATGGCTTGATAGCGAATCCGCCATCTTCAGCATACTTTTTGTTACCACCTACGAAGTAAGATAGAGCTCCTTCAAAATCCAATCGGAATTGCTTTTCAGCAGCTAGAGTAGGCTTGAAAAGAACCTCACCCTCTTGGTAGTTGTAGAACTTATTGATGTGGTCGATTGCAGCTTGCTTGTAATCGCCTTTATCCATAAATACTTTTCCGATTTTTACGATTCCCTCACCCCATGCGATTTGTGCGGCTTCTACTTCGTTAACGCTAATATCGTCTACTTTAACAGTAGCTGGAGTTGGGTCAGAAAGTTCGGTTACTGATGCTCCTGTATAGGAGATCATTCCAAATGTAAATACTGCAGTCAGTATTGTTATGTGAAGCTTTGAGCTTAGTAGTTGTTCTAAATTAGAGATTTTCATTTTTTTGATTTTTTTTAGTGAGTTCCTACTCTGTTGAGGATTTTCGGATTACTCCTTTTGAGAAGTAAGCTTCATTAGGTGTTTACTTCTGAGTAAAGATTTTCCTTAGATATGACCCTGATTAATTGCCCAAAAAAAGGTCGCGATAAATTAGGTGAGCTTTCGATTACTGATTGCTCAATCTAATCGGTAAGGAAATTGGCATCAGCTACGTTCAAAAAGACTTTTGAAAAAATAGCTAAGATCTTCGCCCCTGTAGGTAGAAAGGGTAGAGCATTGAAAATCATAGCAACTTGACCGAAGGGCAAAAACATGACTTTTAGCGCAAAATAAATATGCGAAGGCTCTTAGAGGCATTGTTGGTTTGGTTATTTAGAATGATTCTAAATTATGATTTAGAAAATGAACAAATCAATGAGTGCCAATGATTTTTAAAACCATTTACAACTTATTTTGACTTATTCGAACCGTCTAACCACTGGATTTCAAACTCCGTTCCCTCTTCGAATTTATTTTTTGTTTTTATCCATTTTCCACCCTGCCATATACGAGAATAGCCTTTTTTTAGTGGCTCATTGGGATCTTGTTTGTCTAATCGATGAGCTAGCTCAGACCAGGTACTTCGCTTTTTCTGAAGTATGGAAGCTGATAGTAAGTCTAATCTTCCCTTGAAATTTGAGATTGAACTTTGGGCGGTATTCATTTTCTGTTGAACAGCAAGAAGGGCATGAGACCGGGCTAAATTTAATACCCTCTCTTTATAATATTCGACTGCCCCTTTTGTATTCAATTCAAGTTTTCTGAATAAATCCTCTACGTAGAATCGGGTTTCATTAATATCGGGAGTAGCTAAAACTGCTGCCTGAGTTGGGGTAGCAGCTCTTACATCTGCTACAAAATCGCTAATGGAAAAATCTACCTCGTGACCTACTCCGCTAATGATAGGCACTTTGCAATTGAACACAGCTCTAGCTACGGCTTCTTCATTAAATGGCCATAAATCTTCTAAAGATCCTCCTCCACGACCGATAATGACCAAATCCACATTTTTTTGCTCCGAGAAATAATTGATGCCTTTCACTATTTCGGGAGCGGCATTGATTCCCTGTACACTGGCGTGATAAAGTTTCACTGTCGCCAGAGGCCAACGTTTTTCAAGTGTAGAACGAATATCCTGAAAAGCAGCAGTAGTTTTTGAGGTTACAACCCCAATAGTAGCAGGGAATTTGGGAAGAGGTTTCTTATGGATTTCATCAAACAAGCCCTCTGCTTTGAGTTTTGCCTTAAGTTCTTCGAAGGCTTGTTGAAGTTTTCCAATTCCTGCCTGCTGAACAAGGCTTACAATTAATTGGTAGCGCCCATGAGGAGCATAAACCTGTACATCTCCGCCAACTACAATTTGCTGCCCATCAGCTAGCTGTATTCCTGATCGTTGAACCGTATTTCTCCAAATTACACAAGGAAGTTGAGCCCCAGAATCTTTTAGAGTAAAGTAGATGTGGCCATTGGCGCTCTGCTTCACATTACTCGCTTCTCCCTCAACTAAAATGTCAACGAAGTTCTGTTCTAAAAGCGATTTAATCTTTCCCGTAAGCTCGGTAACCGAAGGAATATCAAAAAGAAAAGGAAGTTGGTCGGCCATTATTGCTTTTTAGCTGCGTAAGAGATTTATTTTAGTATTGGTTTTTTTATTGAAATCTCTCGCAATGATACGAAAACTGGTTTGCATATTCGGATTCATTTTTTTCTCGGTTGCTGGCTTTTCCCAGGAACTGGAAATGATCTATGAGAGAACCTCAGAAGCGCTGGGTGGTAAAGAAAAATGGGAATCGGTTAATACAATGTTTGTCGAGGGGAACTGGAGTTTTCCTCATGACGTTGACCACAGTTTTGTTTGCAAGCTTAGCAACCCGGATATGGCTAAGATTACCTTTTTGGTAGACTCAACCATTCACACGGTTTCGCGCTATGGAAGAAAAGGATGGGTGGACGATCCCACAGAAGTAATCTCAGGGTATTCCAATTTTGATGCTGTAGAGAAGATGGTTGCTACGAATTCCTTCCTTTATGAAAACAATCTTGTTGATTATGAAAAAAAAGGATTAGAACTGAAATTTGAAGGATCAGTGGTGATTGCTGATGAAGAAGTTTGGTTAGTACGTGTAGAGGGATTCCCAAATAAAGAAGAACTTTATTACATCTCCCAGGATGATTATCGGCCTTTCATAAAACAGAGCTACTACTTTTGGCGTGGGAGAAATGCGGTAGTGAATTACTACATAAAGCAGTATAAAGAAGTGGAGGGAATCCAGGTACCAAAAGAAGTATTGGTTACCAGTGAACATTTAAATTTAATCCTGAATTATTCTTCTTATGTTTTCAATACCGAAATGGATAGCGAAGAATTTAAAGATCCGAACGAACCTGATTTTACCACCAATTCATTGAGTCTAAGCAAACAAGAAGTCCAAGATTATCTGCACGATAATATTCCAATGACCCGGAATATGGGAATTGAAGTGCAAAGCCTGTCTACGAATGAAGTAAAGTTAAGAGCTCCAATTGAGTTAAATGTGAACCACATGCGATCAGCTTTTGGAGGCAGTGTAGATAGTTTATTCCTAACTGCGGGCTGGACCTATATTCGCTTACTTACTGATCATTTTGAACCACTCCCGTTAATTGTTGGGAGTAAAGCCCAAACTACCTATCAGCGGCCTATTACCAGAGATTTCTCTGCCAGAATAGTCATCCCTTCTAAAAAAGAAGTAAGGAAGTTTCTCAAAGCTTATGAGAAAGATGGAAAGGCTAGTATTTCTTTAGATGCTGTGATTGAGGATGATGGAAAAACCTATGCGGTATTTACAGGAGATTATGTATTGGTAAAGTCTCCAAGAAGATCTAGACCACCGGGCGAACCATAATCTCAAAACAGTTGAGAAGAGGACAGGTTTTAGCCATAAAGATGGCTTCATCAAGATCTCTGGCGGCAATAATAGTATAGCCCAGGATTATTTCCTTAGCCTCTATAAAAGCGCCATCAGTATTTACTGTTTCATGATCAATAATATGAGCTCCCTGATCATCCAACCGTTGAGAGTCAATGTGTTGATCGCCTAATTTTTCAATCCAATTAATGTGTTTCTGTATCCGATCTCTTAGTGCTTCATCTGAGGTATCAACCCCTTCCTGCCCCCGAAAAATGAGCATGTATTTTTTCATGTAAAAGCATTCGTTAAAAATGTATGTAATGGCTGAACAGCTCTATAGTACTCGAGAAGTACTTCAGCCTGGTTAGGTACTTTAATAAACTCAGAAGTTGGCAAAGTTGCCATAGCGTAGAATTGTTTGTTGAGGATGAGCGGGGTTTGTTCTATCACCGGATTGAATTCAGGATCAATACGTTTGTTTTGTTCTCCCTTAACTTCACCAAACCGGGATGTAAACTCCTTATTTTCCAGGATGGAAAGAAATTCATCGGTGTTTGAGGCTATTAACGTCCGGACATTTCTAAGGGCTGTTTTATCTAATTGATAAACCCCTCCACCCATATGAACCTTATCAGCTCCAATGCCCAGGTAAAAACCGGGTCGTTCTGACTTTTTTCCTCCCGGAGAAAGGCCGGATTTCATCATTAGGTTATAAGGAGTTTTATTTTTAGAGAAGCGGATGTCACGATTTATACGAAATAGTGATTTTTTTGCGTCCGGGAGGATATCAGCCTCAATTTCTAATAAACCTGGAATCACTGATTCAACTAGTTCTATAAACGGAGCTCTTACATGTTGCTCATATTCCTTTCGGTGGGCATCAAACCATGCTTTGTTATTATTCTTTTCCAGCTCGGTAAAAAAAGTGATGAAGTCTCGGGAGATCATGATGTTGAAATATTTATTTATAGAATAACAATTGAGAGGTCTTAAGTGGGACAATAAACTGAAATAATTTTTAGGAATACTGTAAGGAGTTTTATTGGGTATGGTCTAATCCATATAGCGAAGGAATGAATCCCTTCGCTTGCTTACTTAACTAATATCTTGGCAATGCCAAAAACATATAATTCAATTTGGATACATGTAGTTTTTAGTACAAAAGACCGAATTCCTTTTCTTAGCTGGGGAATTCGCGGAGAGCTATGTCAATGGGTTAAAAAACAAAGCAGAAAGCATGGTATTTATGTAGATGTAGTGAATGGTGTAAAAGATCACATTCATCTTTTAATAAAACTGAAAACAACTCAAAATGTAGCAGAAGTTATGAGTTTTATAAAGGGAGGGTCTTCGAAGTGGTTGAACGAGAGATATAACTGGAAAGAAGGTTTTGCCTGGCAACAAGGATATGGTGTTTTTTCTGTGAGTCAGAACGAAATAAAAAGAGTAAGAGCATATATTTTTAATCAGGAAAAACATCACAAAACTGAAAGCTATTCTTCAGAAATAAAGAAACTGGTGAGAAAAAATTCAGGTTCGCCAGCGAAGGGATTCATTCCCTCGCACTGAAGTGGACACATCATCTTATCAGAAACATTGACTATAAAAGCTCCTATTTCAGTTCTTTGAAAGCCCTATATTTGGCATGTTTTGAAAATCCTAAAAAAGTTTAGTCATGCTCCTTAAAAACCTGCGCCCTGTAACTTCCACTCAATCCGGGGAAGAAACAGTTGATCTAAGAATAGAAGAAGGGATAATTAAAGAAATTGGAACAGGACTGAAAGCCGGGAAAGGAGAAGAAAGTCATGATTTTAAAGGGGTCTATGTAAGCCCTGGTTGGATGGATATGCATGTTCATTTAAGAGAGCCGGGTTATGAGCATAAAGAGACAATAAAAACAGGAACTGATGCCGCTGCTTTTGGAGGTTTCACAGCGGTAGCTTGCATGCCTAATACCAATCCTGCTACCCATACCCGAGATGTAGTGGAATTCATTATCAAAAAAGCAGAGGAAACTGCAGTAGATGTACACCCAATTGGTTGTGTGACTAAAGATCGCGCTGGGAAATCCATCGCTGAGATGGGAGATATGAAAGAAGGGGGCGCAGTTGCATTTAGTGATGATGGTGATCCGGTTTATGATTCACAGGTAATGCGTGTGGCTTTGGAATACTCCTCTATGCTGGGAGTGCCCATTATAAATCATGAGGAAGATCTGGCACTTTCCCGACCGGGGCATATGAATGAAGGGAAAGTATCAACGAGATTAGGACTGGAAGGCACACCGGGGATTGCTGAAGAAGTAATGATCGCACGTGATATTCTATTAGCAGAATATACTGGTGGTCATGTACACGTAGCACATATCAGTACCAAAGAAGGGGTTGATTTGGTAAGGAAGGGAAAAGCCAAAGGTATTAAAGTGACCACCGAGGTTTGCCCGCATCATTTCGATCTTACAGATGAAGAAATCGACCGCCAGAAGTTCGATACTAATTTCAAAATGCACCCACCACTTCGAACTCAAGAAGACGTAGATGCTATGATTGAAGGTTTAGTTGATGGAACTATTGATGTAATTTGTACCGATCACGCCCCTCATGCTATTGAGGAAAAGGAAGTAGAGTTTATTTACGCTCCAAACGGAATTATTGGTCTTGAAACCGCATGGGCTGTTTCAAATATGAAGTTACTTCAAACCAAGAAGCTTAATCTTCAACAGATGGTTGAGAAGCTGAGTGATAATCCACGGGAGATCCTTAACCTTCCCCAGCTAAAAATAGAAGAAGGGGTTACTGCTAATCTTACTTTCTTCAATACCGATGAAGAATGGACCTTCACTAAAGAGAATGTGCACTCCAAATCAAAAAATTCACCTTATCTGGATAATAAACTTGTTGGCCGGGCAGTTGGAATTTTTAATAAAGGCGTATTGGTTATCAATACATTGAAATGATTAAAAAAGTCATTCTGAGCTTCAGCGAAGAATCAGCTGATCCTTCGGAAGTATCCTCAGGATGACGCTAGTACTGTAGGAAATCAATGATCCTCGCTTACGAAACATCTACCAATGTTTGCTCGGTGTCTTTCCAGGACAGAACGGGAAGAATCTATGAACGCAGAACACAGGGGAGGGGAGTCCATTCCGATAATGTGTTTTTGTTCACACAGGGTTTTATGGAAGAGCATAACTTTACAATGGAAGAGGTTGATGTAGTTCTTGTGAGCAATGGTCCAGGATCTTATACAGGCCTGCGGATTGGTGCCAGTGCAATTAAAGGACTCTTGTTTGGATTGGATGTACCTCTTTTTGCTTGTGACACTTTAGCTTCTTTTGCAATCAGTCCCGAAGGTACTGAAGGACATACGATTCATGGAATTATTGATGCCCGACGCATTCATGTATATCATCAGGCATTTGATTTAGAGAAAGGCCGGTTGATTTCCAGGGGAGAGGCGAAAGTTATTGAGCTATTAGAGTTTGAAAAAAATATCTCTTCAGATGATGTCATTGTAGGGACGGGTACCTTGCGATTAACCGAAGGCCTAATTGATGAAAGCCAAATCTATGATGAACGGTCTGTTTCTGCTAATTCCCTTCTAAAATTGTACCAGCTTCCGAATTTTAAAAAGTACTGCAAAAAGGTGACACCAGAGGCCTTGGATCCTAATTACGTTACCTCCAGTCAGGTTAATAATAGCGATCAGTAAATAGTGTTAGGCAAAATTGTTCGTTTAATGCCAAAGAAGTACAACTAGTTTTTGAACATTGAACAAGGAACATTGAACTTCGAAGTTCTGTGTTCAATTGTTCAACATTCAACTTGTTCATTCTTTATTCCAACTCTCTCTCTTCCCGGATTTCGCCAATATGGTAGTAGGCAATGATTTCTTTGATAAGGCCATCTTTAATATAATACCACTCGCTCACATCTAATTTAAAATCCTCTCCCTGAGTTGCAGTATATCGCACACACCCTGAATGTTCGGAACATATCTGATCGTGGATTTGAAATCGGTAACCTAGAAATTTATCCTCATTTTGTTTAACCAATTCCAGATAGGCATCTCTCCCTTTAATAGTTCCAAATGGGCTGGTATGTTGAAAGTCTGCAGTTACAGGGAGATTCATATAATCTCCTGTGTTCCACTTCTCAAACCAGTCGTTTACAAGTTGTTCTGTATTCATCATTCCCTTATTTAGTGTTCTTTAAAGTAGGTATTCAGATTCCTAATTGATTCGAAGAATCTTTATTTTTGACGAAATTTTCAAAATGGAGTCTATGTCCTGGTTTAAAAGAAAAGACGATAACATTCAAACCTCTGAAAAAAAGGAAATGCCGGAAGGCGTTTGGGTAAAGGTACCTACTACAGGGGAAACCATTCATCGAAGAGAGCTGGAAGACAATTTATTCGTTGACCCGCTCAGTGGCTATCATTTTAGAGTTGGAAGTAAAGAGTATTTCGACATCATTTTTGATAAAGGAAAGTTTGAAGAAATCGGCAACGATGTACTCCCCACGGACCCGCTCACATTTGCTGATCGTAAGAAGTACACTGATAGACTGGAAGATTCGCAAAAAAAAACCGGTCTAAGCGATGCTGCTCGTGTAGCTGTTGGTAAAATGAATGGAGTTGACCTGGTTGTGGGATGTATGGACTTTGGATTTATCGGAGGCAGCATGGGTTCGGTAGTAGGCGAGCGACTAGGTATCGCTATTGATGAAGCCCGCGAGAAGAAAATTCCTCTCATTATCATTTCCCAAACGGGTGGAGCCCGAATGATGGAAAGTGTATTAAGCTTAATGCAGATGGCAAAGACATCCGCTAAACTTGCTCAACTAGATGAAGAAGGTATTCCATTCATATCTTATTTAACTAACCCAACCACTGGTGGAGTAACTGCAAGTTATGCTATGCTTGGTGATTTCAATGTTGCTGAACCAGGTGCACTTATCGCTTTTGCGGGACCTAGAGTAGTTCGACAGACAATTGGACGAGATCTTCCAGAAGGTTTCCAAACAGCAGAGTATTTACTTGAGCATGGATTCTTAGATTTTATTGTTCCAAGAACACAAATGAAATCGAAGCTGACGAAGCTTTTGAAACTCGTTCTCAATAAGAAGTAATTCTTCACTCTCCAGAAGTTTCAGAACGTTAATAGTTATTGGTTAATGGTTACTGATATCCCAATAACCATTAACCAATAACTAATGCCCAATAACCAAGACAATGAGATTCGCAGACTACGCTAAGATTTATGTTACGGCCGGAAAAGGCGGAGATGGGTCTGCCCATTTTAGAAGAGAGAAGTTTGTTCCAAAAGGAGGTCCGGATGGTGGAGATGGTGGTAGAGGTGGTAACATCGTTCTAAAAGGAAATGCTCAGCTTAATACCATCCTGGATTTGAGATATAAAAAATATATCAAAGCGAAGGCCGGAATACATGGGGCTAAAAGCCGTAAAACCGGCGCTGATGGAGAAGACATTATCCTGGAGGTACCTCTCGGAACGGTAGCGTTTGATGCAGATTCCAGAGAACGATTAGGGGAAATAACTGAGGATGAACAAAAGCTGGTAATAGCTGAAGGTGGAAAAGGAGGCCTAGGCAACTGGCACTTTCGAAGCTCCACTAACCAAACTCCCCAGTTTGCCCAAGAAGGAAAGCCCGGAGAAGAACGGGTTGTTGAATTAGAGTTAAAGCTCATTGCTGATGTAGGGTTGGTGGGTTTTCCAAATGCGGGTAAGAGCACACTGCTTTCTGCACTTTCTGAGGCAAGACCTAAGATTGCAGACTATCCTTTCACCACTCTTGAACCGAACCTGGGAGTAGTCACTTTTTCTGATTATCGAAGTTTTGTAATGGCTGATATCCCAGGGATAATTGAAGAAGCTCACCAGGGAAAAGGACTTGGAATTCAATTCCTGCGTCATATTGAGCGCAATAATGTGCTTCTGTTTATGGTAAGTGCTGAAACAGATATTGAGTATGAGTACGAGGCACTACGAAATGAACTTAGATCTTATCGTCCTGATCTACTTGATAAACCCTCTGTGTTAGCAATAACAAAGATGGATTTAAAACAAGGATTTAAGTTAGAAGAAGAGTTGCAAATTGATGAGGAAATTCACGTTATTCACATTTCGTCGGCTACTGGTCATGGTATTGATGAACTAAGGGAAACTCTTTGGGGACTCATACAATATGCAAAAGAACTCAATTCAGAATCTTAGAACATTACTCGCTCTAAATTTAATAAATGGGCTTGGCCCGAAGCGAGTAAAACAACTCGTTCAAACCGTCAAAGATCCGGGCTCTATCTTTTCTTTGACCAAACAAGAACTTCGTCAGGTCGAAGGGATCGGTGAAGCATCCGCTTTGTCCATTTTATCATTTAATAAATGGGATGAAGTAGATTCTATACTAAAGGACACCAAAAAAACCAGATCCAGGATAATTACGCTACTTGATCCGGAGTACCCTGAGTTACTTAAACAGATTTATGACCCACCTGTTTTGTTTTGGATACAAGGTGATGCCAACGCACTTTCAAAGCCAGGTATTGGTGTAATAGGAACTCGGAATACTACTTTGTATGGTAGAAAAATGGCCGAAAAGCTTTCCAAAGAGCTTGGTGAGGAGGGATTATGCATCTATAGCGGATTGGCTGAAGGAATAGATAGTATTGCACATAAAGCTGCTCTTGAAGCCAATGCATCAACAGTAGCTGTTCTTGGGTCGGGCATAGATAATCTATATCCGCGTAGCAACGCAGATTTAGCAAATCAAATCGTAAAAAATGGTGGAGCCGTAATTACAGAGTATTCTCCGGGAGCTAAACCAGAACCTGGAAATTTTCCGATTCGAAATAGAATAGTGAGCGGATTGAGTCTGGGAGTTTTAGTAGTTGAATCAGGTATTCAGGGAGGTAGTATGATTACTGCTGATTTAGCGCTCGATCAAAACCGGGAAGTATTTACCATACCGCACACTTTGGACAATGCTTCTGGAACGGGATGTAATTATTTAATCAAAACAGGAGCTGCTAAGTTGGTACAATCAATACATGATATTCTGGATGAACTTCCTGTAGCTCAAAAAAAGAAAGGTGAAACTAAGCCATCCCCCAAACCAATAGCTCAATGGAGAAAAGAAGATTTGAGTGAACTGGATAAGAAAATCTGCGAAACTCTGGAAAAAGGAGCTCTTCAAATCGATGTTCTTGCAGATACCCTTTCCGAGCATGTAAGCCAATTATTAGTGAATCTACTCCAGCTTGAAATGAAAGGCATAGTAGTTCAAAAAGCTGGTAAAATGTTTGAGCTAAAGTAGAACAGCATTTCTGGATTGACATCCCCGGCAAATTCCTATATCATTGGCGTGCAATAGGTTTTTTCTTTACAGAAAAAATAATAGGGAATCCGGTGTAAATCCGGAGCTATCCCCGTAGCTGTAAACTCAGAAAATCATCAACCTGACATTGCCACTGTCCCGACAGTAGTCGAGATGGGAAGGCCGTTGATGAAGAGTGAGCCAGAAGACCTGCCTATTTGTATTTCAGAATTCAGGCTTTCGGAGGAAGGGCCGGGAATGGTTCGATTGCTGGCTCTAGGAACCGGCAGCCCCATCGTTTCCACACTTTTTTATCGAAAGCTCATCGGTTAACACATAATTTAAAACCATGAGCAAAATCATAACATTACTTACAATAGGGGTTTTATTGAGCACCCCTTTAAAAGCTCAAAAACAAGTCGCTGACGCACTAGATTTGAACAGAATAGTTGTTACAGCTTCCAAGATCCCTCAATTAGCAAGGGAGACAACTAAATCAGTTACTATAATAAGTAGAACTGAAATCGAACGCTTCCAGGGAGCTGATCTTGCACAACTCTTGCACCAGCAGAGTGGAATTGTTGTAAACGGTGCGGGAAGTAATCCTACTGCTGCAAAAGGAGTTTATTTGCAAGGCGCTACTGGTCAATACACTCTAATACTTATTGACGGGGTTCCTGTTAATGATCCTTCTGGAAGTGGTGGAGCATATGATCCACGACTTTTTCCACTTGGGAATATTGAACAAATCGAAATAGTAAAGGGCAGTCAGTCTACACTTTATGGTACTGATGCTATTGCAGGTGTAATCAATATCATTACTAAAAAAGAGAGCCTGGAAACCGTAAATCTTAGTGCAGGTCTTTCTTATGGGACCTATAATAGTTTTAATAGTGATATTGCTCTCCGTGGTAGTCTCAATGAAATGCTTGGGTATTCAGTAAGCTATACTCATGCTTCTTCTGATGGTACTTCAGAAGCAGAAGAGCCAGAGGGAGCAACGGGGTTTGATGACGATGGGTTTTCACAGGATGCGATATCTACCAGATTAATAGTTAATCCATTAGAAGGCCTTTCTATTCAACCCTTTCTAAACTATAGTTTCTATGATGGTGAATATGACGCAGCAGCTTTTACTGATGCCCCGGATAATACTTTTGAATTGAAGAGTTTTGTACCTGGAGTACAGTTTGGATATTCTTTGGATAGAGTTCGTGTGAATGGCTCCTATCAATACACAAGAACGCAACGTGAATTTATAAGCGGTTTTGACCCCTTTAATACAGAAGGGCGTTTTCATGATGTAGATGTTTATTCATCGGGTACTATCAGCGATCAATTTAGTGTTCTTGGAGGATTCAACTACCAGAATAACCAATTACCTGCCAGTACGAATGGTGTAGAAGAATCTGCGGATATTATCAGCCCTTACCTGACATTTTATGCTAATAACATAAACGGTTTTAGTGCAGAAATAGGCTACCGCTTAAATAGTCACACTGAGTATGGGAATAACTCTACATTCAGTTTCTCGCCTTCTTTTCAAGCCACCGAGGAGATAAAAATACTGGCTTCTGTAAGCTCCGGATTCAAAGCACCTACGTTAACTGAGCTGTTTAGTCCAGGCAATTATGGTGGAAATCCAGATTTAGATCCTCAAAAAAGCTTTTCTCTAGAAGGTGGTATAGAAACCCGGGCTTTGGATAATACAGTGCTTGTAAAAGTGCAAGGCTTCCGTCGAAGTATAGATGATGTTATTGTTTTCCAGTTTGCTTCGGATTTTTTATCTGGGAGCTATTTCAACCTGAACGAGCAAAATTTCTGGGGTATCGAAATAGATGCGGAAGCAATTGTTTCAGATGGAATTTCTTTGTCTACTGGCTACCAGTACCTGAAGGGTGAAACTATCAATGATGATGGAAATGGGAATACTTCAAAAACAAAGTCTCTTATTCGTAGACCTGAACACCGATTCAATATGCAGGTTTCTGTACAGCCTATCGACGATCTTACCATCAATGCATTGGTAGATGTGGTAGGGGAACGACCTGATACCGATTTTTCAACAGGGAATGAAGTAACACTTGATGCCTATGTGTTAGCAAATCTTCAAGTATCGTATGCAATACTTCCCAATCAATTAACCATAGTCGGAGATTTAAATAATATTTTTGACACCGAATACAATGAAACCTACGGTTTTGCAACCTGGGGCAGAAATGCAAAAATTGGCCTTCGGTTCAAACTCTAATCGCATAATTATGGGAAAATTAAAAATAGATACCAGATTTGTAGTATTGCTCCTCTTTATTTTGATAACAGGAGCATGGAGGTTTTTTATTTCATCATCAGGTGAAGTATCAATCCTAAGTAATTTTTCACCTCTTGGCGCTATGGCATTATTCGGAGGAGTGTATTTCAAGAGCTGGAAAGGGTATGCCTTTCCACTTCTTACTATATGGATCAGCGATATTTTCATGAATCGATTTATTTTTTTCGGAGAATGGAAGTTTTTCTATGATGGATTTATTTGGGTGTATGGAGCTTTCGCCCTTATGGTTTTGGTTGGCAAATGGTTGCACCCCAATAAAAGCGTTCTTCGATTTATTGGATCTTCATTACTCATCGTATTTATTCATTGGATAGTAACAGATATCGGAGTTTGGATTGGAAGTACTATTTATCCCCAAACATTGGCAGGTTTTTGGGCTTGCCTGGTTGCGGCTATTCCTTATGAGATTAGATTTCTTGGAGGTTCTTTGATTTATGGAGTGGTTCTTTTTGGTTCGTTTGAATGGGCTTCCTATAAGTTTCGGTCTCTTCAACCCAAAACTATAACTCAATAGTCATGAAGGTATGTTCTTTTCTTCCCGCAGCTACTCAAATGATGTATGATATGAAGCTAGATGGTATGCTTGAGGGCATCACATTCGAGTGCCCTGAGCAGGCTTTGAGCGAAAAGCCACCGGTAGTTCGATGTGTTCTGGAAGGAAAGAACTATTCGAGTATAGAGATTGATAAGATCTTTTCTGCCAGCAAAGCAAGTGGAAAGAGCCTCTATTATGTGGATGAAGAGCTAATACAAGAAATTGCTCCTGATGTAATTTTTACCCAGGATGTATGTGATGTGTGCCAAATTGATACAGAATGTACGTCGAGGGCTGTAGCCAAACTTCCTAAACAACCTGAGTTGATTTCTCTTACTCCACAATCCTTACATGATGTATTTGACAATGCACTTACTATTGCCAAGGCAGTAGGACAAGAAGAAGTTGCTTATCAGTATTTAGGAGGCCTTCAACAGCGTATTGATTTAATCATTGATACACTTCGTAAGCATAAAACACTTCCCAGAAGAGTTTCGCTATTGGAGTGGATTGATCCGATTTATAATTGTGGTCATTGGATTCCTCATCAAATTGGATATGCAGGCGGAGTAGATATGCTTTCTAACCCATCTAGCGATAGCATTCGAATGGAATGGGAGCGAATTGCTAAATACGATCCTGAAGTCCTGGTAATTGCTCCATGTGGGTTCAATATTGAAAGGGCAGCTGAAGAAATCGATATCCTTGTTAACAAGAAAGGCTGGGATCAGGTTTCGGCAGTCAGAAACGGTGAAGTATACCTGGTAGATTTTGATTTATTTACTCAGTCTTCTGCTGGCACTTTAGTAGATGGCATTGAAGTACTGGCTTCATTATTTCACCCCGAGATATTCAATCTCCCAAAGAGAATCTCTCATAAAGCGAAAGCTATTGAATTGATAAAACTTGGGATAAAATGATTCATAAATCGGTATTTAATTGGAGCGGGGGAAAGGACAGTTCCCTCGCTCTATTTCATATTCTTAGGGATCCTACCTATTCCATTGAATCGTTATTGAGTACGGTGAATGGGGGTAATAGTCGTTTGGCTATGCATGGGGTAAGACAAGAACTAATTGAGGGCCAAGCCCGGTCACTCAAGATCCCTTTGTTTGCTCTTCAGTTACCGGAAATGCCTTCTATGGATGAGTATAACTCAGCAATGTCGGAGACAATGAATGGGTATAAAGCTGAAGGCTTCACGCATTCTATTTTTGGAGATATCTTTTTAGAAGACTTAAAAGATTATCGGGTGAATGAGTTGAATAAAATTGGATTTAATGCGGTATTTCCATTATGGAAGAGAGATACTCAGGAACTAGTGAGCGAATTTATCGACCTGGGCTTTAAAGCGATTACGGTTTGCGTAAAGGATCAAATACTAGGTGAAGAATTTGTCGGTCGAATTATTGACAAGGAGTTCGTAAAAGATCTCCCGGACGGAGTAGACCCATGTGGCGAATACGGAGAATTCCACAGTTTTGTATTTGATGGGCCTATTTTTGAAACCCCGGTTTCATTTGAGATTGGCGAAAAAGTACTCAAGAGATATAAAAATCCTGATCCCGATAATAATGATTGCAGGCTTTCAAATGAATCAGACCCTAATAAGATGGGATTCTGGTTCTGTGACTTAATTCCGAAGTAATGTATTTTTCATTCTGAGGCCTATCTTTCGTACGACTACTTTGGAAGGAGGACTACTGCCGAAGAATCTAAACGAATAGTTGATTAGATCCTTCGCAGGTATGCTCAGGATGACCTTAAAACAAAAGTGCCTAATTACTTCTGGAATACCGCTAAGCCGAAATAGCAAGGCTCAACAGAGCAAGAATACATCGTAACAGAAACTTTGTATCGTCCGGATCGTTCGGAATCGAGGTATACAACCGGGTAATCATCTTCCTCTATATCAGAGTCCATTTCATTACCCTCCGAATCATACAGGTAAAGATCTAAGTCTTCACAATCCTCATCACAAAATCCCTGGAATACATATTCTTTTGAAGAATCGAGGTAGAATGTCCAGTCATTATCTGAACCCTCATTGATAGTCCCAATGATGTAATTTTTTACTGAATAACCTCTATCGGAGATATTATCATAAGCATTTTGGATTTGAGTCCATACCACATCGGTATAAGATTGTGCCTGTGTTGGAATGCACAGAATCGTGAGCATAGCAATGCCTAAAGATATTCTTTTTATCATTTTGTCGTACCCTTAATTAGCGATTAATTTCGCGAATATACGTTTATGCACCCAAATCTTTCAACATAGAATCTATCACGAAGCCCAAAGAGGCATCTGTTTCGTAATATTTATCCGCACTTTCGAGAGAGGTATTTACGCTGCAATAGAATTTAATCTTTGGCTCTGTTCCGGAAGGCCGGGCGGAGACAATACCTCCGTCTTCTGTAATAAACTGAAGCACATTGGCTTTAGGTAGGTCAATTGGAGTTACCTCTCCGGTCTCAAGATTCTTTTCTTTTTGAGTCTGGTAGTCTTTAAGAATGGTTAGTTTTGAACCACCTAAACTCTGAGGAGGATTACTTCTGAAATTAGCCATCATCTGCTGTATTTCCTCTGCACCTGCTTTCCCTTTTTTGGTAACGGAAACCAGTTTCTCTTTGAAAAAACCATGTTCAACATACATTTCCAGTAGAGCCTCAAATAGGCTGCTGCCCTTGTCTTTGTAGTAGGCGGCCATTTCAGCAATAATTACTGCTGATACTACTGCATCTTTATCTCGAACATGCTCACCGATTAAGTATCCATAGCTTTCTTCACCACCAGCAATAAATTGTTTTTTGCCCTCCAATTCGGTGATTAGTTCACCAATGTATTTAAATCCGGTTAAGGTGTTGTAACACTCTACTCCATAAGATCCAGCTATTCTATCGATGAGGTAGGAAGTAACAATGGTTTTAACGATGTACTCATTTCCAGTGAGCTTACCCGCTTCTTTCCAGGCGGTAAGCATGTAATTGATAATCAGGGTTCCAGTCATATTTCCGTTAAACAGAATCCACTCATCCTTATCATTTTTTACTGCAATACCCACTCTATCGGAGTCAGGATCGGTAGCCATTACAAGTTCAGCATCAATCTCTTTTGCTTTAGCCATGGCCATGCTTAGCGCTTCCTGTTCTTCCGGGTTTGGGTACACCACTGTAGGGAAATTACCATCAACAACCATCTGCTCTTCAACCAGGGTTACATTCTCAAAGCCATATGCTTTTAGAGCAGGAGGAACCGAAACTCCACCGGTACCGTGAATAGGGGAGAAGACAATACTAAGATCTTTTTGCCTTTGGATGGCTTCTTTGGAAACCGAAAGCTTAACTAACTCATTTAAGTACTTTTGATCAATTTCTTCGCTAATACTCTCAATGTTTTCAGGATTTCCCTCAAACTTCACTTCCTCAACGTTGGAAATTTTCTGAACCTCTTCCATCACCATTTTATCATAAGGTGCAACAAATTGACCCCCATCAGCACCATAAGCCTTATAACCGTTGTATTCTTTAGGGTTGTGAGAAGCAGTAAGTACTACTCCACTTTGGCAACTAAGCTCACGGATAGCGTAGGACAACTCCGGAGTGGGTCTCAAGGCTTCGAAGAAATAGACGTAAATACCATTGGCCGAAAACACATCAGCTACAACTTGTGCCAGGGTATCTGAATTATTCCTGCAATCATAGGCAATAGCAACTTTGATTTGTTCATTGGGGTAGGTCTTTTTAAGAAAATTGCTAAGACCTTGTGTAGCCATACCAAAGGTATATTTGTTTACCCTGTTTGAGCCAACCCCCATTATTCCCCGAAGCCCCCCTGTACCAAACTCCAGATCTCTGTAAAAAGCATCCGTTAATTGAGTAAACTGTTCTGTATCCAACATGTGCCGGATGGATGCTTTTGTTTCTTCATCATATCCACCAGTTAGCCATTGATCGATTTTCTCTTGTACAGATGCTTCTAGATTACCCATTGAGGAAAGTTTAAAGGTTCGATTTTAGAAATGCGAATATAGAAATTTATCAAGTTTAATTAGAGTATTTGCTGGCTACGACTATAAAGCTTTTGTAATCATTCTTTTTTGGGATTAGCGAATGCTCGTAAAAAGATTCCAATATGGTCTGAAAAGATGGTTTTTCTCTTTTTTTGAGCTTATTATCTTCGGTTAGCAATCAAATCATAATCGCATAGTACTGTGAATACAAACAAATATTTAACATTCTGTTTTATCCTTTTGATTGGATCCGGTTTTGCTTGTAAAAGCTCTCAAGGAGTAGCGGATAATTCGTCTTCAAGTGAATCTCAGGATGCAACCACTTCTCAATCACCTTCTGCTGAAGAACTAGAGGAGTTATACTGGCAACGGATTCAAGAGTCTAAAATGAATTTTGTACAGGCAGATGTTGACTTCATGACTGGTATGATCGCGCATCATGCGCAGGCACTTATTATGTCTGACTTGGCACCAAAGAATGGCGCAAGTCCGGAAGTTCAACGATTGGCTTCAAGAATTATCAATGCCCAGAAAGATGAAATTGCCACAATGCAAACCTGGCTAAGAGATCGAGGACAGCCCGTGCCAAAAGTTCGTATCGAAGGGTTAATGCTTATGATTGATACAGAAGGTGGAGAACATATGGGGCACGAAGGACATGGTGCTCATGGAGGGCATAGTAATCACGACCATATGAATATGGTGGGTATGCTTACCCAAGAGCAGTTGGCTGAATTATCGGAAGCCAAAGGCATCGATTTCGACCGTTTATTTTTGGAGTATATGATACAGCACCACATGGGAGCCGTTACAATGGTTGAAAAACTAATCAGTACGGATGGTGCAGTTCAGGATGAAGGGTCTTTTCGATTAGCAACTGATATCAATGTTGATCAGATTACAGAAATCGAACGTATGAAATTAATGCTCCTGGGTATTACTCCAGCCGAAGAATTTGACTAATTACATTTATCAATAACTCAATAACCAATACATAACAGCATGAATAATTTTTCATTCAAAAAAATGATGGTTCCTTCATTGTTAGCTATGGTGGTAGTAGCATATGCTTGTTCACCATCGGCGCCAACAACTCAGGCTCCATTTACTGCTCCGCAGGTAGCAACACTAGATGAGATAAGTGCTCCAAGTCCAGACCCAAGGGTAGGATTAGGTGCCGGACTTTTTGATGCGGAGGAAGCAATCTGGAATATGGAAATGCTATCTACAACTCCCCCGGCAGAAGACTTTCTGGGTGTTACTAATTCCGATTTAGCCTTTCAGGGCCCTTATGCATTTCAAGGAAACTACAACGGTGTGATGATTTGGGATCTAACAGACCCTACATCTCCTGAATTAGTGAAAGATTATCTTTGCCCTGCTTCTCAAAGTGACGTGTCTGTATACGAAAACCTGATGTTTGTTTCTGGTGAAGGATTTGGTGGTCGTCTTGATTGTGGTACTCAAGGTGTTCAGGAAGCTGTTTCTCAAGACAGACTTCGTGGTATCAGAATTTTCGATATCACTGATATCCAAAATCCTGAGTACATCGCTAACGTACAAACGTGCCGTGGTTCACATACTCACTCTGTACTAAAAGATCCGGATGATAATGACAATGTATATGTGTACGTATCTGGTTCAGCAGGTATCCGTCCGGATGAAGAATTACCTGGATGTTCAAACGCTCTTCCTGAAGACGATCCAAATTCTGCATTATTCAGAATTGAAGTAATTAAAGTTCCTCTTGCTAGCCCCGAAGATGCGGCTATCGTCAGCTCTCCTCGAATTTTCGAGGACTTAACAGCTCCTCCTACCCATGGACTTGCTCCTGCTGATAAAGAAGCGTTACGAGTTGCAAAAGAGAACGGAGCAATCACTTTTTACCGTCTCGGAACAGAGCGTGTACTAAACTGGGGATTTGCCGGAAGATTAATTCAAAACAGAGCTGTTGAAAGAGGAGGAGAAGGAACTACTCCTACTGCTGAAGACACTGCTTATGTTCGTGAAAACGCAACCAACATGATCAATGAAATGTTTGGTACAGGTGAATCTGATCGTGGGCCAAACCAGTGCCATGATATCACACTTTACCCTGAAATTGGCTTAGCTGGTGGTGCATGTGAAGGATATGGATTGCTATTGGATATCTCCGACCCTGTAAACCCTGTTCGAATCGATGCTGTTGCTGATTCTAACTTCTCATACTGGCACTCTGCTACCTTTACTAATGATGGTAGCGCAGTTCTATTTACTGATGAGTGGGGTGGTGGTGGCCAGCCTAAGTGCCGTGAGTCTGATCCTTATGAGTGGGGAGCAAATGCAATCTTCACTATTACTGAGGACAAAAAGCTTGATTTCCAAAGCTACTATAAACTTCCTGCTCCGCAAACTACTGAGGAAAACTGTGTAGCTCACAACGGTTCTATGATTCCTATTCCTGGCCGCGACATTATGGTTCAGGCGTGGTATCAGGGCGGTATTTCAGTATTTGACTGGACTGATCCTGCTAACCCAGTTGAAATTGCGTTTCACGATCGCGGGCCTGTATCTGCTGAAAGAATGCAGTCTGGTGGCAGCTGGTCAGTATACTGGTACAATGGCATGATTGTAAGTTCTGAGATCTCTCGTGGACTTGACATCTTCGATCTTACTCCAAGTCCATACCTAACTGTTAATGAAATTGAAGCTTCTAAAACCGTAGTGCTGGATTATCTGAATGCTCAGGGACACCCAATGTTTGAGTGGCCATCTACTCCTGTTTTGGCTAAAGCTTATTTAGATCAGTTAGACCGTGATAATGGTTTAGATGCTGCAAGCATTACTGCGATCCGTCAGGCATTAGCAAATGCAGAATCTACAGGTAATTCTAAGATATTCTCTGTGCTAGCCAACAGGATTAGTGGAATGGCAGCTGGTGCCGGCGATTCTGAGAAAGTCCAGATGCTTGTTAATACACTACAAGACTTAGGCTCGATGTAAAAGTTGAAGCTTATCAAATTCAAAAGCCTCTTATGCTTAGCATGAGGGGCTTTTTTTATATAGGAATAGGTCTTCTTGTAGATGTTAGGCACGTCTTTAGCAGCATACTTGCGAAGGACGCAGTGACAGCTAGTCCTGAGCAGTCTCGTTGACAAAACCTTATTCGCGGAGATTGTCCACCTTCCCCCAAAAATATTCGGGATAAGGAGGAAGGGCGAAGAGCTCCGTCGATATAATTCCTAAATGACATACCACAATGGAAATGCATTTTCTGCCAGTAAATAAGTAATTGAGCCCCATGAATATAGAAAGATGAAAACCAGAAAATAGTTTTGAACTTTAAAAAATAATCCCTTCATTATATGCGTCTTAGTAAGGAGAGATCAGGTAGTTATTAACAAAGCCAATAGGTAATTAACTAAATACTAAATGCACAAGATAGAGAATGCTCTTGATGTATTGGGGCAGAACATCACAGAAATTGTAACAGTCTCAGAATGGGCTGAAAAGATGAGTTTTAATTGTGAGAAGTACTTTTCAACCAAGATCCGAGATTATTATGGAAAGCGTGCCAAGCAAATAATTATAGAACAGAAGCTCCTTAAGATTGAAGAATGCCTCAGTAAATCAAGTAACGAAATTTTTTATTGTATAGCCCGTGAATTAGGATTTGCAAATGAGCACTCCCTATACAAATTTGTTAAAAGGCATACCGGAAAGACAATCACTGAGTTGAAAAGGGACAATGAAAAAGAAAAAAGGAAATGAAAATTTAAATACTTTTTTAGTAACCCTTAACAAAATGGATTGCAAAATGAAAAAATAACGATTCTAATGTCTCTGATGCTTTTTGGTATTTTGTCAGCATCACCAAATCAATGCATTGATATCTATAATGATTGTTATGACGCAAACCCATATGACGAAGAAACCCAAGCTTTTTATTATTTGGGGAACGTAAACGGTTGCAAAGCTTCTAAGAAGGTTTGCAGTGAACTTCAAGTTAATCAAGTTTCTATGAATCAAATTTATTCATTTTTTTCTAAAGTAATTCTTTCAACTGTTACTGTATTATTGTTTAACTGTATTGATACACATAAAAATAATTTTACAAATAACTTCGATAAATATGTTTTTGATTTACCGTCAATTAAAGTGGATAAATTTGATATTTATATAAATGATGAAAGTATAAATACCATACATAGCAATATTAATAATACTGTCTCAGATAAAATATTTTTCATTGATCATAGTAATTGGACCCTATATATGGCTAAGAAAGATGGTACAATTCTGGATCGGGCAGGAGGTATTGGTCGAGGTCCGGGAGAATTTTCAGTAATTAATGATTTGCATGTATATGAAGAGGATAAAGTACTACAGGTTTTAGATAAAAGGTCAAAAAGATTTACTTATTACAACTTTGAAGCTGATAGTCTTGAATTTTTACATACAATTTCTTTGCCAAATTATGGAGGTTTAAGGCTCCAGAATTTATATGGGATAAAAGGTATGCATGTAGGAGTATTCCATCAACTAGAACAGAGTGGGGGTGATGTATCAAAAAATAGGGTAAAAGTGTTCTCCCTTAACAATTCATTTACAACAAAAGAAGAGTTTTTTGATGTTGAGGGTTCAGAATTGATAGAAACCCAATTAAATGGAAATAAATTTTTTACCGAGAATTTATTCGGAAATGAAACGGTTTGGAATTTTTCTGATGGAAAGCTGTTTTTTGGAAATGCGGAAAATTTGAATTTTAAAGTAATAAGTATTGAAAACAGGGAAATATCTGAAATAAACATTCCCGAAATTCCAGACAATCTTAACAATCAGCTCGCTACAGAATATGTACTATCAAAATATTCAATGTTTTTTACCCAATATCCTGAATATGAAAAGTACTTTAAAGAACGAAAGTTTCTTCCGTTCTATAGTTCTATTTATGCAAGAGGGGATTTCCTCTACATTCCGCTTACCAAATATAGAAATGAAAAAAGCTTCATTCTACGTTATAATTTAGAATTAGAACAAATGGAAAAAATTGAAACCCCTTCTAATTTTTTTATGAAAGGGGTTAACGATAATGGCATTTATGGCATAACAGTTGAGGATGATTCTGGTGAGCTTAATGTATCTATTTTAGAATTTAATTAAGGTTCTCTCAAAACGAATATAGTTGACGATTTTTTCTATAAGTAAAAGAAGGTACAAGTATATTACTGAATTGACGTTCCTCTTGTCTCTTTTACGGTAATGGCTATAAAGAAAGCAAGTAAAGAAACAGCGATGATATACCAGGCAATTGCAACAGGATTACCAGTCACAGAGATCAACCAGACGGCTACCATAGGAGCTGTTCCTCCAAAGAGCGCATAAGGGATATTATAACTCACGCTGGTAGCACTTGCTCGTACCCTGGCTGGAAACAATTCGGTCATAAAGGCTGGAATGGTGCTCATAAAAATAGACAATAAGATGGTAAAGATGGATTGGCCAAGCAAATTAGGAGTTGAAATCTTTTATTGTGTAGCTTGGGAATTTGGATTTGCAAATGAGCACTCCCTTTACAAATTTGTTAAACGGCATACCGGAAAGATAATCACTGAGTTGAAAAGGGACAGTGAAAAGGGACAGTGAAAAGGGACAGTGAAAAGGGACAGTGAAAAGGGACAGTGAAAAGGGACAGTGAAAAGGGACAGTGAAAAGGGACAGTGAAAAGGGACAGTGAAAAGGGA
>RHLJ01000008.1 GCA_003712055.1 Balneola sp.
GAACATTGAACATTGAACATTGAACATTGAACATTGAACATTGAACATTGAACATTGAACATTGAACATTGAACATTGAACATTGAACATTGAACATTGAACATTGAACATTGAACATTGAACATTGTTCTCTTTTCAATATTTTTATTTCCTTATTCCTTGTTGAATATTCTTAATTCGATCATAAAGATAGCTTCGTTTTAGCTACCAAAAGTTCATCCCAGCGTGTGGTATATCTGTTACTGAGATGGTTTTGATTCATCAGCCACTTATTTCGATGATCTCCCTTTTTATGTAGGCCTGTAGCTGCAAATGCAGCGTAATTACGTCCAAACTTAGAATTGATACGGTCCATACATTCCATTAAACGGTGCTGTTTTTTGGTATATAATTCCGGATCAAAAAGATCCATTTGAACTTCACTATTAGGCACAATACCCGTCAGCATCACAGCAGCCTTTTTATATTTTCGGCCTTCCTCGAATGCTTTTTGGGTGAGCATTTTACCAACATGGATAAGGGTGGGGGTATGGGCGGTGGGAACTCTCAGGGCATACCCAGCTCCAAATTTATATTTCCCGCGAATATTATCGTATTTATCTCCAATAAGATTAATACTGATATTTGACGCTACCGAATGTTGGGCTCGTAGTTTTTCAGTTGCACGACTTACGAAGGTAGCTACTGCTTCCTGAACATCTCCTAAATCATATAGTGGTTTACCAAACATTCGGGAAGTGAGGATGCCTTTTCGAGAGTCTCTTCCTGTTCCAAGTCCTGAACACGGGATTCCGTTTAATTCTAACACAGTTCTTAATCCCGTTATAGCCAGGTGCTTTCGAACCCATTTTCGGTTGTTGATCGTTTCTTTAAGCTGGAATGCATTTTCGATTCCAAATCGATTAATACGAATGGTTAATCCTTGTCCAATGCCCCAAATATTTTGTACTGGTGTTTGTTTTAGAAACTCATTCAGATTGGGGTGGGTAGTTAAATCTAATACTCCATCAAACGGTTTATTCTTCTTGGCAATATGATTGGCAATTTTAGCGAGGGTTTTACTTGGAGCTATTCCAACTGAAACAGGAAGCCCGGTCCACTTGAAAATAGTTTGTCTCAGCACTTGGCCATAGGTAGTCAGTTGGGGGTAAATATTAGTGGAAAGTTCGGCAAAGGCTTCGTCAATACTATATATCTCAATATCGTGAGTGAGGGAGCGAAGAGTTTCCATCACCCGATGGCTCATGTCTCCATAAAGTGCGTAATTGGAAGATCGAATCTGGACCCTCTTTTCTTTGAATTCCTTTCGGTATTTGAATTCCGGAGCTCCCATAGGTATGCCAGCTTCTTTTGCTTCCTCTGAACGTGCGATTACGCAACCATCATTATTCGAAAGGATAGCTATTGGTTTACCAATTAAGGTTGGATCAAATGCTCGTTCACAAGAGGCATAGAAATTATTGCAGTCGATCATGGCATAAGCCAGCCCTGACGGATTTGATGTAGGGGCTTTTAAAAACATTTTGGAAAAAATTTTGATTCGATATTAATCCACTTCATAAACAGGCTCTTGTTTCGATTCTGCTTCATCTACCGGGCGAAAACGATGAATTAAATGAGTGACTATTCCCCAAATCATCCAGTTTGTATCCTGAGAAATAAAGATAGGCGGGTGTTTAATATCTCCAGTGGTTAAGAAGGTATTCGCTCCTTTTATGACAAGTCTCCGGATAATGATTTCTTCCTCATAAGAAGCTATGATAATAGATCCGTTTTGTGGAGTAAGAGAACGGTCTACCACTAAGATATCTTGATGATAAATACCAGCAGCTTTCATGGCATTTCCATCGGCTCGCACATAAAATGTAGAAGTAGGTCTTTGTACAATCAGCTCTTCCAGGCTTAATGCTTTTTCCAAATGATCTCCGGCGGGAGAAGGGAAGCCGGTTTCAATTTTTCGGGAAAGCTTGAGTAGCTCAGAATTATTTTGAGGTGCTATGGGAGAATAAGAGGGTAATCCGGACATAAAAAATGCACATATATAAATATATGTGCATTATATGTGTATTCAATAAGAAAGTAAACTGATTTATAGTATTTAGATTAAAATTAATCGACTAGATATATCAGTTATTTAAAGCAAGAGACTCTGCATATTTGAACATAAGTGCTAAATGCTCATCATCTTTGAAATCCAGCTTATTCTCTTTTGCGTAAGTATCGACAGCCTTGCGATTGTCATCAAATAGTCGGAGGACATTTCTCTTTCTCATTTTAACGCGATCAAACTTTCCATCTTTAATGACATAGTAAGCAGTGTACTGAATAAAGGCGTCTGTTTTAGTAGCTGTTGAATAAGAGGAAACATCCTTTTGCAGACTAACCCCTGTATGCTTTAAAAAGGTAACATTATCACCTTCATGAATAACTTTGAATAATGAGTACTTGTTAAGGTCGTCTTTTCCACCTGTTTGGAAACCGTTTTTAAAGGTTAACGAAGGCGTCATAATCTTAATGGCAGATACCGCAGAATTTTCAATACCAATAAGTTTGTTTCCTCTGTTCACTAAAATACGGTTATTGGCCAGGTCGATGTTGAGGTTAACAGGTACAGTTTGCGAATTACCTGAAACCAAAACCCCTCTTACAAATTCATCAAAAAGTAATGGGTTTCCTTCAACTTCAGTGGCTTGAAATGCATAGATAGTGGTACCATCCATAGCTTCTCCGACCTGGCTTACATAATCATCAAATTCGATTTGAGCAAAACTTAACTGAGTAATAAAAAGAGCAGAGATTGTAAGTAGTATTTTTTTGGTCATTGTATTTTCCCTTCTTTAAAATTTATCATGTAATGGTAACAAATTTGGAGCTTTTAAACATGAATTACGTTATTCTGTTACAGCTTTTATAACAGATTAGACACTGAAAAAGTATTATTTGTATGTATCTGATTTTTGATACTGAAACTACGGGGCTTCCCCGTGATTATTCGGCACCCATAACTGACTTAGATAACTGGCCAAGACTCGTTCAATTAGCCTGGCAGCTGCACGATCATACCGGGAAGTTGATGAGTAGTGGGAACTATATCGTAAAACCGGAAGGCTTTACGATCCCATTTAATTCAGAAAAAATTCATGGCATTTCTACTAAAAGAGCGATGGAAGAAGGTCATGATCTTGAGTTTGTTTTGCTTGAATTCCGAAAGGACATTAATAAAGCCCATTTCTTAATCGGGCATAATGTCTCTTTTGATGAAAAAGTAATGGGAGCAGAATTTCTTCGGAAAAAGGTGGCTTCCGGGATCATGGATACTCCAAAAATAGACACGAAAGATGAGAGTACAGAATATTGTGCCATACCAGGTGCCCGGGGATATAAATGGCCCACGTTAACTGAACTCCACAAGAAATTATTTGGGGTAGATTTTGATGATGCTCATGACGCAGCTGCTGATGTTGAGGCTACCACTCGCTCTTTCTTGGAGCTGGTACGCTTGGGGGTTATCAATATTAATTTTCCGTTGGATGCTAAGCTATACGAATCCTCTCAAAGCTACATTGTAAGAGATCATTACATAGATCTGGTTTCGCCTTCTCGTATAAAAAAAAAAGAAGACCAAGGAAATGAAGCGGGAGGAGACAGAGAGAAGGATTTACGCTCTGAGGTAGTACTTGATGAAGATGTAGTTTTTACCCATTTACACTGTCATTCAAAATACTCGGTATTGCAAGCAACTGCGGGCGTGAAAGAATTGGTGGCAAAAGCTAAGAACCTCGGGATGCCTGCTGTGGCCCTCACGGATAAAGGCAACATGTATGGTGCTTTTGCATTCGCGTCTGCAGCACATGCTGTAGAAATAAAGCCAATTTTAGGTTGTGAGTTTTATGTAGTTGACGATCGCCATCAAAAGAAATTTACACGCGAAAAGAAAGATCGTCGATACCAAATACCTTTTTTGGCGAAAAACCAGGAAGGATATAAGAACCTTACCAAATTATGCTCGATAGGATTTACCGAAGGTTATTACTATAAATTTCCCAGGGTTGATAAAGAAGTCATTAAACAACATAGTGAGCATCTCATTTGTTTAAGTGGAAATACGAGGGGTCTTTTAGGGGACTTAATACTTAATAAAGGTGAACAATTCGCGGAAGAAGAGTTAGCCTGGTGGATGGAGGTGTTTGGAGATGATTTCTATCTGGAAGTGGTTAATCATGGCCTTGATGAGGAACACCGGGTAAATGAGATCTTCAAAGAATTTTCTCAAAAGTATGGGGTAAAGCTTGTAGCTAGTAATAATGTGTTTTATCTGGAAGAGGAGGATGCCAAAGCACACGACGCACTCATATGTATTGATGATGGAACATTGGTGAGTACTCCTATTGGCAAAGGCCGGGAATTTAGGTATGGCTTTCCTAATGAGGAATTTTATTTCAAAGATACTGAGGCAATGACGGCATTATTTGCCGATATGCCCGAAGCTATTATAAACTCACAGGAGATAGTCGATAAAATAGAACCTATTAAACTGGCAAGAGAGGTAATCTTACCAAAATTTGATATCCCGGAAGGTTTTGATAATGAAGACGATTATTTAAGACATCTCACTTTAGAAGGAGCTAAAAGCCGATACCCAGATTTTTCAGATGAGGTAAAGGAACGGATCGACCTCGAGCTTGGAATTATAAAAGACATGGGTTTCCCCGGCTACTTTCTGATTGTTCAGGACTTTATTGCCGCTGCCAGAGATATGGGGGTGTATGTAGGGCCTGGAAGAGGGTCTGCTGCTGGTTCGGTAGTAGCCTATTGTACAGGGATCACAAATATTGACCCTCTTACTTACGATTTACTTTTTGAGCGTTTTTTAAATCCAGAACGTGTATCTATGCCTGATATCGACATCGATTTTGATGACGACGGCAGGCAAAAAGTAATCGAGTATGTGGTGAATAAATATGGAAAAGATCAGGTAGCCCATATCATTACCTTTGGTTCTATGGCCGCTCGTTCATCGGTACGAGATGTAGCACGGGTGCTGGACCTTCCGCTTTCTGATGCAGACCGAATTGCCAAACTGGTTCCGGAACGCCCTGGTACCTCACTTGATGACGCGTTTTCTGAAGTAAAAGAACTGCGTGAAATAAAAGCAGGAGAAGGCTTAGAAGCAGAGACCCTGAAAATGGCTCATGTATTAGAAGGGTCAGTGAGAAATACCGGAATTCATGCCGCAGGAATTATCATTGCTCCGGATGATTTAACTGAATATATCCCTGTAAGTACAGCCAAAGATGCCGACTTAACAGTAACTCAGTTTGATGGTAGCGTTATTGAAAATGCCGGGATGTTGAAAATGGATTTTCTTGGCCTTAAAACATTATCCATTTTAAAAACGGCAATAGGGTATGTAAAAGAGAATCATGGAAAAGAATATAACTTAGATGATGTTCCTCTTGATGATCCTGTTACCTATAAACTTTATCAAAAAGGTGGGACACTAGGTACTTTTCAGTTTGAAAGTGAAGGGATGAGAAAATATCTAAAGGATTTGAAGCCTAGCGATGTTAATGATCTCATTGCGATGAACGCTCTCTATCGGCCGGGGCCGATGCAGTTTATTCCCAATTATATTGAGAGGAAACATGGACGTGAAAAGGTAGAATACGATCATGATGATCTGATTCCATTGCTTGAAAATACCTATGGGATTATGATTTATCAGGAGCAGATCATGAAAGTGGCTCAGCAAATGGGAGGATATACCTTAGGAGAAGCCGACGTATTGCGGCGGATTATGGGTAAGAAGAAGCCACAACTATTGCCCCCTGAGGAAGAGAAGTTTGTGAGGCAAGCCAAAGAACTTGGCTATGATGAAAAAACTGCCAAAGAAGTTTTTGACAAAATGGCCATGTTTGCCGGCTACGGATTTAACAAGTCCCACTCCGCTGCTTATTCCGTAGTAGCGTATCACACCATGTATTTTAAGGCAAATTATCCTGCGGAATATATGGCCTCAGTAATGAGCCACAATATGAGTGACATCAAAAAAGTAGCTGCTTTTATCGAGGAATGTCAAAAGATGAATATACCTGTAGATGCTCCAAACATTAACACTGCTCGAGGTAAGTTTGTAGCAAAAGAAGGACGTGTTCAATATGGTATGTCAGCAATTAAGGGAGTGGGGTCTTCAGCCATCCAACATATTGTTAAAGAGCGTGAAGAGAACGGCTTATATCAAAGCGTATTCGATTTTGCGGCCAGGGTTGACCTTCGGGTATGTAATAGAAGAACGTTGGAAAGCTTGATACAAGCAGGTGCTTTTGATGCTTTGGACGAAAATCGGGCTCAGCTACTATTCGGGATTGATGATATTCTAGCGTACGCTTCTCGTAAGCAGGAAGAAAAACGTCGTAATCAGGTAAACCTGTTCGGAGGTGCTTCGGGAGGAGGAGTGTTCCAAGAGCCGAAGTTAAAATCGGTGCCTAAATGGAGTAGTATTGAGCGCTTGAACAAAGAGCGAGAACTCATCGGTTTTTATCTGAGTGGACATCCTTTAAATCGGTTTAAAGAAGATATTCGTTTATTTGGGAAGCAGAATTTAAGCGAAGAATGCTTGGGTAAACTTGTCCATGATAGCGAATTACGTTTTATCGCGATTATTACTTCAAAACGTCAAGCAACAGATAAGAAGGGAAGGCCCATTGCTTTTCTACAGGTAGAAGATCTGAATTCCTCGCTGGAAGTTGCTGTATTTAGTCGGGAGTTCGACAAATTTTCGGCACTGATTGAAGTGGATAATGTAGTTTATATTACCGGAAGATTTACCAAAAGAGATCGTGGCAATAGTATGATTGTTACAAACATGGAGAGGGTTGAGAATCTTCGGGAGAAATTTCAGGACCGATTGCGATTAAAACTGGATGTGGTCACTGAAGCACTAACCAAGCAGGATATTGCACAAATGGAAACCTTGTTTGAGTTGAACAGGGGAAATACCATTGTAAAAATGGATGTACATAGTAGAGAAGCAGAAACACCTATAAAGATGAACCTTCGCAATTTTGTGGTTGATCCGAATGATGAGTTACTAAAAGGCTTGAAAGAAGTGTTAGGGGAACAGGCAGTTGAGTTAACCCTTGCTAATTAAATAGCTTCATCCAACCCAATGTGAAGAATAGTAGGATAAAACGGTAGAGTTGCATAAGAGGGATAAACAGGAAGTTTAAGAGCAGCCACTTAAAACCATTCATAGCTTTGGAGCCTGAAAAGAAATTTCTGTACAGAAAAAAACCGAATACGTTCAGTAATAAAGTCAGGTAAACGGTGGTCGAAATCTCTGTAATCCCCTGGATCATTAGCTCAGAATTAGTAAGATCAGCGATTAACATATATAGTCCTGGAACAGCTGAAATACCAAAGAATATCATAAATGCATACAACGTAAAGCTGTAGTTAAAGTGATGAAGAAGGGGTTTAATTTTCCTTGAAGAAAGATTCAATAGCAAGGTCAGGCCTCCGAAAAGAAAGGGAAGAATTATTAGTATGGCTTTTGAGATGACAGTTGTTACTTCATCATATTGTAGCTGGTATGCTTCATACTCCATTCCGGAAGTTGCTATCTGAGCCTGAATGAAATCGTAAGTGAGATCGCTTTGTAGTAGTCTGTGAAGCTGAGTATTTAATGTGGTTTTAAAAGTGTCAAAGACAGGGAAGAAGAAATAAAAAGCATTCGCGATAAGGAAGAGTTTGATCGGGGAAATATATTTCTTTCGTGCTCCGCCTACATATTCCTGAACATATTTACCAGGCTTTAGAACAAATGTTTTAATACTCCTGATAAGTTTGCCATCAGATTCCAGCAAAAAAGACAAAGCATCTCCGACTAGTATAGTTATTGAGGAGTCTTTTTCAGTAAGTCGGCGTTCCCCACAATTTGGGCAATAAGGAGTATTAAATGGTTTGCTACGCGTTGGGCAATTTTCAGTAGCTAAAATATCTGACATTGTTCTACTTCCCGTTCAATTCTTGCAACCAGTTCTTCTATAAAATCAGCTTGTTCAGGTCGCATGAGTACGCTTCTCAGGATAGTAACAGTTTCGGTATTTACCTCAAAATTCGGATGGAATTCAGTAAAACTATCAGCAGGTACTTTATATAAGGAGAGATAGAATTTTCTGGTGTTCATTCCAGCATCAAATACCTTTTTAGAGATAGAAGATATCTGCTCAGTAGTTCTTATTTCATTCGTTTTTGGGAAATAAGTAAGGATATCGAGCTGGGGCATTTTGTAAGGGGTCAAAAAAGGGCAGGTCTCCATTAATGAGAACCCTTTAAGCGCTGCTTGCCTGCATCTAGCCAAAATAGGGCCAAAACCCTCGCGCTCTTTTAAAGGGAAACATTGTAATGTTGCCCAAAAAGCAACAGCGGCAGCTCCGGCTCTGGAGCATTCGAGACTAATTTCTCCAAGGTGTAAATCATCAGAAGTAAAATAGGTATATGGAGAATCATGCTTATAGAAACTACCCACATCCGGATTCTTAAAAAGAATGGCGCCACAACCATAGGGCTGAAGGCCATGTTTGTGAGGGTCTACTACAATACTGTCAGCCTCCTGCATTAATTTCCAGCAGGTGCCATCGATGAGTTCGGAATCTTTTAATGCTCTAAAGAAGCCGCCATAAGCAGAATCGATATGAATTCGGATATCATGTTTCTTTGCCCAGGGCAAAATAACATCCAATGGTTCAACTTCTCCAAGACCAGTGGTTCCCAAAGTGACAATGATAGTTCCTATCTCTGAAGCGTTTATACTTTTCAGGTCAAAATTTCCATCGGGTTTAACGGGAATTTTAACTCCTTCTATTCCTAATACCTCGCACATCCTTTCATGGGTGTAATGTGCATGTTCAGAAAAGGCGATCTTTTTTCCCGGATGAGACTTTCGTGCTACCCAAAGTGCTTCCAGATTTGCGATGGTACCACTGGAAGTAAGGTGACCTAAATATTGATCTCCATATCCAAAGAACCCAGCTAACAACTTTATGACTTCCTTTTCCATCTCAGAAGAAGGTGGCCCACCATCAAGTGCATGGTTGTTAGGGTTTATGTGCATTGCCAGCGAATACGCAGCCTGGGCTATATAATGGGGTGGTTTAAGCATTTGTCCGGCGTATACCGGATGATGGAAGGGGTAATTTCCTTCCATTCGCGAAGCTAGTTCCTGGAATACGTTGGAAATTTTTTCTTCAGAAACAGAAAGCGTGGGATCTATCTCCCACGCTCCATAAGAATCGCGCCATTGTTTAAGGCTGTCAAGAGCCTGATTAAATACTCTTTCAACCTTTTCTGCCATTATCTCAGATTTACAAGAAATCCTACTGCAAGAACCTGCTTGGTTTGTAGTTCTGTGGTAACATCGTCGTCATATACCAACTCGAACTGGAAGGACGCTGTTAAATACTGATTGATTCTACCGGAAAGTTCATTGGCCCAGGATACATCCGTTCTGTCAAAGCTATTATTCAGGTTGGTGAAGGTTTCAAAACGACTAGTGTAGGTTACATTCGCTAGTATCTCTTTGTTGAAACTAATACCCGTTGTCAAACCACCCTCAGCAAATACATTCTCTCCAACATCAACCCCGTAGCTAGGCAGTAAATCTTCATCTCCTACGTAGGTTTGTTTAAGTCCCAAACCTGCTTCAAATGAGATATAATCAGCAGGAGTATATGCATAACCGATAGTTTGTGAAAAATAACCCGGAGCCATGAAGTTAGAGATTCTTGTTCTTGGATCAGTCGAATAGTCGTATCCGTCATAGAACTGAGTTACAAATGACACCTCCGCGAATGCATTCATTGTGTTTTCATCATTTAAGATGTAAGCTAATCGGTGTTTGGTAGCAATTCGGTCATCTGTTTTCCGGCTGTCTTCTCCCTCAATATTTGTAAGGCCATATCTAAGGTTAAAAACATATCCATAGGTCAGTTTACCCTTTCTGTAGGCACCATTTAATCTGGTGAAGAAAGTTGCGGCAATGTTATTCTGGCCACCAGCCGCCCAATTGTTATAAGTTGCCTGTGAACCATTAATACCAGCTACCCATGTCGTTGCCCACTCATTGTCGAGTGTATCCGGGATAATGATAGTTTCTTGTGCAGATGATGAATAGGTAATGCCCAGGGCAAAAAAAACGGGCAAAATTCTGCCTACTAATGTTTTCATTCTTTACTTGATTGGTTTTGATTCTAATTATTCTTGAACAAAATCACTTGTTCTAGAGAGTCATTGTTAAGTATCACCTCAATATGCTCTCCAAATTTTGTTGGAACCTCTATGCCGGTAAGTTCAGAAAGTACCGGATATTTACGATGCCCTCGATCTACCAAGGTAAGCACTTCAATGGTTTCGGGTTCATTAGAAAAACATATAGTTGAGAGTGCATTGAACATGGTTTTACCTGAAAAGATAACATCATCAATAATAAGCACTTTCTTTTCAGTACAGTTCGGGAGATTTTTTTTGGGACCAATATCCTGAACAAAAAACTGATGTACTTCAAACTCTCTCTTAGATATGGATTTAAGATAAGAGTTCAGCATAGTTGCAGTAGCAAAGCCTCGTTCATTTAATCCAATGAGTATGAGTTCACCTTCCTCACTTAGTGTCTCCCAAACCTGAATAGCTAACCGTTTGAGTGTGCGGGAAATTTGATCCCGGTTCATTAACGTAATTTGTTCTGGCATAGCAAGATTTTGAATTGTTTTAAATGTACCATTTTATTTATCTATTTAGGAAGCTTTGCTTTAAATTGAAGAGTCACTGTTTTACATTAACAGTGTTAACCTAAACATTTTATCTGAAGCTATGAGTTCAAAAGGAGATGCGCTTTTAGCATTAATAAGTGGGTTTATTGCCGGTACAATAACTGGGTTGTTATTGGCTCCAAAATCAGGCAGGGAAAGTCGCCAATGGATTTCAGAACATACTGGTGAGGCGAAAGACTGGGTTGAAAGTCGGGGAACCCGCATAATCAAAGAAAGCGAACAAAAGATTAAGAATATATCACAGGGAGTAAAAGACGCATTACCTGATCTGTATGAAGCCACCTCAGATATCCATTTTGAGGATGATGAACTAGAAGATGCCTGAAAAGGAGCATCTTTTACAGTGGATTTGGGAGCAGCTTCTTTTTGATACAACTTCCTTGAAAACTACAGAGGGGAAAGCTCTTCGCATTCTCAATCAAGGGTTGCGCAATTCAACGGACGGTCCTGATTTTTTGCAGGCTACCATACAAATAGGAACTTTAGTGTGGAGTGGAGCTATTGAGATTCATATCAACTCTTCTTCTTGGTATCATCATGCTCATCATCTGGATGAAGCTTATAACCAGGTAGTACTTCATGTGGTCTTTGAAGAGCGCCCAAAAAAAGTTTATTGTCAGAATGGTAGTTGCCCGCCAACTTTAAACTTACAACCTTACCTGGCCCAGGAGTTACAACAGCTACTCAAACATGCTAATGATGCTGTTGCATCCTGTTCAGGAAAACTTTCGTTCATCTCAAAAGAAGCTTTCGATGAACAATTGAGGCGTGCTCATCTTGAATACCTCGAGAAGAAGGGAAATGATATACTATCCTTCTATAATCCTGACCAAATTCCTTCCTTAGCCTGGAAACATGCTCTTATTCTGGCTTTATTCGATGGCTTTGGTATTGTTCATAATAGAAGTCAAATGGTTGAAGTTGGAAGGTTTGTTTTGGATCGTTTAGAATTGTCCATAAAAGAGATTACAGATCAAGCAAATACCTTTGCAGGTTTTCGAGCTGGGGAGCCAGGGCTTTCATGGAACCTGAAGGGAGTGTATCCGGCTAGTCATCCACAAAAAAGAATTCCCCAGGCAATAGAGTTTGCCAAATCTATTATTGATACTCCATTCGAACTATTTCTCAAACAGCATCCCAGATCCATTTGGAAATCCTGGATTGAAAAGGTGTGTATATCAAATGGTTCTAAGGCTAAGATTCTGTACAGTACGGTGTTCATTCCAGCGCTACATATGTTAGGTACTTTATTTGCATCAGAAAAAGTAACACGCCATGCCCTTGAAGAGTGGAACTCAATTTGTATACCCCTGCCATCCTCAACCAGGCAATATTTTAGTCAAATGGTTGAGCCTCATGAGTTTCAAAGGTTTGCAACCCCTGGGTTAATTCATCAGCATCGCAGCTATTGTTCCAGGCTCAATTGTCATCATTGCATTGTACTTAAAAAAGCAATTTCATCTTGATTGCGTTTTAAAGTGTCCCTATCTTTTAAGTCTGTCGATGACACGATATTGCCCGGTCGTCTAATGGCAGGACACCTGGTTTTGGTCCAGTATGTGGGGGTTCGAGTCCTCCCCGGGCAACAACACTCAGAAGAATGGATGGGATACACTCTTCTGTTTTATGTAATCCTGAATAACTTCAGTGCTAGCAACAAAATAACTTGGATAGTCCTCTCGCAATATTTTCCGGTACCAGTAATCCGGCTCTAGCTCGAGCTATAGCAAAGGAATATGGAACTACTTTGGGTAAAGTTACCACCAAGCAATTCTCTGATGGAGAGCTGTACGTAAAGTTCCAGCAAAGCATCCGTGGCGAAGATATTTTTATTATTCAGCCAACTCCTCCTCCGGGCGATAATATCATTGAACTTCTTTTGATGCTTGATGCAGCTAAAAGAGCTTCTGTAAAAAGAGTGACTGCCGTAATTCCCTATTTTGGATATGCTCGTCAAGATCGAAAAGATCAACCGCGGGTATCGATAGGCTCAAAACTCATGGCTAACCTTTTGGTTGAGGCCGGCGCCGATCGAATCCTTACCATGGACTTACATGCTGCACAGATTCAGGGTTTCTTCGATATACCACTCGACCATTTATATGCGAGTCGAGTATTTATCGATCACTTCACTAAAGATCCTATTGATAATCTGGTAGTTGTTGCTCCTGATGTTGGAAGTCTTAAAATGGCTCGCTCTTATGCTAAAAAGCTGGGGGCTTCACTTGCCTTTATCGACAAAAGACGTCCTGAGCAGAATAAGTCAGAGATCATGAACATTATTGGTGAGGTGGAAGGCAAGAACGTGTTAATAGTTGATGACTTAATCGACACGGCCGGTACATTGACAAATGCGGCAGCAGCTATGAAAGAACGCGGAGCATTAAATATCTCCGCCATTTGCTCTCATCCGATTTTATCAGGTCCGGCTTTTCAGCGAATTGATGATTCGCCCATTGATGAATTATTGGTAACAGATACTGTGCCTCTGCGCCAGCCATCTGACAAGATTAAAGTATTAAGTGTGGCAAATATTTTTGCTGAAGCGATACAACGTATTCATACCAATGATACCATCAGTGCACTGTTTGATAATTAATGAGATAAGAAAAAATAAAAATGGCATATCCAGAATTAGTAAAACTTGACGGAACTGTTCGCGAACTAAGCAAACAGACTAATAAAGCACTTCGTGCTGAAAAACGAGTTCCTGCAGTTCTTTATGGTCCTGAAGTTGAAGAGAATATTCATTTTTCAATTGATGAGCTTGAGCTTGAAAAGATCCTAAGAAAGGCTCAAACCAAATTACAAGAACTTACCATAGACGGGAAAACGTATAAGACTCTGTTAAAAAGAACTGAGTTTGATCCGGTTACAGATCGTCCCATCCATGCAGACTTTTATGTGCTTTCTGACAATCATAAGGTAACTCTTAGAGTACCAATCAGAATTGCTGGAGCAGCTCGTGGAGTAGTTGAAGGCGGTGGTAGATTATTTCAACCTATGAAGTTCCTCAGAATTCGAGTACTACCTAAATTTATCGTAGCCCAGTTTGAGGTAGACGTTACTCCATTACAAATAGGTAATTCTTTCCACGTTTCAGACCTAGACTTAGAAGGGATTGTACCATTAGATCCGCTAAGCAGAACTATTGTGACTATTCGACCTCCAAAAGGCAAGCTGATGAGTGAAGTACTTGGCGAACAGGAAGCAGCGGCTGAAGGAGAAGAAGGCGCAGAAGCTACAGAAGCAGCTGCTGACGCAGGAACTGAAGAAACTTCAGAAGAATAAGCTGATATACCGGCGGTTACCTCATGTTTATTATTGTTGGATTGGGAAATATCGGACAGGAATATGATGGTACTCGCCACAACATCGGCTTTGATGTAATTGACTTATTGGCAAAAACACTTTCAGTGGACTTCAAATCCGGTAGCGGTCCTTATGTGGTTGCTGAAGGGAGGCATAAAGGCAGAAAAATAGCGCTGATTAAACCCACTAATTATATGAATAGAAGTGGTACAGCCGTAAAAAAAGCTCTTGCTAATTTTAAAACAGCAAAAGAAAACTGCCTGGTTATTTATGATGACCTAAACCTTCCCGTAGGCACTACCAGGATGAAAGCAAAAGGAAGTGATGGAGGACATAATGGTGTGGCAGATATCAACGAAAAGCTTGGGAGTAATGATTACCCTCGACTCAGAATTGGTATCGGAAATGATTTTAGAAGGGGAAGGCAGATCGATTTTGTATTGTCACCCTTCGAAGAATCAGAAATGGAAGAAGTAAAAATTTCCATTCAAAAAGCTCATGATGCTGCTCTTGCATTTGTGGGTATTGGCGTTGAAAGAGCAATGAATTTTTTTAATTAAGCAACCCGGATAAACGGGATAAAACGTAAACTAACATATACGGAGTTATGCAAAACATAATCTTTTTCTCATTAGCGGCTGGAGTTATTGCTCTTCTTTTTACCGCTTTAAAATCTTCCTGGGTGACTAAGCAGGAAGTAGGTACCGAAAGAATGGGACGTATTGCTGACAGTATTGCTGCAGGGGCTATGGCTTTTCTTAAAGCTGAATATCGTGTACTGGCAATTTTTGTAGTAATAGTAGCAGTAATTTTAGCAGTTAGCGCAGATGCAGCTACCTCAAGCTGGATGGTAGCAATATCATTTATTGTCGGAGCAATCTGTTCTGGTCTGGCTGGATTTATAGGGATGAGAGTTGCTACTAAAGCGAATGTAAGAACCACAAATGCTGCTCGAGAAAGTTTAGGCAAAGGGCTTGAAGTAGCTTTTGCAGGTGGCTCCGTAATGGGGCTTGGAGTAGTTGGCCTTGGAGTTCTAGGTCTTTCAAGCTTGTTTCTTCTTTTCTCAAACATTTTTGGGATTGAAGGTGCAGATGCTGTAAACAGAGTACTTGCTGTAGTAACAGGGTTTTCATTTGGTGCATCCTCTATAGCTCTTTTCGCTCGTGTTGGAGGTGGCATTTATACCAAAGCAGCAGACGTTGGAGCAGACCTTGTAGGTAAGGTAGAAGCTGGTATCCCTGAAGATCACCCACTAAACCCTGCAACTATTGCCGATAACGTGGGAGATAACGTAGGTGACGTAGCTGGTATGGGTGCTGACCTTTTCGAATCCTATGTTGGTTCAATTATCGGAACCATGGTTCTTGGTGCTGCATTTATGACTGCCACAGGATGGGCAGATGATTTTGCTGGGCTTTCAGCTGTTCTATTGCCTTTGGTTCTGGCAGGTACAGGAATTGTGACTTCGATATTAGGAACATTCCTGGTTAGAGTGAAGGAAGGTGGAGATCCACAAAAAGCATTAAACATGGGCGAATTTGCTTCTGCAATTGTGATGCTTGTAGCTTCATTCTTCATCATTCGATGGATGCTTCCAGCAACATGGACTTTCGGAGGAAGCGAATTCACTAGTATGGGTGTTTTCTGGGCTACTATTTTCGGATTGGCTTCAGGTCTATTAATTGGTCTTATAACAGAACACTATACTGGTACAGGTACAAAGCCAGTTCTCTCTATTGTAAAGCAGTCAGTTACAGGTTCTGCTACTAACATCATTGCGGGTCTGGGAGTAGGAATGATTTCTACTGCGATTCCTATCATTATTATCGCAGTTGCTATTATCGGAGCGTATAGTTTTGCAGGTCTTTATGGTATTGCAATTGCTGCTGTAGGTATGCTTGCAAATACTGGAATTCAGTTAGCAGTTGATGCTTATGGTCCTGTTTCTGATAATGCTGGTGGTATTGCTGAAATGGCAGAGCTTGAGCCTGAAGTGCGTGAGCGAACTGATAAGCTGGACGCAGTTGGTAACACTACAGCTGCAATCGGTAAGGGTTTTGCAATCGGTTCTGCAGCGCTTACAGCATTGGCACTTTTTGCTGCTTTCATTACTGCATATGAGGCTGCTAATCCGGGTTTAGAAGTAATAATCAACGTTACAAATCCTTTTGTAATGGCAGCTCTTTTTGTAGGAGCCATGCTTCCATTCCTTTTCTCTGCATTATCTATGAATGCGGTAGGTCGTGCGGCAATGAGTATGATTGAAGAAGTTCGCCGTCAGTTCAAAGATATTCCTGAGTTAAGAGCAGCTCTGGATGTAATGAATAAGAACGAAGGAAAGGAAATGGAAGAGTGGTCGAAAGAAGACCAGGACACTTTTCATGCAGCAGATGGAAAGGCTGAATATGAAAAATGTGTAGAGATTTCTACCACTGCTTCTATCCGAGAGATGGTTGTTCCTGGACTTCTTGCTGTAATTGTTCCGGTACTATTTGGATTTGTACCAGGCTTTATCAGTGATGATCCTACACTTGGAGCAAAAATGCTTGGTGGTTTACTTGCAGGTGTTACTTCAGCAGGTGTGTTAATGGCACTATTCCAATCCAACGCAGGTGGAGCATGGGATAACGCTAAGAAAATGATTGAAGAAGGTGTAACCATTGATGGTGTGCAATATGGAAAAGGCTCTGAGCCTCATAAAGCAGGTGTGGTTGGTGATACTGTAGGTGATCCATTCAAGGATACTTCAGGACCATCACTTAACATCCTTCTTAAGTTGATGTCGGTTGTTGCTCTTGTTATCGCAACAATGATTTAATCGAACCGATTTGTAATTTTAATCCCGGTTACATTTTTTGTTACCGGGATTTTTTTTGCTTGTCATCCTAAGCATACTTGCGAAGGATCCACAGGGTATTCAATTTGATTAGATCCTTCGGCAGTAGCCTCAGGATGACAATAGAAAGAAAAAGAAGCAAGATGCCTCAGACAGAACTCTTAAAACTGATATTTCATCACGATCAAAGAATGGATCAACTCGCTCCATCAGGCGATGATTCCTTTGATCCGCTGGCAATGTTTACAAAGCCAGATCCTACATTTTCGACTTTATATTTTAGCGGTACTTTACTGAAAGGTCAAAAATTTGGGTTAAGCTTATTTCAGAGATACCCCCAGATTTTATCATTGTTTGAGCGTGCTTTCGATACTTCCTTTTTTAAAGGTGATGCATCAAAAGAAAGCATGGCCGATACTCTGGAGTCGATGAATCCAGATGAATCCATCCTAATCAATCCTGTATTCAAAACTATAGAGACTAAAACTTTTCCCTCAGGAGAGACATTGAGAAAGGCACTGGAAGAAGAGGGAGTTGTGATTTTTAAACGAGCAAACCAGGATGGCTTTGATCTCGAAGTTTTTAGCAAGGAAAATATCTACCTGCTTTTCTTCTATCACTTACAGGCAATGCTTGAGCCAGGCTTTAGATTTTTTAGCATTAACGGGAAAAGAGTGCATAGTGAGAGACACTTTTATTTCGAAATATGGAGCCTTGAAAAACCACCGCACGGTTTTGAAGAAGTTTTCCCGGAAACAGTACTTTGACCGGTTCACTCTTAGCAAATTAATGGCTATCTTTATTTAGATTATTTTTAAATAACTATGATACATCCATTAAGTATTGGGAAAGAAGGTGACGAAGTCGTGGTTAAATGCTTCGATTGCCATTGTGACGATGTTTGTCGTTTGAATGAATTGGGATGTATTGAAGGGGCAAAAGGAACGATTATTTCCAATCAGAAAAATATCATCCTGCAAGTTGGTGAAGCCCGGTTAGCGATAGCTGCCACACTTGCGAAATCCATATTAGTCAGCCCGCAATAACACATGGGTTTCTTACTTTCTGAAATAAAAAAAGCAGGCACATTTAGGGTTTCGTCTATTCATGGCTCGGAAGCTACAAGAATTTTGGAAATGGGTATTACCCCTGGTACTTCTCTGCAAGTGGTCCGAAAAGCGCCAACCGGCTTTCCTATAGAAATAAAGGTAAGAGGTTACTTACTAACATTGAGAGAGGCAGAGGCCGCTTCCATTCAATTAGAAGGAGAGGATGAGTAGTGAGCCGTTAACGATAGCATTAGTAGGAAATCCGAATACCGGAAAATCCACGATCTTTAATGCTCTGACTGGGTTAAGGCAGAAAATTGCTAATTATCCCGGTATAACGGTAGAACGAAAAGCAGGCACTACCATTATCGGAGGGGTACTACACAAAGTTATTGATCTTCCAGGTGCATATAGCCTCAACTATAAAAAACTGGATGAGAAGATTGCTTATGAAACCCTGGTTGGTACCTATGAGCATGAAGAAGTACCTGACCTAGTACTCATCATAGTTGATTCAAGTAATTTAGATAGAAATCTATACCTGGCTTCTCAGGTTATGGATTTGAATCTGCCAGTATTGATCGTTCTGAATATGAGCGATGTGGCAAGCCAAAAAGGTATTTCAGTTAATGCTGAGGCTATTTCAAAAACAATGAAAGTGCCTGCCATCTCCATTTCTGCTAAAGATAAAGGTGGTATTGAAGAGCTTAAGAAAGCAATAGAAGCTCATGATCTTTCAGCTCCTGATCCTTTACTTTGGAAACCAGATTCCTCTCTGCAAGAATCAATGGACCTCATTATAAAAGAATGGATTGAGCCACATACTAATATCCCCAAAAGGGCCCAACACATTGAGGCACTTAGGTTAATTAGTGAAGGAGAATTTATTGGAGCTTTCTATGAATTTGAAGAAGTAGAAACTGGGAAAAAAACAATTACCAAAGCCCGTGGCCTTATTGAACAGGAGGGGGGAAATCCTATGGCTTTGGAGGTGTTGAAGCGCTATGATTTTGTAGGTGAAGCAACTTCTGGAGCAGCAATTCAAGGAGACAATGGAAAGAAATCAATCACCGATTCTATAGATGCGGTGGTTACTCATAAAGTGGCGGGCCCTGCAATTTTCGCGCTAATTCTGCTTTTCATGTTCCAGGCTATTTTCTCCTGGGCTACTCCATTTATGGACATGATTGATCTCCTATTTGTTGAAGGGGGAAACTGGGTCGCTAATACCCTTCCTGATGGTATGCTAAATGACTTGTTGGTAGATGGAGTAATTGCCGGACTTGGAGGAGTGGTCATATTCCTGCCTCAAATCCTGTTCCTGTTTTTCTTTATTTATGTATTGGAAGGAACGGGATATATGGCCAGAGCCGCGTTTGTTATGGACGGGTTTATGACGAAAGTAGGTTTGCATGGACGTTCTGTAGTTCCACTAATGTCGGGCTTTGCATGTGCTATCCCAGGCATTATGGCCACGCGCACTATTGAAAATTGGAGAGACAGGATCATCACCATTATGGTGCTTCCATTTATGGCATGTTCGGCCCGCCTGCCTGTATATGCGTTATTGATTGCAGCTTTTGTTCCATCTACTACCATCCTTGGAGTATTTACCTTACAAGGGGTAACCTTTTTTGGTCTATACATTTTTGGAATTGTAATGGCAGTATTGGCTGCTGCTATAATGAAGAAAATCTTTCCTTCAGGCCAGCAAACTCCGTTTATTATGGAGCTTCCGGAATATAAAATGCCCAAGTGGTCGGTGGTATTCCAAAACACTATAGAGCGAGGTAAAATATTTATCACAGAAGCTGGGAAAATAATTGTGGCGATTTCTATTGTACTATGGTTTGCAGCTTCCTTTCCTCATGTAAACCCTGAAAGCTATGAACCATGTCATCCCGATTCTGAAACTTGTGAATCCATTGAGTCTTATCAACTAAGGCATAGTTTTGCTGGTAAATTCGGAAAGATTATAGAGCCAACTATTGAGCCTCTAGGCTTTGACTGGAAAATAGGTATCGGTCTACTAACTTCCTTTGCTGCTCGTGAGGTAATGGTAGGGACTCTGAATACTATCTATAGTATCGAAGAGGAAGATGGCGAAAATGCTACTCTCAAAGAAAAGCTCATCAATGATATAAACCCCGAGACCGGAGAAAGAGTCTATTCACTGGCAACTGCTTTATCTCTCATGATTTTCTTTGCACTTGCTATGCAATGTATGAGTACTATTGCTATTGTGAGGCGGGAAACCAACTCATGGAAATGGCCTACAGCCATGTTCGTATATATGAGTGTACTGGCTTATGTATGCTCATTGATCACCTTCCAAATTGCTAGTAACTTATAGCATGGATCTACAAACCATTATAGCAGTATTGCTTCTTATAATAGGAGCGGGTTACCTGGTAGCCCGGTTTGTGGTTAAACCTTTCCGGAAAGCATCAGCCAAGCATGATTGTGGTCCGGATTGTAATTGTTCCTAACACCAATGACCTATTTAGAAAAGCTGAAAACAGCCGTCAAATCGTCAAACTCTACACTATGTGTAGGGCTTGATCCGAATTTGGACAGGCTACCCAGAGCCGTGTTGGAAAAATTTTCCTCACCGGAAGAACAGGTGAGTTTTTTTTGCAAGATGGTTATTGATTACACCGCTGAACATGCTGCAGCCTTCAAGCCAAACCTGGCTTTTTTTGAATCTTTGGGAGCTAATGGGTTGGCCGTTTTCCAGGATGTTGTAAATCACATCCCAAAGGATAGAATTGTTATCGCCGATGCGAAGCGTGGAGATATAAGCACTACTGCTGAACATTATAAAAAAGCATTCTACGAGCAATTCAATATCGATGCTATCACTTTGAATCCGCTTATGGGGTTTGAGACCTTGAATGCTTTTGCCAACAACGAAGAGAAAGCAATTTATATACTAACTCTTACTTCAAATCCGGGCGCGAATGACTTTCTGAAAAAGCCTTTCGAAGGCTTTAATACAATGGCTGAATATATAGCTCATGAGGTTTTTGAGTTATCAGTAACAGTAGAATCACACCTTGGGATGGTAGTAGGTGCTACACAAGCTGAAGAGGCCGAACCTGTAATCAAACAACATGGTACTGCTAGTTTATTGATCCCGGGAATTGGTGCACAGGGTGGTTCAATCGAGGATCTGGCAAGAGTATTAGAAACACATGAAGGTATCCCACTGATAAACTCAAGCAGAGGTGTAATTTATGCTGGTGCTGATCAGGAAAATTGGGTGGAATATGTAGCTAGAAGCGCCAGTGATACAAAAGATAAACTCGATATCATAACCAGGCATTATGTCTAAATTTCCTGTTGTTGATGTATATACCGATGGGGCATGCAGCGGTAACCCAGGTCCGGGGGGATGGGGAGCTATCCTGATTTATAAAGGAAAGGAAAAAGAGATCTCGGGTGGAGAGGCCAATACCACCAATAACCGAATGGAGATGAAAGCGGTTATAGAAGCATTGAAGGCAATGAAAAAGCCATGTCATGTTAAAATCCATAGCGATAGTGCACTCATCATAAACGCAATGACAAAAGGTTGGATTGAAAACTGGCAAAAGAAGGGATGGAAGAAAGCAGATAAGAAGCCCGTGGAGAATAGAGAGCTATGGGAGGAGATGCTTAAAGCGATGAATGGGCATACTGTTGAATGGATAAAAGTAAAAGCTCATGTGGGCATTGAACTAAATGAGCGCGTAGATCAACTGGCTGTAGCCGAGAGCAAGAAGTTCTGAATAAAAAAGAACATCGAACAGGTAAACAATAGAACATTGAACTTCGAACGTTCAACGTTGTGTGTTTAATGTTCAATGTTCCATTGTTCAACTACTTAGATAAGGGAAATTCTCAACCAGCATTCCATCTTGCATATTGATGATCCTGCTACCATAAGATGCCATTTTCTCGGAATGGGTCACCTGAACAATGGTTACACCATCTTCCTGGTTTAGTTTTTGGAAAATTTCCATGATTTCTGCTGCCTGGTCCGAATGCAGGTTACCGGTCGGTTCATCCGCAAGGATTAATTTAGGACTTCCGATAAGTGCTCTTGCAACTCCAACTAATTGTTGTTGACCCCCTGAAAGTTGATTAGGGAAAAGGTCTTTTTTCGCAACGATATTAAATCGATCGAGCATTTCAGCTACCATCCCTTTTCTTTCGCTCCCCTTTACTTTTCTATAGAGCAAAGGCATTTCAATATTCTCATACACTGTCAATTCATCAATGAGGTGGTAAGCCTGAAATACAAAGCCAATATGGCTTTTATGATATTCTGATTTTTTCTTTTCAGAGAGATTGTGAACAGGTTCATCAAAGAAGTGGTATTCCCCGCTATTCGCATCATCCAGAAAACCCAGGATATTCAAAAGGGTAGATTTTCCCGCTCCGCTAGGTCCCATGATGGAGGCGAATTCACCTTCCTTTAATTCCAGATTAATATCCTTTAGGATAAAAGTGCGCTGGAACTTCTTCTCCAGGTATTTATCAATGTTGGTTAATTTGATCATAAATTTTTATTCGGTTTTTAAGCTTTCAACAGGATTAGCAAGTGATGCTTTAATGGACTGCCAACTCACAGTGAGCAAAGCTATGGAAATTGCAAATACCCCGGAAAGTATAAAAATACCTGCCTCGAGTTCAATTCGATATGCAAACTCAGAGATCTGTCCGTTCCAAGGAAACCATGCTATTTTGAAATAATTCCTAAACATTGATTCCTGCTTTGAGTTTATTTCTATTCACTTCTAAGATTAGATACAGGGTCATGTAAGGCGGCTTTTATAGATTGGTAACTTACCGTTAGAACTGAAATGGTAAGAGCTACTACTCCAGATAGCACAAATACCCATCCACTTATTTCAATTCGATAAGCAAATTCTTTCAACCAATTATTCATTACGTACCAAGCCACTGGACTGGCAACAAAAATGGAGAATAGTACAAGCTTGGCAAAACTAGAAGTTAGCATTAGCGTTATTCCAGATGTAGTAGCTCCAAGAACTTTACGGATGCCAATTTCTTTTTGACGCTGAACAGCTATCAACCCGGCAAGACCGAAGAGCCCGAGACAAGAAATTAATATGGCCAGATAGGAACTATAGCTTACTATTCTTAGCCATCGGTCTTGTTCTATGTAAAGGTTGTTCATGTCGTCATCCAGGAAGCTATATTCAAAGGGGATTTCATTCGTAATAGAAGCCCATGTCTCTTCCAGGTCGGCAATTGTTTCTCGAACCTGTTCCGGACGAAGTCTTACCATCAGGTTACGAATTGGATCTCTTGGATTCATATAAATAATAACAGGAGCAATTTCATTCTCAAGAGATTGGTAATTGAAATCCTCAACAACACCTATAATAGTCGGATTAACCATCCATCCCCAATCAATAGGAAATGATTGGCCTATAACAGAATTATCCAGTCCATGGGTATCCAAAAAAGTGTGGTTTACAATGATACTCTGAGTTGAGTCTGAAGACAATCTAACATCAAAATCACGGCCAGCTGTAAGATTCATTTCCATGGTTTCAATGTAATTTGGAGCTACTCTAAATACAGCAGCCTGATGAACTTCATCATTATAACGATATCCTCTCCTCCAAAGTCCACTGGCAAAAGAGATGTTCGCACCTGAAATGCTGACAATACTGGAAGTATTCCTGTATTCATTCTGATAAATGTCCAGTACCCTCTCTCCATCAAGCCCGTCTGTAGGAATTACCACTAATTGTTCCTCAGTAAAACCAAGATTTCTTTCCTGCATAAATTTTAATTGATTAGTCATAATCAATGTGGCGGTCAAAAAGAATATGGTAAGTCCGAACTGTATTACAATTAAGCCTTTTGTAAAACTATTAGCTCCTTTAGTGCTTATTCGTTGCTTTAAAGAATCTATCGGAGCAAAATTGGCCAGAACTAGAGATGGGTAACTGCCAGCAATAAGCCCTGTAAAAAGGAATAATAGAACAAGACCAACTATGATAGTTGGATGTAAGAATAAATCGCCTAACTGAAGGCTTTTATCCGAAAGTTCATTAAAAATGGGTAGGATAAGGTCCACAAAAACTATCCCGGCTATAAAGGCCAGGAAGGTGATTACAAATGCTTCTCCCCAAAATTGAGTCATTAATTGGGAGCGATGCGCACCTATTACTTTTCGAAGCCCAACTTCTTTGACTCGTTTCGCTGACCGGCCAATAGCAAGTATCATGAAATTAAAGCAGGCTATAAGTAATACGGCTAGTGCTATTCCTCCAAAAATAAATGAATATTGAGGATCACTGGTAGCTTGAAAAGCTCCCGGAATGGCTGGATTTAAATGGATATCAAGCAGGGGTTGGAGATTGTAATACGAAGGAATTTCATTGGCACCAAGATCGCCTCTTTCTCGCATTGTGTTGAACATCGGACCCATATACTTTTCCATGAACTCAGGAAGTTTTGGCGAGAGAGACTCTGGGTTCGCATTGTCAAAAAGCTTAACAAAGGTTACGGCCCTTGTTCCAAACCAATTATCTTGCATAGATGCATAGCGTTCATAGTTATCAAAAATAGTTTGAATAGGCAGTAAAAGGGTAAACTGAATAGAAGAATTACCAGGAATATTTTTAAGCACTCCGCTTATTGAAAAGCTCTGATACTCTTCAGCAACACGGATTGAGAGAGTCTCACCAACTACATCAGTTTTATTGAAATACTTCTGAGCAACTTCTTCAGAAATTACTATAGAGGTAGGGTTTTCAAGTGCAGAGGCAGCATTCCCATATAGTAAAGGAAAAGTAAACATTGTAAGTGTGGCAGGATCAGCAAATGCAAATCCTGCTTCTTCTATTAGCTCACCATCATCTGTTCTGATAACAAAACTTCCAAAAGGAATAATTCGTGCAAATTCCTCTACCTCAGGAAAGTCATCCTTCATTGCCTGACCTAAAGGAAGGGGGGTAAATTGACTTACTGTGAAAGGTGTATTTTCTAAGATTGGCTGACGGTATACTTGGTATATATCAGCTTTGTCCTCGTGAAAGTGATCATATCTGATTTCGTCAGAAATAAATAAAATGACTAATACAGAGAATGCTATTCCTGAAGCAAGCCCAAATACATTTATAAAGCTATAGAGTTTTTGCTTCGATAAATTTCGCAAGGCTATTTTAAAGTAATTGTAGAACATGTTTATAGATGTATAGAATTAATAGTCATCACTCACTTCTAAGGCTCTCCACAGGATTTCGCAAAGCAGCTTTTACCGTCTGATAGCTTATTGTTACCCAGGCTAGTATGAGCACAAAAAGGGAGCTCAAAAGGAACAATCCAATGGATATGTCAATCCTCTCGGTAAAATTGTTAAGCCACGAGTTGGTCAGGAGATACGCAACAGGCAATGAGACAAGAAGCGAGACAGCAATCAAAATGGTGATTTCCTTTCCTAGCAGGGTAACAATAGTTGCGATCCTGGCTCCAAGAACTTTCCGTATCCCAATCTCTTTTACTTTCTGTTCAGTGCTATAAGAAGCAAGTCCAAATAACCCTAAACAGGCAATTACCACAGCCAGTACAGCAAATGATCTAAATATTTTGCTCAACCTACTTTCCGATCGGTACAAGGCTTCAAAGGTATCATCAAGAAAAGCATATTCCATTGGGCGTTCAGGATTAAAGACTGCCCATTTCTCCTCAATTTCTGCAATTGTATCCTGGATATTGTTTGTAGCTAGTTTTACAGCCAGATAGTCGTGATAATAAGTGCTAGGCAATACATGAATAACTACTGGGTCAATGGATTGACGTAATGAGTTATACTGGAAGTTGCTTACAACTCCGATCACATTTCCTGTTTTTGGGACACGTTCCGACAACCAATAATTTAGGGTGAGTTCCTCGTTCAAAGGATCGTCCCATCCAAAAAATTCTGCAGCTTGTTCATTTATTATAAACGCTGAAGTTTCATCGGTCCCAAACTCTTCAGAGAAAGCTCTTCCCTGTAGAATCTCCAAACCTAGTGTTTCTACATAATCAAAGTCGACAGTAAGGGTTTGAACAATGCCAGAATCAGCTTCATTACTCTCAGGTATTGCGGTAAATCCATGAATCCCTGCCCCTATACCTGGTGCTCCGGATGTAGCAGAAGCTTGTTGTACTCCAGGGATGGTAAGTAGCTCAGTTTTCAGCGAATTAGCGTCAAACTGATTTTGGGTTTCTCGCAAATGGAGCAACATTACTTGTTCCTTATCGAAACCAAGTCTTGAATTCTGAAGGAAATCGAGCTGCTTGGTGATTATAATGGTTGAGAAAATCAGGGCAGTAGAAATGAAGAACTGGAAAACGACTAATCCGCGCCGTAATACTTTTCCTGAACCACCTTGTTTTTCTGTATTTCCTTTTAGGCTTTTAATCGGGCTAAATGAAGAAAGGAAGAAGGCCGGGTAACTTCCGGAGAAGATTCCTACCACAACCACCAGACCAAATAAAAGCAATATAGACTCAATATTTGAGAACAAATCCAGGGATAGGGATTTCCCCGAAATAGCATTGAAATAAGGCAAGAGTGCTTCCACTAGCAGCACTGAGAAAAACAAACCAAGTGCAGCCATAATTACGGCCTCACTTAAAAACTGTCCGATTAACTGGGGGCGAACAGCTCCCAGAGTTTTACGCATTCCAACTTCTCTTGCTCGTCTAAGAGAACGGGCTGTAGCCAGATTCATAAAGTTGATACATGCTATGATCAGAATAAAAATAGATACTGCTCCAAATAAATAGAGGTAAGTGATATCAAACCCGGTGGATAATTCATTCTGAATCGTTGATTTTAAATGGATATCTCCAAAAGGCTGAAAACCAAAGCTGTTTTCTTCTCCAAGCTCATTTCCATAATAAGCCCGGGTAAATTCATCTAATCGAGCTTCAATACTTTCTACTTTCTCAGAACTACTAACCAAAGCATAAGTATACATTGGAGGGTAGTACTGCGAATTATACTCCCATGGTCTCATGGTTTGCAGGCTTTCGTAAGATATGAGATAGTTAAACTGTATGTGAGAGTTTGAAGGAGGAGCTTCTACAACACCGGTGATTTCAAAATCGATGGTATTTCTTGCATCTTTAAAACTCAACGTTCTGCCGATTGGATCACTTTCCCCAAAAAACTTTGCAGCTATAATTGGAGTGATGACCATGCTAGCAGGTTTGTTTAGCACTTCTGTTGAATTACCACGCAAAAGAGTAAAGGAGAACATATCGAAGAATGCACTATCGACGATCATAATCCCATCTTCCTGGTACTTTTGATTATCAGGACCTACTATCAATCCTGAGTTAGGGTAAATGTGGGTTATTGCATCAATTTCTTCGAAATAGAAATCCAGAGATGGAGCAAGGGCAGCGTACGTACTAGCATAGGTTTCTGTACCATCATCCACAACCATTGATTCGGTAACGCGGTACAGATTATCATAGTTCGTGTGGAATTTATCATACGACCATTCATGGGAAACATAGATGGTAATTAAAATGAAGCAGGTTAGGCCCACTGCTAATCCGAATATATTTAGAAAGGCATACGATTTATTTCGGAGTAGATTTCTCCAGGCGATTTTCAAATAGTTTTTAAACATCGTTGTACTCCTGTCTATTCATTTTTTAGACTTTCTACCGGATTGATGGTGGCAGCTTTGAATGATTGATAACCTACTGTGAGCCATGCTATAATGAGCGTAATACCTCCGGCTAAAAACATAGTCCAGATATTAATATTGATCCTGTATGCAAATTCAGATAACCAGCTACTCATCCCATACCAAATAATAGGAGTTGATACTATCATAGCGGCAAGCATTAGCATGGTGAACTCTCTATTTATGAGATAGATAATCCGACTGGAAGAGGCGCCCAGCACCTTTCGAACTCCTATCTCTTTTGTTCGCCTCACAACGGTTAGCGAGGCAAGGCCAAATAATCCGAGGCAGGCAATAAGGATGGCAAATCCAGCTCCAAAAGTGGCAATTTTACTTAACCTCTCTTCCTGTCGATAGCGGCTGTCTACCGCTTGATCCAAAAAGATATAATTGAAAGGTTCACCGCCAGAAACAGATTCCCAACTTGTCTCAAGTGCAGCTATTGTCCGTGGAACATCCGCGCTGGAAATTCTCAGGTTAATATTAGGGGACGTACCTCCAAGACCTACATTATCTACACCAGAGAAAATAATGGCGGGGTTAATTACCAAAGCTAATGGTTCAATTTCATTTCGCAGTGATGCATAGTTGAAGTCTTTAACAACTCCTACAATTTCATGAGCGCTAAAATCCGGGCTGGCAAACTGTCCATTTAGCGCATCATCCCAACCATGTAATTTTACGAACGCTTCATTAACAATTATCGCCTGCTGTTCATCAGAGCTCATTTGATCTGAAAAAGAACGACCTTCTACAAATTCTAATCCCATTAACTCCGGATAGTCGGCATCAACGATATTTACATTGAAATCATAGATTGTACCCTCGCTATCTCGGTAGTCCACGTTCATCCACACATTATCAGCAGGGGTGAATAAGGAAGAAGATATATCAAGGATTCCCGGAATAGAATTTATCTGTGATCGAAGGCGGTCTTCTTTTTGGGAGGTTCTTTCCATGAGCCCCATGAAGCCTGTTTCCTGATTGGGATTGTCATCAACCTGCAATACTAAGAGGTGCTCCTTCTGGAAACCCAAGTCTCTCGATTGTAAGTAATCAAGTTGATCCGTAATAGTAAAAGTAGCAGCAATTAGAAATATGCTGAGGGAAAACTGAAAAACAACCATACCGGTTCTGAACCAGCTTTTGTCTTTTTTCACCTGGATTTTTCCTTTCAGTACTTCAATGGGTTTAAAACCGGAAAGAATAAGCGCGGGGTATATTCCAGCTATTAAACTAATGAATGCAGTAAGTCCCAAAACCAGAAGTATCGTATCCAGGCTTGTGGAAATATCGAGTTGTGTACCTGCTAGTTCATTGAAATAGGGGAGCATTAATTCGGAAGCGATTAATCCGACTACTATAGAAAAGAGAGTCATTAAAATAGCCTCTCCCCAAAATTGGTACATTAGGTGGGTTCTTTCGGCTCCAATCGTTTTTCTTATTCCAACTTCTTTTGCTCTTGAGGTAGATCTACTGATCGACAGGGTAATGAAATTAACACAAGCAATAAGTAAGACGAGAAAAGCTATACCGGATAAAATGTAAAGATAGTCCGGGTCGATAACTGTGGCTATTCCAGCCGGAATATCCGGATTATGACGGATATCGGTAATTGATTGTAAACCGATTGTATATTGGCTTCGATTCCACTCTTCTTCACCCATTAAGCGCTTTGCTGTTGTGATAAGAGATTGCTCAACCTGACTGATATCAGCATTCTGGGTAAACTGAACATAGGTTTCAGGGATGACAGAGTACCAGGCATCAAAAGCCCCAGGGCTAAACAATTTAGAAGCGTTCTCCATTGGGATAAGCAACTCAAAGCGTAAACTGGAATTAGATGGCGCTTCTTCAATGATTCCTGAAACAGTGAAAGGTTGAAACTCATCTCCCATTTTAACTAACAACGTTTTGTTCATGGGATTTTCTTCTCCAAAAAACCTCTTTGCTGAAGAAGGGGTAAGCACCACATTGGTGGGTTGCGCAAATACTGAAGACGAGGAGCCTTCAATCAGCTCAAAATCAAACATTTCAAAAAACTCAGGATCTACCAGCTGCACAGGTTCTGAAAATCCTTCCTCCTGGTTTTCGATACGAACCAGATCATTGTAGATATAGCGCCTGGCTACAAGTTCAGCTTCGGGAATATTGTCCTCGAAGAGTTCTTTAAAGCGAAGAGGACTTGTTGTACTCCAATATTCTCCGCCATCATCATAGCTTTCAAGTACCCAGGAGCGATAAATTCTGTCGGAATCAGTATGGAATCTATCATAACTGAATTCATTTACCAGATACAAAAGGATAAGCAAGCAACAAGCTACCCCAACCGAGAGTCCAAAAATATTTATCGCTGAATAGCTTTTGTATTTGAAGAGATTCCTGAAGGCGATTTTCAAATAATTTTTAAACATTTGGACTCCGTGTTAAAAGTGTACTTATAATGCCTTATGCCAACAACCGTACCAAACTATAGAAATAGTTAAATAACACTTAAAAACGACGATTTAGATCAAAAATATGTCCGTTATGATACAGGCAGTGTACGCTAACGAACAGTGACGTAAGTGTCGCTCTTAATGACCCACCCCTCAATCCCCTCCGATGGAGGGGAAGCTCTTTGTTTAAGAATCTTATCTAACTATAAGAGTTCCCCTCTTGGGAGGGGACAGGGGTGGGTAAAGGTCTAGCCACAAAAAATACAGGACCACTGATTTTTGTGTGTTAGTGTCTTTGTGGCTGGTAAAAAGCGCTACCTGCTCCGTCTTAAAAGTATCTTGTGTAGATAAGGGGTATGTCTTTGTAGGTTTAAATAAAACCTAATATTTCCCTCCCATGGAGTGGATTAAGGGGTGGGTGAAGGTCTATCCACAAAACCACCGAACCAATAACTTTGTGTTTTAGAGTTTTTATGGCTCGCAAAAACTGCTTACTCGCTCTTTAAACTCTTAACCGGGTTAGCTATAGCTGCTTTTATGGACTGCCAGCTCACTGTAATCCATGCTATAATGAGTGCTGAAATCCCAGCTGCTCCGAAAGCCCACCATTCAATTCCGGAACTATAGGCATAGTCCGATAGCCACTGATTCATTAAATACCAGGAAACTGGGGTGGAAATAGCAATGGAGACTAATACCAACTTGGTAAAGTCGCCTGATAGAAGGAGTACCAGACTATGTACCGTTGCTCCAAGAACTTTCCGAACACCAATTTCTTTTGCCCGTTGCTCAGCCGTAAATGCAGAGAGGCCAAATAAACCTAAGCAGGAAATAAAGATGGCTATAATGGAGAAATAACGTGCAAGTGCTCCAATGCGCATTTCGCTTTGATATAAGGTGGCGTACTGGTCATCCATAAAATGGTAATTGAATGGATACGTAGGATTGAAGGATGTATAAGTTTCCTCAATTTGAGCAATCGTATTTGTGATATTGGCAGATTCAAGACGGACAAAAGCTCTCCATCCAAAATCGGGGGTAAGGCGGAAGAAAACGGGATTAACTTCAGTGCGAAAACTTTGAAAATGGAAATCCTTAGCTACTCCAATGATTTCTCTTTCTTCATCCCATAAGGTGATTACTTTTCCTATAGGATCCTCAAGTCCCATTGCTGCTATACCTGTCTCATTGAAAATAATTTTCGAAGAATCTGCTCCATAATCATCAGAAAAGCTACGTCCTTCAATAATCTCAATATCCATGGTATTAATGAGTCCGTAGTCCATTCCAATATTTTCAAATAAGATGCGAGTTTCGGGATCTTTATCCGGCCAGTCTAAACCCATTGTATTATTATGTTGATACAAGAAGGAGTGCGTGGATCTGGAAGTACTTATAACCCCCGGAATATTCTCAATCTGTTCACGGAATGTATCCCACTGTTCGCCAACCTCGTCCTCTGTAGTAAAGTAAATAAGATTCTCTTTGGTATATCCCAGGTTTTGATTGAGCGTAAACTGAATCTGGCGATAAACAATAATGGTGGAAACGATGAGAATAATTGAAAGACTGAATTGGAAAACAACCAAACCCTTCCGTGCAAACGCCTCTTTACCTGAGGATTTAAGAGATCCTTTGAGAGTTTTAACGGCCTCCATTGATGAAAGGTAAAAAGCAGGATAACTACCAGAAACCAATCCGGTGATCAGAACAGTACCTATAAAAATGGCAAGCAGGGCTGGGTTTGAATAATCAACAGAAATTGCCTTGTCGGTCAGATCGTTAAAAATAGGAAGGGATATTTCTACCATTAGAAGGGAAACAAACAGGGAGAAGAAACTGATGATCATAGACTCACCAATGAACTGTCCTATCAATGATCCTTTACCTGCTCCAATAGACTTTCTTATGCCAACTTCTTTTGAACGTTTAGCAGCTTTTGCAGTGCTTAGGTTCATAAAGTTGATACAGGCGATTAGTAAAATAAAGATGGCTACAATGGTAAATAGTCTCACATATTCTATTCTTCCACCTACAACTACTTTATTCTCAAACTGGCTGAAGAGATATCTTTCCGTGAATGGGTACACGAAGAGATCAACATGTGATCCTTCATTCTTGGTTTTTACATACCCTTCAATCTTCTCATTAAGTGCGGCTACATCCGTTCCGGGAATTAATTTTGAAATCGCACGGGGACCATTATTACCCCATTCTGTTGCCCATTCACTTTCCAGTAACCAATCATCATATCTGAGCAGGCAATCAAATTGGAACGTAGAGTTACTAGGCATATTTGCGAATACCCCGGTAATGGTTAACTCCTGGTCATTATCCAGGGTTATTCCCTCTCCAACCGGGTTTCTTTCTCCGAAATATTTTTTTGCCATATCCTCAGATATAACAACTGTATTCGGATTAACAAGAAGTTCCTCACGGTTACCATAAATCAGATCTATGCTAAGAATTTGAAAGAAGTCATTTTCTACATAAATGCCTTGCTCTCTAAACGATTGATTATCCTTCGTAAATAAGTAATCTATACTCCATGTATAATTGGAAGCATATTCAAACTCAGGAAATTCTTCTTTTATGTTTCGAGCTACGATACCCGGTGTAGAAAGGGTAGTGGAGATGTCATCTGAATAGTTTTGGTGTTCCATTATCTGGTAGATGCGATCTGAATCAGCATGATATTTATCTACACTCAGCTCATCCATTACCCATAAAAAAATGAGGAAGCTACAGGCTAAGCCAATGGAAAGACCAGCCACATTGATAAAGAAGGAACTTTTTTGGCGCCTAAATCCCCGAAGCGCAGTTTTCAAATAATTTTTTAGCATATGATATCCTTGTAAACCTCTTTTCGTAACACTTAAAGCGTTCTGTAGAGTTACATTAAAATTTCATTTATTCGCTTTTCAAGCTATCTACGGGATTAGCTAAAGCAGCTTTAATGGCCTGGTAACCAATAGTTAACAGGGCTACTCCGATAATCGCAATACCGGAACCGGCGAAAACAACTATTCCGGGAGTGGTGCTAAAGGCAAAACTATTCAGCCATTGTTGAATCAGGAAGTAGGCAAGGGGCGCGCCAATTAAAAAGCCGATTACTACAAGCTTTAAAAAGTCAAAAGATATAGACTGCACTATACTTGCTACAGAAGCACCCAATACTTTCCGAATACCGATTTCCTTTCTTCTGTTAATTACAGAAAATGAAACCAAACCTAGTAGTCCTAAGCAGGCAATAAATATGGTGAGGTATGCGAAGTAGCGAAGCATCTCTCCAATTACTTCCTCAGTGGTATAATCGGTAGCAATATCCTCTTCCAGGTAGTAATACCATACCGGAACTCCACTGTTGAATGCTTTCAAAGCATCCGAGATTTGAGTAGCTACCCCATCAAAATCGGCGCTGCTCACCTTTACCGTAATATCAAAAAAGCTTTCCGGATCATAGCGAATAATCAGGGGGGCAATTCTTGAGTGTAGGGTTTCATAATTGAAATCTTTGACTACACCTACCACGGTATATAGAATCTCTTCGCCATCTATTCTGCGGGTTATTGTCTTACCTACCGGATCATCCCATCCAAATCTTGAAGCCGCTGCTTCATTAATAATCAGGGAATTGCTTGATCCGCTTTCTATGTCTGAACTGAAATCTCGACCCTGGAGTAATTCGAGGTTGAATTGAGAAATAAAATATTCATCAATAGAATAGGTGTTTACCAGAGTGCCATCTTCTGAAAATGTACCCTCGGGATAAAACTGAACTCTATTTCCGGATTCGTTACCTGGAGTATTTGAACTAAAAGATACATTGGAAACACCGGGTATTTTGAACAGCTCTTCACGTACAAGATTATGACCGTTTTCAGACAAAGCATCAGGAACACCAACTACAAGTATATTATTCTTGTCGAATCCGAGGTCCTTATTTTTTAGATAGGATAATTGTCTATCAACGGCCAGTGTACTAACGATCATAAAAATAGCGACCGTAAATTGTGTAACTACAAGTGCTGTTCTAAGGAAGGATTTCCCTCCGGTTCCCGTCTTTTCCCCTTTCAATACGGCAGCTGGTTTAAACGCTGAAAGCACGAATGCAGGATATCCCCCGGCCAATACCCCCACAAGTACTACCACTAAAAAGATAGCGATTAAATAAAGTGGGTTAGACAGGTATGTAGCTTCTACACTCCATTCGGCGATATCATTAAACCATGGAAGGGCCACCTCTACAAGTACCAGACTAATTAGAACACCAAAAATTGAAAGAATCACTGCTTCGGCCAGGAATTGGAATACCAATTGGCCTTTAAATGCTCCCATCACTTTTCGAACGCCCACTTCTTTGGATCTCTTTAATCCTTGAGCGGTTGATAAGTTTACAAAGTTAATACAGGCTATTATCAAGATGAGTAAACCCAAAGCCATGAAAATATAGATGTAAGCAATTTCAAGGCTGTCGCCATGTTCGGCATACAGGTTAGAGTGCAAAAAGAGGTCGGTTAGAGGTTGTAGATGAATGTCGTAGCGCTGTACAAATTCTTCTCCAATATGACGATTTACAAAAGCAGGAAATTTTGCTTCTAGTGCGGCTATATCTGTGCCTTCCTGGAGTAACAAATAAGTATAAAGATTATGAGATCGCCAATCGTTTAGAGAAGCATAGTCTTCTTCTGTTACTGAAGAGAAGGGAACCAGGGAATTAAACATAAAACTAGACCTTGGGTTCAATTTCTGAAGTACCCCGGTAACTTCGAATGGCTCTTTATCGAGAAGTAGTGTTCTGCCTATTGGGTTTTCCTCCCCGAAATACCGAACGGACATTTGTTCGGTAAGTACAATACTGGATGGATTGGCTAACGCTCCTTCCGGGTTCCCATATTTAAAGTCATAAGAAAACACATCAAAGATTCCTTCATCAACATAGGTAATACCCTGTCGGAGAATTTTATTTTCATACTGTATGGCAGCACCACGCCCCATAAAGCGAACGGCATCTTCCACTTCCGGAAAGTCATCGACCATTGCCTGACCCCATGGGCTTGCTGAAATCGCAACATCAAGAATACTGCCATTCTGTTGAGTGATTTTATCTGCAACTCTATAGATGCGATCCGAATTCTCATGGTAGCGATCGTAAGTGAATGCATATTGCATGAGCAAAAAAAGGAAGAGGCAGATACCCATTCCAATAGCTAAACCAACTGTATTGATGAAAGCATATCCCTTTTGCTTAGAGATGTTTCTGAACGCGATTTTGATGTAGTTTTTAAGCATGGCTAATCCGTTTAGTATTGTCTAAGGATACAATGCCAATAACTGTACCAAACTTGGAATAAGAGTCTAAATCCCCTAAAACAGAAGGTTTTAAGGGATTATATGTTCGATATTATACAGGGGGTGTTCGATATCGGACGGTAAATGAAGATTAGCCACAAAAACATAGCACCACCACCAACTTTGTGCGATGGAGTCTTCGTGGCTGGTAAGAGTCATGATTAGAGTCCAAAATTAGTTTAACCCACCCCTCAATCCCCTCCAATGGAGGGGAGGTTTTCTTCCACAGTACTGTATTCGAAGATATTATTGTTGTTTTGAATCAAATGTAGATCAAAGAGTTCCCCTCTAGGGAGGGGAAAGGGGGTGGGTAGAGATTAGCCATAGAAACACAGAACCACTAATTCTGTGTTTCTATGGCTAATAAATTACTTACTCTGTTTTCAAGCTATCCACAGGATTTGCTAAGGCAGCTTTGGTAGAATTGAAAACGACGGTTATCAAGGCGATGGATATAGAAGCAAAACCCGCTAACAAAAATATGCCCACTCCAATTTCTATTCGGTAGGCAAATTCGGCAAGCCATTCATTCATTGCATACCAGGCAACTGGTATTGATATCGCAAAACCTAATCCGACAAGTAATAAATACTCTCTAGATAATAATGTGAGTAAATCTTTTAGTGAAGCTCCCAGTACTTTTCTGATACCAATTTCCTTGGTTCTGCGCTGGGTAGAATAGGTGACTAACCCAAACAAGCCCATACAAGCAATAAATATGGCAATTCCCGCAAAGGTCATGAACGCATAGCTAAGCTTTCTGTCTGTTTCATATAACTCGGCAAAACGATCTTCCAGAAAGCGATAATCTAGGGGAGAAGCTGGACTCAGTTTTGCCCATTCCTCTTGCAAATAGGCAATAAGTGGTTGTACCTCTTCAGCATTAAACTTGATTGCAATCTGGCTGTAGTTTTGATACCTGGAGTCGTGATCTCCCATTTGGAGTAGGAGAGAGCCTATTTCGGAATGCAGTGATTTGAAATTAAAATCTGAAACTACCCCAATCACTTCACTGCTATCTACAAAGACCTTACCAATAGCTTCTTCAGGACCAGCCCACCCTAAGGCAGTAACCATAGCTTCATTAATTACTCGTGCTTTTTCTAAATCCGAAGGGTAATTCTCATCGAAAAAGCGTCCAGCTTTCATAGTTAAACCAAGTACCTCATCATAATCCTCATCTGCCCGAATTACCGAAGTCTGAAGGTTAAGATCAGGTTGAGATGGATCAAAGCTCATGCCCATGGATAGGCTTATACGCCCGGGTAAATCGGTAGCAGCTGATGCGTTAATGACAGCAGAATGCTGAAGTATATTTTCCTTGAACACATCAATTTGATCGGAGATTTGATAGGCATTGATAAACATAACCTGTTCACTTTTGAAACCAAGGTCTTTGTTTAGCAAAAAGCGAAGCTGAGAAAAAGCTACAATTGTGCTTATTATCAGCACGGTAGACACGGTAAACTGAGTAACAACCAGCGCCTTTCGGAATGAGAACTTTGCATTAAGATTTTTAACCGATCCTTTTAGAGCTCGAGATGGGTTAAATCGAGATAAGTAGAAGGCCGGATATGCACCCGAACCAATTCCGATGCAAATTGAGATTAAGAATAGTGCTGCTATAAACTGCCAGTCGGTAGAAAAGTTCAATACTAGATTGTGATCTAGCAGCGAATTGAAATACGGCAGTGCAAACTCAACGAGTAGAAGGCTAAATAAAAACGAAACTACTGTAACAATGATAGCTTCGCTGAGGAATTGCATTATGAGTTGCTTTTTCTCAGCACCTACTACTTTTCTTACCCCAACTTCTAAAGAACGCATGGTGGCTCTGGATGTAGCAAGGTTCATATAGTTGATGGAGGCCAAGAGCAATATGAAAATACCTATAGCGGAAAAGATATAGATATATTTCATATCCCCTTTGAACCCGGTACTGGATACAAACTCAGAGAAATACAGATCGGTTAACGGAATCGAAAAGAAACTGGAATTTGATTCTTCTCCAAGGTACTTAGAAGTCACTTCCTCAAGTTTAGGCTGTACCTGATCCCAATCGGTATCAGGGTAAAGTTTAACATAGGTGTTAAACATGCTTGCGCCCCAGGCTTCTTCCAGATTTATATATGAATTATTGCCTTTTATAGACGCAACTACATCAAACCGGACGTAGGAATTTTCTCCTATATCTTTAGCAACTCCTGAAATCACTAATTCATTATCTCCGTAATATTTTACATAAATCGTTTTTCCGATCGGGTTTTCATTAGGAAAGTATTTTTCTGCTATGCTTTGAGCGATCACTACTGAATTTGGGTCAGCCAGTACAGTTTTTGGATCTCCTGTTTTTAAGGGGAATGAAAAGATTTCAAAAAACTGCTCAGAGCTCATTAAAATCCGCGTATCTCCGAAAAACTCTTCTCCATCAATACTGATCTGACCATTTCCAGGCCAAAGAGTAGTCACATGCTGTTTTACTTCAGGAATCTCTTGTTCCATTGAAGCACCTAAGGGCCTTGGAGTACTCAACCCTTTGTTAGATGATTCCCCATATCGGCTTTCTAAACCCAAATAGTGGATCTGTTCGCTATCCTCATGGAATTTGTCATAACTCAATTCCTCAGTTACAAATAGGGATATGAGCACCAGGCAGGCTAAACCCAAAGAGAGGCCTAAAATATTTATTACAGAGTAAGATTTATTTCGGAGGAAGTTTCTCCAGGCAATCTTCAAATAATTAGAGAACATATCAGCAAGTTTTTTATTCGGTTTTGAGGCTATCTACAGGATTTGCTAATGCGGCGGATATTGATCGATAACCTATAGTAAGGCAGGCGATAATAAGAGTGCCTGTTAATGATATAAGAAATATTCCGACCCCTAACTCAATTTTATATGCAAAATCTTCAAGCCATCTTTGCATCAAATACCAGGATAGCGGGGCTGCCAGAAGGAAAGAAAACCCTATCAAAAGCCCGAGCTCGTAGCCAAATATCTTGAGGATATCCATGATATTAGCTCCGAGCACTTTTCGAACCCCGATCTCTTTTGTTCTGGTAGCAGCCATGTAGGATACCAATCCAAATAGTCCAAGGCATCCAATAATCACTGCGATGACAGCAAAGATATTCATGATGCTAGCAATATCACGTTCCTGTCCATACATATCCGCTATAGAATCTTCCAGGAAAGTGTATTCAAACACCGCTTCGGGGAAAGCCTCATTATAAGCTTCTTCTAAAGTTGCAAGAGCTTCCGGGATCATGGCGGTATTTATTTTTATGGCTCCAAGCCATTTGCTGGATGCCCTGGCCGCAAGCACCACAGGCCTTAATTCCTGATGGAGTGAGGAAGTATGAAAATCGTTTACCACTCCGACTATGGTAGCCTCATCTCCCCAAAAACTTAGTTCTTTGCCGAGAATAGCATCGTAATCGTCTCCAAAGCCTGCTTGCTTTACTAGTGATTCACTAACCAGGAACATATTCACAGTATCGGATGGCTGTATATTTGAGCCAGCTAAAAGTTTAATGCCATAAGTATCCAAAAAGTCGACGTCGATATACTTTACATCTGAGCTGTTTTCAATCCTTGTAGAATCATACTCAATCACATAATTGCCACCCCAAACATTTCCAAATGTTGTTCCTGTATTTGAATAAGTAACATTAAGTATACTGGCTTCGCTTTTAAGTCGGTTTTTTAAAGTTTCCAAAGTGACTTTATCTCTGTCGGGAATATCAATCTGTACAACAGCTTCTTGTTCGAATCCTAATTCCTGTTGATTGAAATGTTTGATTTGGGTAGCTATAACCAGAGTGCCAATAATCAAAATTTGGGTAATGGTGAATTGAACGATGATCAAGGTCCTGCGAAGTGCTAATCCCTGCCCATAGCTTGAATTCATTTTATTCCTGATGGCCTCAATAGGATTAAATCCTGATAAATGGTGTGCCGGGTACCAGCCTGCAGCAAGAGTTATCACCAGAAACAAAATACCTAAAAACACAACAAGCAGAGGGTTGTTCATTAAATCCAGTTCGGGGGTAAATCCGATAATATCATCGATATTAAGAAGTGCGAACTCAGTAACACCCATACCAATCAAAATCGAGATAAGTGTAATGAATGCAGTTTCCCCTAAAAAATGGAAGGATAGTTGAGTTCTTGATCCTCCAAGCGTTTTTCTTAAGCCTACTTCCTTTGAGCGATTAACAGCGATAGCTGTATTCAAATTGATAAAATTTATGCAGGCAGTTATCAGCAATAAGAAGCCAATAATACCCATAGCAAATAGCGTTCTTTTTTCTAATATCCGTCCGGAATAGTTTCCATAGCGGCTATCAAAATGAATTTCAGATAGAGGTTGTAGAGAGAACTCCATCACTTCTGCACGTTCTTCGCTGCTATGTTTTACAAGTAAAGGATCGAATTGTGGATTTATATCCTCAGGAGTGACATTAGGCAGAAGTTTAACATAAGTCTGAATAGAGCTTGAAGTACCACTCCAATTGTCATTTCCTATTTGAACTCCGGCTCGACTTTTTGAATTCTCATTGGCCAATGCAAAAAATGGAAAGTCTGAAGTTTCAGGAGGATCTTTCACAAGGCCGGTTACTGTTAAGTCGTATTGTGATCCGGTTTGAATGGTAAACTCTCTGCCTAAAACATCGATCGTCCCAAATATTCTTTTTGCGAACTCTTCGGTAATAACCACGGTATTTGGGTTGTCGAAGAATGAATCAGGATCACCTGCCATCCAACGATAAGTAAAAATGTCGAAGTACTCTTTCTCAACAAATGCCACATCGTCTTCTTTAAATTTCGTTTGAATAATGCCATTCTCCTGATAGCTGATAATTGGGGTATTTGCAGAATTAGTATTAACCCTGGTTACAAACTCTAAGCCGGTTACTTCCTCTTCAACAACCTCTGCGAAAGGGTAAGGAGCGCCAGTATCAGTAGAGATATCTCCAAACTCATTATCCTCTCTTACCACCCTATATATTCGGTCGCTATCTTCATGCCAGGTATCAAAACTCATGTTATACTGGATTACCAAAAAGATGACCAGCGCACATACAACTCCCAATGTAAGACCACCCACATTTATAGCTGTGTGACTCTTGTTCTTTATTAAATTCCGAAAGGCGATTTTGAGATAATTTTTAAACATGGCTTTTGCTGTTATTAGTACTCAGGATGAATATTTCAACAAGCGTGCCAAAATCCCAAAACCTCCTTAAAAGAGGTGTAAAGGCTGATTTTCTAACATTGGATGCACGGTATAGTACACCAGGTGTTCGAAAACGAACAATGATTTATTCGTTTTTTAAGCTATCAACTGGATTGGCTAGAGCTGCTTGAATTGCTTTTCCTGAAACTGTACCCAGAGCTATAATGAGTGCAAGGCTTCCTGCCATTAAAAAGACTCCTGCATTAAGAGAAGTAGCATAAGCGAAATTTGCTAGCCATTCGGTCATTATATACCAGGCAATTGGAGAAGAAATGATAAATGCGATAAGAACCAGTTTCAGAAAATCCTGAGATAGTAACATGGTAATATCCAATACAGTAGCGCCAAGTACTTTGCGTACACCAATTTCTTTAGTTCGAGCTGAAGCGGTATAAGCAGCTAATCCTAATAACCCAAGGCAAGCGATAAAAATGGCCAGTAGAGCTGAAACCTGAAAGAAATTGCTAAACCGGGTTTCCTGAACATATTGTTGGTCGTAGTTATCCTCAACAAAGAAGTATTCAAAAGGATTGCCAGGGAAGAAAGCATCGTAGGCCTGGCGTACTTCGGCAAGGTTTTGCTCAAGGTTGTTATTCGTGAATTGCATGGTATAGTAACCACTAGAGTTTTGAGGAATAAAAACCATTGGTTCTATTGGTTGCTGGAGCGATACATGATGGTAATCTTCTACTACACCAATAATTCGATACTCATTCTCACCCCAAAAAAGAGATTTACCTAAAGCATCTTCAGTGGAAGAATATCCTAATTCGGCTACCGATTTTTCATTTACAATTAACTCATCTGAGTCCCAACCCGCATTAATGGCATTTTCATCATAGTTGCGACCCGCAGCCAGTGTCAATTCATAAGCTTCAATGTAATATTGGTCGATAAATAATATAGCGTAGCTCTTCTTTTTTGCTTCTTCATCGTTGTTTTGACCATAAATACCTGATGCATTGAAGTTGTAGCCATTGCCAGGAACATTGTTTGAACCAGAATAGAGGTCGATAAAACTAAAATTTGCTAATTGATCTTTAAAAGCTTCACCCGATTGGTTTTGCCCATCTTTATTAATGGAGGCCCCACGCACTACGATTCTATTGTCGAGACTCATCCCAAGATCTCTTGTCTGCATAAAACTTAGTTGATCAGAAAAGACAAAGGTTACTACAATCAGAATGATGGAAATAGAGAACTGGAATACTACTAGCACCCGGCGCAGACGCAAACCCTTAGTTGAGTTTTTGCTACTTCCTTTCAATACTTCACTCGGTTTAAGAGAGGTAATCACAAAAGCAACATAGCCTCCGGCCGCAATCGTACCTAGTAAAAAGTAAAGAGCTCCGAAAAGCCACACATTTTGACGATTAAGTAACTCTATGGAAAGTTCTCTGTTTATAAGTTGATTAAAGAAAGGTTGAAGCAACTCGACAACTACTATAGACAGAGAGAGGGCTAACAACGAAAAGAGAAAGGTCTCGGTTAGAAACTGTCCCATTAATTGAAGCTTGGATGCCCCGGATGTTTGCTGAATACCCACTTGTTTGGCGCGCTCTAATCCTTGCGCTGTAGAAAGGTTGATATAGTTCGCCCAACCGATAATCATAATCATGATTCCTACACATAAGATGAGTAGTACTTGTCCCATACTTCCTGTGGTAGGGTTGGGATCAGAAACGCTTCCTCCTAAATGAACTTCATTAAATGGCTGAAGGGAGAAAGTTACTTTATCATTTGGTCTCACCGTTTTAGATAGGTCGGTGATGGTTGCTGCAATGTCAGCTGGATTTACAGCATCTTCCAACACGAGGAAATGATGAGCGAACCCACTGTCCCACCCATTAGGGTCAGACCAGCTTCCCGTGTTTTCGCTGAGAGTCGAAAAGGAAAGCATCATATTTGAATTAGTGCTGGATGCATCCGGAACATCTTCAACTACTCCATTGATGGTAAATTCCTTTTCACCAAATTGGTTGTATACAATGAATACTTCTCCAGCCACATTTTCCTGACCAAAAAGCTTGGTTGCCAGGCTTTTTGTAATGACTGCTGTTCCTGGAGCCGAGAGATCTCTTTTACCATCGATTAATTCGGTTGTAAAAACCTCAAAGAACTCCTGGTCGGTATACATACAGGCATTTTCGCGAAAGGGGGTGGGTTCGTTGAGCGCAGGATTGACTGCTTCAACAATTCCGCTGCAAATGCCATCAGCAAAACGTGTTCCATGTTTTACACCAGCGACGTTTTCCTTTACTGCCGGAGCAAGAGCTGGGGGTAGAGACTCACTGATGTTTCCTCGCTCATTTTCTACCAGTATTCTATAGATATCCTCGCTGTTCTCGTGATACTTATTCACGCTAAACTCAAAAGCCACATACTGCAGAATAAAAATGAATGCAGAAATACCCAGTACGAGGCCAGTAGCAGTAATTAAAGTAGAAACCTTTCTCCTCTGGATATTTCTAAATGCAATTTTGAGGTAATTCTTAAACATGACTTGTAGGTATTTAAGCGTTTTTATTCATTCTTCAGGCTATTTACCGGATTCATTCTGGCTATGGAAAAGGCCTGCCAACCGATTGCTAAGAAGGCAATGATCGCGGTTAAAGTTCCCGATAAGATGAAGAGCCAAAGAGTTAGATCAATTTTATAAGCAAACTGTGTAAGCCATTGCTGGGTAGTATACCATGCAATAGGAGTGGCTATGAAAAAGCCAATTAAAACAGGTTTTAAGAAGTCTTTGGAAAGAAGTAACAGAATAGTAGAAGTAGTAGCTCCCAGTACTTTCCGGATACCAATTTCCTTAGTTCGTTGTGAAATGGTAAAGGTGGCCAGGCCTAATAACCCAAGACACGCTATTAAAAGCGCAAGCATGGTGAAATAGTTTAACAGCCTTGCAAACCTGTTTTCAGTTTGATACATAGTTTGAAAGGCATCATCCAAGAAAATAAACTCGAAGGGGTAGCCCGGAGAAAAAGTAGCTACCGTTTCTTCTATGTAAGCCAGAGTTGTTGGAACATCACTTGCATCAATTTTCACAAATATCTTCTGGTACGGGAACCACCAATCTGTTTCAAGAAATAAAGCCAATGGTTCAATTGCCTGATGATAGGAATGGAAATTAAAGTCCTTTACTACACCAGTTATTCTTCCTTCTCTTCCTCTGAATGTAAACGATTTGTCGGTAGCAGTATCCCAACCAAGTTTTCGTTTCATGGCTTCATTAATAATGATCCCTGTTTGTTCATCTGTAGCCATGTCTTTAGAAAAATCTCTTCCCTCAATAATCTCAAGGCCAAATAAGGAGATGAAATCATGCTGAATAGCCGAGCGGTAAACCGTTACTCTTCCTTCAGGTTCCATGCCTTCCCAACCTGTTGCAATGCTGGAGGCCTGGATGTTAATAGGATCAATTTGAGCAGCCGACACCACTTGGATGCTGCTCTTTTTCTCTAATGCATCTTTTAAGATTTCATACTTTTGATACAGATCTCTGTCTTTAATCGAAATAGATACAATCTGCTCTCTTTCAAGTCCTGTAGTAGTTGAACTAATGAAGTTTAATTGCTTGTATATCACCAATGCACCAATTATGAGTGCAATGGTAGCCGTAAACTGAGCACTTACCAATACCTTTTGTAGCATTGGTTTGCCTGATTTACTTACAGAATGTCCTTTAAGGGCTTTTATCGGGTTGAATCGGGACAATACAAAAGCCGGATAAACACCAGCCATGAGACTAACCAGCACACCAACTCCCAAAATGAGAAGAAGAATATAAGGAGCATGTGAAAAGGTCATGGAGATATCACGATTAACTAGAGATCCGAAGTACGGAAGGAATACCTGAACCAGGGCCAGTGCAATAATTACAGCGGCAGAGGTAATTAATAGCGATTCCGTTAGGAATTGGGTAGAAAGTTGCTGCTTCGAAGCACCAATCGACTTTCGAACACCAACCTCCTTAGCTCTTAAAAATGAACGTGCGACAGAAAGGTTAGTGTAGTTAATACAGGCTAATGCAATAATAATTAAAGCAATTGCAGAAAACAGGTACACATATAGGATATTCCCATTAGCCTGGAATTCCCCATTCACTTTCGAGTAAAGATGAATGCCCTTTAAGGGCTGTATAAAATATGCCCCTTTTCGATTTTCTGATTGATCCGCGTGTTCTTGTTCATATTTTTCGGTAACAGCATTTATATTGCTTACCAGATCAGAAGAAGGGGTATTTGAAGCTGTTAGAATATAGGTCAGGTAGCTATTACTTCTCCAGCTTTCCAGGTAGTTGCTTAATTCATGTGAAGAAGTAACGGGTACTATGTAGTCAAAAGATAAATGGCTGTTGGCAGGTACATCACTAAATACCCCTTTTACAACCATAGTTAGTTCTCCGCTGAAATGACCACCTGAGTGAATCACCGAAAAGGCTTGTCCAACAGCATTGGTATTTCCGAAGTACTTTTGAGCTAGTGATTCAGAAAGAAAAATTCCATTTGGGTCTTCAATTCCATTTCCAGTATCTCCCTGAATCAGCTTAAAACTGAAAACATCAAAAAAATCACCAGCTGCAAAAATTCCCGATTCTTCTACACCCTGGTTATCCTTTTTGAAAAAAGAAGTCACCTTTGTGATATTGGTAGCTGCTTTTATATCAGGGATCTCATTTACTAAAGCAGATGAAAGGGGAGCAGAGGTGCTTACCCATTCATCAGATCCAAGGAACTCGGCAGTGAATCCTTTTTTACCTACCCGGTAGATATCTTCATAATTCTCATGGAAAGCATCATAACTCAACTCATGTTGGATGAATAACCCAATCAAAAGAAAAGAAGCCAGGCCTACAGAAAGCCCGAAAACGTTAATGAAAGAGTATCCAGGCTTTTTAAGAAGGTTTCTTAATCCAATTTTTAGATAATTCTTGAACATGACAGAGCTTTTTGAATAGTCGTTTATTCGTCTTTTAGAGTATGAGCCGGGTTTAACAGTGCAGATCTAATGGCTTGAAAGCTGATAGTAAAGAGGGCAATAGCTAAAGCAATTCCTCCACCAACCAAAAATATCCATACACTAATAGGTTTATAATAGGCGAAGCTTTCCAGCCATTTATTCATGCCGAAATAAGCAATGGGTGAAGCTAATAGGAAGGCGATAAGAACGAGTTTTGTGAAATTCGTAGACAGCAAATACACAATTTGAGAAACAGAAGCGCCTAATACTTTTCGGATACCGATTTCCTTTACGCGTTGCTGAATGGTAAATGAAGCTAATCCAAAAAGTCCTAAAGCAGCTATTATGATGGCTAGCAAAGCGAAATAGCTAAATACTTTTCCAAGGCGTTCTTCTCCTTCATATTGCCCGGCAAAATTATCTTCAATCAGATAATAATCGAATGGAAAGTTAGGACGGTAGTTGGCCCAGGTATTTTCGAGGTAAGCAATAGTTTCCTGCTCATAAGCTTCATTATACTTAACCGCAATAGTATTATTCCTTCCGCTCGATATCACAAATACGATTGGAGCGATATCCTGATGAAGAGATTCAAAATGAAAATCGTTTACAACACCTGTAATAAAGCCCTGACGTCCACCATAATTGAATTGTTTCCCTATTGCGTCTTCTGAAGAACTATATCCTAATCGGTTTATAGACGATTCGTTAAGTATGAATGCTTCTGATGAATCACTGGCCAGATTGATGTCAAAATTTCTACCAGCAACTATTTCCAGTCCAAATAAATCAAGGAAGTTATGACTGATATGGATATCAGCAATTCTAAAGTTTACAGTAACAAGTTCTCCGTCTATTTCGGCTGATGCGCCCTGGGAATCGAGTAAGCGTCCGGATGGAACTCTGCTTTGCATTGATACATCGAGTATCCCCGGTTGTTGAAGCAATCGGTTTCTTATATCTGCATAATTCATCTCTATTTCAGGGCTAACCGGTACTACCGCAATGTTATCCTTATTGAAACCAAGCTCCTTTTCCTGGATGTAATCCAATTGATTGTAGACAACCCCCATGCTGGCAATTAAAGAAATTGAGATGGTGAATTGGAGAACTACTAATCCCGAACGAAACCATTTATGCTTTCCTCCTGATTTGAACGATCCTTTTAATACTACCGCAGGTTGGAAAGAAGAGAGGAACAGGGCAGGATAACTGCCAGCTACCAGGCCAATAAAAACGACAATACTCAGAAGTCCCAAAGTCCAACGCATATCAGAGAAATAATTCAGAACCAGCTCCTTTTCCACAAAATTATTGAAGTAGGGGATCAGGACTTCTATGAATATGATGCCAAGAACTAAAGCCATAAAGGCTAGAAGGAATGATTCGCCCATAAATTGACGAACCAACGAGGTACGTTCAGCTCCCATTACTTTTCTAAGTCCTACTTCATTTGCTCTTCTCGCAGATCGGGCAGTCGATAGGTTCATGAAATTGATGCACGCGATCAATAGGATAAAAATAGCTACCGCAGTATAGATATATACATACTCTATGTTTCCATTTGCTTCAATTTCAGAATCAAGATGAGAGTGAAGATGTATGTCGGTAACATTCATCAAATGGAGCTTCATAAAGTCTGATGCCTGAATCCCGTCATCAAATTGATCAGGAGGAAAAGCCTTGTTCATGATGGCAGGAAATTTGGCTTCCAGTTCTTCTGGATTGGTTTGTTCAGACAATAAGAGATAGGTTGAGAAATTATTACTTCCAAAGTTTTGCATCATCTGTTCATAGCCACCATAGAATTGAACAACTGGTTCCATAGAGGCTAGGAAATCAAATTTGAAGTGCGAGTTTTCAGGCACATCCTCAATTACTCCATTAACCTGGAAAACCATTTCAGTACCTTGACTGGAGAAATCAAGCGCTTTACCTATTGGATCTTCATCGCCAAAATAAACTTCCGCCATACTTTGGGTTATCACTAACCCATCTGGTGAAGTCAAAGCAGTAGCAGGATTTCCTTTTACCATATTCCAGGAGAAGACTTCAAAAACATCATGATCAGCAAAAAAGAATCTATCCTGAACAAGGTTCTTATTTTGGTAGCTGATAAGTGGAGAAACATCAAAGAAGCGTACCGCATTAAGTACGTCATCCGGATACTCTTCTTTTATCATTTCTGCAAAGGGAGGAGCAACATGTCCAAGATGAAGACTTGTTTCTCCGTCTCGATTTTGCCACTCACGCGATACCCGGTAAATACGATCCGAGTCGTCATGATATTTATCATAACTCAATTCATCTGTAATGAACAGAAGAATGAGGATGAAGGCTGTGATTCCGAGAGCCAGTCCAAAAATATTTATGAACGAATATCCCGGGTTTTTAATCAGATTTCGAATCGCAATTTTAAAGTAATTTTTGAGCATGGCAGCAGAATCCTGGGTTAGTGTTTGTTACACATGAAAGCCTTCTTTCATGTTTTCTGTCACTACATGTCCATCGAAGAGGTGGATAATTCTGGTCGCAAAATCGGCGTCATGAGGAGAGTGAGTTACCATTACAATAGTAGTACCTGCTTCATTTAACTCTTCAAGAAGTTTCATCACTTCGTTGCCATGGTCCGAATCGAGGTTACCGGTAGGCTCATCGGCAAGAATAAGCTTGGCATTAGCAACTACAGCCCGCGCAATAGCAACTCGCTGCTGTTGACCACCAGAAAGCTGTTGCGGAAAGTGATTTCTCCTGTGCATCATATTCATTCGCTCAAGAGCAGCTTCTGCTTTTTCTTTTCTTTCATTGGAATTCATGCCCAAATACAATAGGGGTAGCTCAACATTTTCAAATACTGTTAACTCATCAATCAAGTTGAAGCTTTGGAATACAAAACCGATGTTCCCTTTTCTGAGTTGAGCTCTTTCTCTTTCGCTGTAAGCAGAAACCTCATGTCCCAAAAAGTGATATTCACCTTCACTTGGGTTATCAAGAAGTCCCATGATATTCAAGAGGGTAGATTTACCACATCCCGAAGGTCCCATTATGGCTACGAATTCACCTTCCTTGATTTCAACATTCACATTATTAAGAGCGGTAGTTTCCACATCTTCTGTTATGTATAGTTTTTTTAGATTTTTGGCCTGTATCATTTTGAATCGGTTTGGTTGTTAATTTTTTTTGTATGAATTAGTTCGGATATAGTATCGTCAATGTTCAATGTTCAATGTTCAATGTTCAATGTTCAATGTTCAATGTTCAATGTTCAATGTTCAATGTTCAATGTTCAATGTTCAATGTTCAATGTTCAATGTTCAATGTTCAATGTTCAATGTTCAATGTTCAATGTTCAATGTTCAATGTTCATCATTGCAAATTGAGAACCTCGTTATCTCCAAAAGTGTCGTAACTCGAGATAATTACTTTGTCTCCGGGGCTTAATCCAGAAATGACTTCGAAGTAATCAGGGTTTTGCTGTCCCAACCTGATATTAGTTCGCACTGCTTGCTGTTCGTCTTCATCCAGTTTATACACCCAGCTTCCTCCCGAAGAGTTGAAGAAACCTCCTCGTTCTAATAACACTGCAGTAGAAGTGTCTCCAAGTTCTAATCTAATCCGTACTCTTTGTCCTCTTCTTATCCTGGATGGGGTCTCGCCCTGGAATTCCATATCCACCTGAAATTGCCCATTGGCAATAACAGGATACACTTTTGTAATAGCCAGGTCGTAAGACTCGCCTGCAAAATCAAAGGATCCTCTAAGTCCTGTAGTAATTCTGGAAAGGTGAAATTCATCGACACCAACCCTTACTTTAAAGTTATCCAGCATATCTACCTGACCGATTCGCTCACTTCTATTTATAGATTGTCCTTGTTGTAACTCAATCGTGGTAAGTTGACCATCTATAGGAGCGGTGATTATTAAATTGTCTAAAATTTCTTGTACTGCATTTAGACTTCTCCACATCCTTTGTTCAGATTCATCCAGTTGTCGAAGTTGACTAATAGTTTGAAGGGAATCTTTTAAAAATGACTCATAGGTGAGCTCATATCTTTTTTCTTCGTATTTAAAATTCTCCTTAGTCTCTTCATATTCTTCTCTCGAGATCAGATTTTCATTGAAAAGCCTTTGTTGACGTTCGTAACGAGGACGTAGAACATCCAGCTGATACTCAGCATTGGCTAGCTGTTCCTTGATTCGTAGACTATTTTGCTCAAGGTTAAGCCGTGAATTCCTCACATTGTTAATCTGATCATATAACCCGGCCTCTTGCTGCAAAACCTGTAGCTGGAGATTTGAATTCGATAGAACAACGATTGTATCTCCTGGTTGAACATTAGTACCCGTTTCCAGGACTACCCTTTGAACAGTACCACCTTCAATGGCATCCAGAAAAATAGTATTGATTGGCTGGATGTTTCCGGTTACTTGGATGAACTCCTGAAAAGAGTCTTCCGCGATCGTAGTGATTGTAAGTTTTTCTCTGTCCACATTTAAGGTTGATCTGAAATCAGCGAACCAAAAACTATAAACAAAGAAAGCTATTACTACTACACCAAGTACCAGACCAATTATTCGATTGGTTGTCCAGGTTTTCTTTTTGATTTTTCTATCCATTCCCATGATAAAATTGTAAACCGTTTGGTTTTAATATTTTCTTTATCGGCTTAATTCAACTACTGTGCCAAATGTAACCTACCATCATTAATGGGCATTAAAGGCCATATAGTGGTTTTTGATTGTACATTTTGATACACTTGGTGTCCGATTTCGAACACCTCAGATTGACCAAAAGCTGGTTTAAAAAGAATTGAGGAAGATCAGGGTTCTAAAATCAAATTAGGTATAGTCTTTGTATTTCTGGAGGCGAAGTTCAAAGATCAAAAAGAAAACCAAAGAACATGGATGTAAAACAGGGCCGAATATTAGTTGTCGATGATGATACAGATGTACTTCAGGCAGCCAGGCTTTTTTTGAAACAACACGTAGCCTTGGTAGAGACTGAAAAGGATCCGAAATCGATACCAACCCTTCTCAAAAATGGTAGCTATGATCTAATCCTCCTGGACATGAATTTTACAGAAGACGTTAGCAGTGGAGAGGAAGGGTTTTACTGGCTCAATAAGATTCTTGAAATCGATTCTTCGATTGCTGTAATCCTGATCACTGCTTATGGTGATGTTGATAAAGCAGTTCGAGCGGTAAAGAACGGAGCAACTGATTTTGTTCTTAAACCCTGGCAAAATGAAAAACTGCTTACAACGGTTTCATCTGCATTGAAACTTACTTCCAGTCTTAGGCAAGTGGTAGCGCTTAAGGAACAACAAAAACAACTCAGCAGTGATATTGATACACATTACAGAGATATCATAGGTCGCAGTCCAGCAATGATGGAAGTTTTTCAGACCATAGAAAAAGTTGCTTCAACAGATGCAAATGTGCTCATACTCGGTGAAAATGGAACGGGAAAAGAAATGATAGCCCGAGCTCTCCATAGACGGTCTCAAAGAAAGGAGAATGTATTTATTAATGTAGATATGGGAGCTATATCTGAAAATCTTTTCGAAAGTGAACTATTTGGATATGTTAAAGGAGCCTTTACCGATGCAAAAGAAGATCGGGCAGGGAGATTTGAAGTAGCTAATGGCGGGACACTTTTTTTGGATGAGATAGGTAATCTTCCTCTTGCGTTGCAAGCCAAATTACTTACTGTGTTACAAAGTCGAAGAGTAAATCGGGTTGGCGCAGTTACATCAAAGCCTATAAATATTCGCTTGGTGTGTGCCACTAATCAGTCGGTGAATGATATGGTTTCCAAAGGGGAGTTTCGTCAGGACTTACTTTTTAGGATTAATACTATCGAGATTCATCTTCCTCCTCTGAGAGAAAGAAAAGAAGACGTCGAACTGCTTCTTAATCACTTTACAAAGTTGTACTCGAGCAAGTACAAAAAGAAAACGAAACTCATTGACAAGGCTACGCTCGCAAAGTTATCCAGCTATTCATGGCCGGGTAATGTACGAGAGCTTCAACACGCGGTTGAACGTGCGGTAATTATGGCTGAATCTGATGTACTGCTTCCATCAGACTTCCTATTGAATGATGTACAGGAAGAAACTGAACAGGTTCAAATTGAGGACTATAATCTTGAGGAAGTAGAAAAAATGGTACTCCGGAAGGCCTTAAGAAAGCACGAAGGTAATATTTCAAAAGCAGCTGAGGAATTGGGTTTAACCCGAGCTTCCCTATATAGAAGGTTAGAGAAATATGGCCTTTAACCGGAGTATGAAAACATGATAGGCCGATTCAGGATAGGTGTTATTTTAAGAGTGCTCTTTCTCTTTGTAATGATGGGAGTATTTAGTGTACTCATATTCAGTACCGAGTATTATATAAGTAGTTCACTGATAGGGTTAATTGTCATTTTCCAGGTGTTTAATCTTGTCCGGTTTGTTGAGACAACTAATAAACAATTACATCGTTTTTTTGAAGCCATCAGCTATAATGATTTTTCTCAGACTTTTACTAATCAGGAAAAGAATAATTCCTTTGCACAGCTAAATGATGCTTTTAATACCATCATTGAAAAGTTTAAAAACGAAAGAGCAAAAGGAGAAGAAAGTTTCAGGTATCTACAAACGGTTGTACAACATATTGGAATTGGCTTATTCTCTTATAATCAAAAAGGCGAGATAGAGCTTTTTAATACGGCAGCTAAACGGTTATTGGATACCTCTATATTCAGGAATATTGAACAGCTTAGAACGATTAATGAGGGATTATACAATACTATAACTGGGTTGAAGAGCGGATCCAGAACCTTACAAAACTGTAAGATTGGTGCCGATAAGCTTCAATTAGCTATTTACGCTACCGAGTTTAGGATGAAAGGAGATAACTACAAATTAATCTCTCTTCAAAATATTTCATCGGAACTAGATGAAAAAGAAATGGAGGCCTGGCAAAACCTGACCCAGGTATTGGCGCATGAAATCATGAATTCTATTACTCCAATAGCATCTCTTTCAGATACTGTTAACTCAATGTTGATGGGGGATGTATTTGGCTCTGAAGATCCTGAACCCATACCACCAGAAACACTTCGGGATGTAAAAGATGCATTAGGCACTATAAATAAGAGAAGCCTTGGGCTAATGAGATTTGTGAACTCCTATCGGAATATCACCCAAATACCAACTCCCATTTTTGAAGTGCTTCTGGTTAAGGATATTCTTAATCGAGTACGTAACCTGATGAAGGGTGAAGCCGCTAAGCGAAGGGTAACCGTTGAAATTGAAGTTGAACCTGAAACCCTAGAAATAACAGCTGATTCCCAGCTCATAGATCAGGCACTTATTAACATTGTAAAAAATGCATTTAAGGCACTTTCGGAAAGGTCTAACCCAAAGATCATTCTTCGCGGAAAGATAGATAGTTCAGGGAAGATTGTAATTGAGATTGAGGATAATGGACCAGGAATAAAAGACTCGGTTAAGGAGAAGATTTTCGTTCCCTTTTATACTACCAGCAAGTCTAATACAGAAAATGGTGGCTCAGGGATTGGCTTGAGTTTATCCCGTCAAATAATGAGAATGCACCGTGGAACTTTAAATGTTACAGAAAGCAGGGAAGGGTGTACTATATTTTCCTTAAGATTTTAGGATTGTGCATGATAAAATCCTACGTTAATAATTTTGTAAAACCAGTAACAATAGACTGCTGTCATCGTAGGGCATCGAGTTTGAATTCAATACAAAAATCGCATAGTGTTTAGTAAAGGTTCCTACATAATTTTCATAATTGGGGTAATTGGTGCCGTTGCTTTCTGGTTTCTTAGAGATCAGATAGACTTTAATGCGAATGGCCCGGTAAAACAAAGTGGTACTTCCATTGAGAATATGATTTTTGATATGTCCCCTATGTTGGGCTTCTCAATGGACAGCCTCGGGATTGCATCTACATTCCAACAGCATAGTGGATATATAAACAGTTTAAAAGATTCATTGGATGAAGAAATAACTCCTTCTCGAATGAATAAGAATAACGTTCATTCACAAAGTTGGGTGAGCGTTATTGCGCAAAAGGAGGGGCTCGGGCAATCAATTTTTGATCCTAACGGTGTATTTAGTCAGGGTAAGCTTACCATTCGCACCTCTAATTATGGAAGGGTAATACGCTTTCAAAATAATGAAGGTTTTTCGAATCCTACTTTTGTTCAGGGAGATTCAATTGAAGCAGTTGCTACCTCTGTGGTAGGGGATGTATTCGGCTATCCGCTAGATGATTATATACTGGTACAAAATCAGTATACCGATACGCTCTCACTGGAAAATTCTATTACTCTTGAAAATGAGATACAAACCGTTCCACAACTAAATACTCAAAATGGTAATGGAGATAATGAAATAGAAATATCCTGGGTAAGGAAACCAGGAGTAACAAGTGGCCCCGAGCAGTTATCTATTTCTTTAACGACTGTTGTGAAAGAGTTTGAGTCATTAAATGGGTTTACCACTCGTTTCGGGTATTCGATAAATAATTTTTCTGCCAAGAATGAACTTGAACCAGATAACTTAAATGTTGCTGGAGATGGCACTCTCAGTGCTTTTCAGATTGCGTTCTTTAGCACTGCTCTGCTGATTACAGTTCTGGTTTTTATAGTAGGCATTCGAAATATTTTTAAAGGTAAGGTGGAATGGCGTAGAGCGTTATTCGTCTTTTTTGCCATCTCTATTACTTATTTGGGATGGCGCAGTATTTATTTTTGGAGTGTATTTGGCGATTTCCACGATACTAATACTGTATTTCTTTTAATACTCAATAACTTATTGACAGGCTTAATTTTGGGCCTGTATGCAGCAGTTGCCTATATAAGTTGGGAAGCTTTTGCAAGGAGCCAGAAAAATGGCCAGGTAGAATTAATGGATGCTTTCTGGCAGCGTAAGTTTTTTGTTCGGGAAACAGGAACAGCATTAGTTAATGGCTTCTTTATCGGGTGTATACTTCTTGGATTATTTGCACTGATTCTTTTTGTTCAGAATTCATATTTCAGCCAAAATGATAGTCAGTTCGGATTTACTGAAGCGGCAATTAAAGTGCGGATTTTAACCATTAATATGAGTGCCTGGTCTACTATCTGGTTGGTAGGATTTGCCCAAATTGGTTTTGTTTATGGTTTCTGTAAACATTGGATCAAAAACAGTTGGCTCTCAATCATTATTACTATTCTTTTCTCATCAATATCACTCACTGTGTTGGGAAGAGTGTTTGCTACCCCACTAACATTCTATGGTGATTTTTTAATTTTTATAGCTCTGGGATTCCTTCTGGTAATCGTTTACGAAAGGTATGGAATCATAACCGTGAATACAGCTTTATGGGTATTTACAGCTGTTATTATGATGATGCCTTATGTAGGCTCAAGCGATATTGAAATGGCGTCCACATGGTGGGTGCAGGGCTTCTTGGTTGCCGGGGTTCCTCTATTTGGGTTTATAAGTCATAAGTATGGAATGCCTGTGGCTGAAGTTGGAGACTACATTCCGGAATATCAGGAGCGTATTGCCCAACATATGCGAGTCGAAAAGGAAATCGAAATTGCCAGGGAAAGCCAGTATAAGCTCATGCCTTTGCAGCCGCCATCAGGTGAAGGATTTGATGTATATGGTTTCTTTCTGCCTTCCTTTGAAGTAGGAGGAGATTACTTTGATTATGTTCTTACAAAAAACGAAGACGGTTCTCCCAATACTTTAACCATGGTTGTTGTAGATGTGTCTGGGAAAGCAATGCGAGCAGCAATGCCTGCCATTTTTACCAGCGGTTTATTGCTTTCCAGAATGAAGGATGACACTCCGGATCGGATACTTACAGATGTTAATGAGCCAATTTTTACAAGAACGGATAAGCGTACATTTATCACATGTGCGATGGCCCAATACAACCTTGCCACGAAAACCATTTCAGTAGTTAATGCCGGGCATTGCAAACCAATTATTAAGAGAAACGGAGCTGCAGATTTTATTCAAACTCCAGAACCAAGGCTACCATTAGGGTTCAAATCAGATACAAAGTATCATGCACAGGAATTCAAGCTAAAAAAGGGAGATGTATTCCTTCTCTATTCTGATGGCTTACCTGAAGCTGCTAATGAAAAAGGAGAACGCTTTGGCTTTGATGAAGTTCCGAGATTATTGGAACGGATTCATACTGAAAACTTGTCTTCTAACGAAATAGCCCAGGAGATAAAACGCACTGTTCAGAAATTCAGCAATTATCAACTTGCTGATGATACAACAGTTATTTGCCTGAAAGTGTAATTGGCATCTGCCAGTTTTACACCACCGGATACTTTGGCGTAATCTTTGGGATTGTAGTACCAGTCAATCAACCTCAAAAACTAAATCGATGGCTCAAGAACCTAATTTCGAACTCAATCTGCCTCCACAGTTTGAGCGAATTACCAAGAACATCCGGTTAATCATTATTGGATTTATCGCGCTAGCCGCGGTCTTTTCCTCTTTCTTTACGGTCGAACCTGAAGAAGTAGGCATAATTACCCGTTTTGGAGAATATCAAAGACAAGCAGAACCGGGACTGAATTTTAAAATTCCGTTCATTGAAAATCTTCAGCTTGTACCAATCAGAAGACAATTAAAACAAGAATTCGGTTATCGAACACTAGAAGCAGGTGTTAATTCTACTTACCGAAAAGCTGGTTATGGTGGCGAATCCATCATGCTAACTGGTGATCTGAATTTGGGAGATGTAGAATGGGTGGTCCAATACCGAATAGACGACCCCTATAATTTCCTCTATAAAGTAAGGGAAAGTGAAGCTACACTTAGAGATGTATCAGAAGCTGCAATGCGACAAGTTGTTGGAGATCGGACGGTAGATGAAGTAATTACAGAAGGACGGGCTGAACTCGCAATCGCTGCTCAGGAAATTCTTCAGGAAATAGTTAAAGAATACGAAATGGGGATCAAGATAGATCAGATCCTTATTCAAGATGTTAATCCTCCAGATCCGGTTAAGCCCTCTTATAATGGAGTAAACGAAGCGGAGCAACAAAGGGAAACATTAATCAACCAGGCTCGGGCAGATTATAACCGTGTAATTCCTAGGGCATCAGGTGAAGCTGAGCAAACTATCCAACAAGCCGAAGGTTATGCGCTTGATAGAGTAAATCGTGCTCAGGGTGAGGTTTCTCGTTTCAATGATATCTATGAAGAGTTTATTAAAGCACCAGAGATTACCAAGCAAAGGATTTTCTTAGAGACGATGGAAGATATACTTCCAAAAATGGGGCAGAAGATTATTACTGATGAAGAAGGTAATAGTGTGATTCCCTTATTACAGCTACAGATGCAAGGTGCCCGAAGTACCTCAGGAACTAACCAATAATTTTCAAAAATTAAGATCATGAAAGAATTAAAAGGTATAATCTTTTTAGTAGTTTTGGGAGTTTTAGCGTTAGTACTCTCTCAAACTTTGTACGTAGTAAGTGAGACCAATCAGGTTATAGTCACTCAATTTGGTAAGCCCACCGGAGAAGCTGTTACCAATCCAGGCTTACACATTAAGATCCCATTTCTTCAAAAAGCGAACTATTTCGAAAAGCGATATTTAGAATGGGATGGTGATCCAAACCAGGTTCCAACCAAGGATAAAGTATTTATCTTTGTTGATACCTATGCTCGTTGGAGAATTACCGATCCTCTCAGGTATTTTGAGCGATTAGGATTTGAGCAACAGGCACAATCCAGACTGGATGATATTCTGGATGGGGAAACAAGAAATGCCGTGGCATCACATAATTTAATCGAATTGATACGGAACTCGAACAGGCCTCTTGAAGCATCTTCGGATATATCAGATGTTGTTCAGGACACACTTCAATCAATAGTAGTAGGAAGGGAGGAAATTCAAGATCAGATTGTTGAACTTGCAAACCAACGTACTGCAGACCTTGGAATAGAAGTACTCGACTTTAGATTTAAGCGTATTAACTATGCTGAAGAAGTGCGACGTACAGTCTATGACCGAATGATTTCTGAACGAAACAGAATTGCAGATAAATTCAGATCGGAAGGCCAGGGTGAATCATCCCGAATAAATGGTGAGAAAGATCGTGAATTATTGCGCATTCAGTCGGAAGCATTTAGAGAAGCGGAGACTATTAGAGGTAGGGCGGATGCTGAAGCCGCTGCTATTTATAATGAGGCTTACAATAAAACAGCTTCTGCTCGTGAGCTATATGCTTTTCTAAAAAGTATGGAGGCATATAGAAACACTATCGATTCCGAAACTTCATTGATTATTTCAACCGACAGTGAGTTTTATAAGTATTTAAACTCTATCGAAGACTAATACTCGGATTGATATTCTTAAAAGCACGAATGACATCATTCGTGCTTTTTTTATTTTTTTCACTGTTACTCAAATAGCTATCTTGAATAAAAATAAGTTCGGCTATAGTGAATTTTAAAGAACTACTTCCTAAACTGGATCCAAATCTTAGGATTGAGTATCGGTTATTTGATATAACTCTTTTCCTTACCGTAGTAGTTTTTGCATTTTGGACTATTTACTCGATTGCAGCAAACTACACCCCAATAATTAAGACAGTATATATTGTCTGTTTTATAATCTATACCGGGATTTATGTGTTCTATAAAATTGGTGTTTCGTTCAAAGTTGCTACTGCGGTTTACTATAGTTTTGCTCTCTTGATGCTGATATATGCCTGGTTACCTGCAGGAGGGATAACTGGTGCTATTGTACAAATGTTTATTCTGGTTTTTGTTTCAGGTTTGATGGTGCTTCATCTTCGTGCCTATCTCGCATTTGTCGCAGCCTGTTTGGTTATTATTCTTATCTATTCCTATCAGGAGATGACTGTCCCTAATCTGGCGGTTGCATATACCAGTGAAATAGCTCGTATAAGAGACTTATCGATAACAAGCTTTATCACATTATGTGTGCTTGCTTATGCACTTTTCGTTTTTAAGAGAGCATATTCCAGAGACAGGAAAAAGCTTAAGGGAACTATCCTGGAACTAGCTGAAGAAAAAGAAAAGGCAATGTCGGCAGATAAAGCGAAGTCCGATTTTCTAGCTACAATCAGTCATGAAATGAGAACCCCTTTAAACGGGATTGTAGGATTATCAGAACTCTTACAAGAGACGTCTCTCGATGATGAGCAAAAAGATTTAGTATCCAGTTTGTCTTATAGCAGCGAGTTACTTCATAGTTTAATCAGTGATATCCTGGATGTAACCCTTATAGAAAGTGGAAAATTGGCATTTCAGGCAAGCGAGATTGAAGTTCAAAAAGATATTGAGCGTCTCATAAAACTGGTAAAACCAAGAGTAGATAAAAAGGAAGGAAAGGTAGATCTGATTATTAATCATGACAAGAAAATCCCAAAAGTATTAATAGGAGATGTACTCCGGTTTCGTCAGATACTTCTCAATCTCATTAACAATGCTATCAAATTTACTAATGAAGGGCAGGTTACGATTAAGTCAGAATTGATAGACATCGCCGGGGAAAACGCAGAAATAAAATTCTCTGTAATTGATACTGGCGTTGGAATTTCGGAAGAAGCTCAAGCTAACTTATTCAGCAAATTTTATAAGGGTAGTACAGATAGAAATATTGAAGGAACTGGATTGGGATTATCTATTTCAAAAAAATTAGTATCATTAATGGGCGGTGAAATCGGCTTTGAATCTGAAGAAGGAGCAGGCTCTGAATTTTGGTTTCAGCTGCCGTTTATGATCGGCGAAGAAAAGAAGCTTGAGGTTGACAAACAACAATTGGAAGGACTAACTATGGAAACTTTGCAGATTTTAGTTGCAGAGGATGTGCGTATTAATAGAATCGTAATTCGAAAGATGCTGGAAGGTTTTGGAATAGCAACCATTGATGAAGCAGAACATGGAGAAGAAGCAGTTCAAATGGCAAAATCTAAAGCTTATGATATCATTTTAATGGATATGCAGATGCCCGTTATGGACGGTTTTGAAGCTTCTGAATTAATTAAAAAAGATACCTCTGACAATAAGAAGCCGGTCATTTTAGCAATAACTGCTAATGCACTTATGAATGATCAGGAAAAATATACACGAGCTGGAATTGATGGTTTTGTGAGTAAACCTATAACAAAAGAAATGCTCAAGGAAGCGTTAGGTAAGTACCTGAACTAAACGGCTGCATAGTTTTCAAATTCCATATCCAATAATTTACTGAGTACAATCTTAGCTCCCTTCGTATTAATTTGAGCTCCGAGCTTAATTAGTATACTGTATAGTCCTGTATGAACACGGCTGGTATATAAGAAGTGTTTAGAGCCTCGCAACTCATTAGATAAAGGCGCTTCTTTTGTGAAATGCCGAATCTCCTCATCGAATTTAGGGTCACTGAAATCAAACACATCATATCTATATGGTTTAGAAAACATGATCCCATAATTTCGTGCGAAGTTATAGTATTCCTCTTCCCGTTCCTGTGTTTCTGATTCCGGATTAATAACATCCAGTTTGATATATAAATCTCTAATAGCTTCGAGATCGTTAGCCAGGTGAGTGGGGAGTAACTTTAAGTAATTTTTGAAGAACTCATCCGGGAAAAGCTTTACACATCCAAAATCGATCACTCCTAGTTTTCCATCGTAAGTGAATAGGAAATTACCTGGATGGGTATCTGCATGTACATACCCGCCTACTCTTATTTCTTCATGGAAAAAGTCCCATATCATTTGGCCAAAATGATTACGCTCTTCCTGGGAAGGGTTTTCTTTTAGAAACTCGCCAAGGTGCCTTCCTTCAATAAAGCTCATGCAAAGCACTTTTTCAGTAGAATATTGTTGAATCCATTTTGGGATTTGTATGACTTCATTTCCGAATCTTCTCCTGAACTCATCAATTTGAGAACCCTCATGGATATAATCAGTCTCTTCCATCAAAGTATTTTTGATCTCATTAAAATAAGGGTCTATATCCTGCCCTTTTTTTATGATTCGTTTTGCTAAAGACTTAGCCACTGCCATATCGGAATTGATGGTTTCCCTTACATTTGGATACTGAATCTTTACAGCAACTTTTTGGCCATCTTTAAGTTCAGCACGATGTACCTGTCCAATAGAAGCTGCCGCAAATGCTTGGGTGTCAAATTTCTTGAAGATCTTTTCCGGGTAGTCTCCTAGCTCTCTTTTGATTATAGTTCGAACCAGAGCCTTATTAATAGGAGGTACGGAATATTGTGCCTGGCTCATTACCTCAGCGAATTCCTCTGGTAGAAAGCCCTGATCCATGCTCATTCCTTGGGCTATCTTGAGTGCAGTACCTCTTAGCTTAGTAAATTCCTTAAAAACTTCTTTAGCGTTGTTTGTATGGAATTCTTTGTCATCTATTTCATTCCCTTTTACTTTCTTCTTTATATACCGCTGAGCATAATTAGTACCCACCTTAATACCCGTCTTCGCGATTATTTTTCCTCGTTCAAATTTTGAGGATGGAAAATCACTCATTATCAGTAACCTCACTTTTATTATCAGAAAACATGTCTTTTAAACAATCTCCAAATAGAGGAATATTATCCCCCATTCCTATGGTGCCAAACATATACTTGGCAAGATCAAATCCCTTGTCTATGGCTTTATTGTAAATAGTTTCCTCAAAGAGAGAAGTTAGTTTATCGACAAGAGCTAGAGTGTTTTCTTTCTGATCTGACTTATCATTTAACCAGAATTTTACCAGGAATAAATATTGGCTGGTAAGCAGAGAGTAGAAATAATCCTTCATGAAAAAGCCTGCACTTACAGCAATATTTCCGTCGGAAGTGAGAAAATCTTTAAACAAAGCAGAAACTTCTTTATGAAATTCTGATCGTGAGCCCTTACTGAAGACAAATTTATGATAGGTATCATCAGCAAATCCACCTTCATCAGTTAGCATATCAAAAAGGGTATAAATGAAGTTTGAAAACTTCTCAGAAATTGAATAGCTCTCAAAGTCCTCAATTTCCTCTATCATTGCCCAGTATTGGTAAATCAAAGCCGGGTAATAGAATGATAGAATGGCATTTTTATTCGGGAAGTAAGAATAGATTTCAGATGCACTAAGTCCGGTTTTATCTACTAAATCCGGGATACTTAGTTTTTGTTTGGCTTCATAAAGTTCTACCGCCGCCCAGGTAATCTCGATCTTCTTATTAATTTTCTCTGCACTCATGATGATTTAATTTCGAACGTTAACAAATCGATTACAACAGAAGTTCGTTCTGCATAAAAAATAGCGTACTTTACTTTCTTTAGTTCCAAAATTTAATTCATGTAGTCTATGGATCATAAAAGAGATGCACTGTTTCTGACTCTTTCGGGTATTTTTCTAACCTCATTGGTACTGGGAAACGTAATTGGAACGACAAAGTTTGTAACTATTTTCACCATTGATATGCCTGGCTGGTTGCAGGCTATAACTCCTGAATTGGTGAGGAACGGGAGTATTTATTCAATGAGTGTTCCTGCCGGTTTGATTGCCTATCCGTTTACTTTTTTAGCGACAGATTTAATCTCTGAATTATTTGGTCGGAAAAAGGCGCAACTCATTGTTTGGGTAGGATTTTCTATGAACTTCTTTATGCTATTCTTGATGTCAGTAAATCATTGGCTCCCAAATTCAGCAGGAGTTAGTGGTGGATTGGACTTATTCGAGGGAGTTTATGAGTTCATGGTTGGGAATGTAATTGCTAGTATGATCGCCTATCTAATTGCACAAAGTGTAGACGTTCGCCTTTTCCATTTTTGGAAGAAGAAAACAAAAGGAAAGCATCTTTGGTTACGAAATAATGGATCCACAATGTTTAGCCAATTGATCGATTCAACTGCCATTATTACTATTCTATATGTGGCAGGTAATTTAGGCGATAGTATCAATTCCATTCCGGCTGTAATAATTCTGATTCTCAACTCTTATCTCTTCAAGTTTTTCTTTGCCCTATTTGATACTCCATTAATGTATTTGGGAGTAAAATTGTTTAGCAGATTTGAAGAGGATCCTGAGGTAAGTCGATCTTATTAGCGGCTTATAAAAACATCTCTAAATTTTCTTCAAAAAAAAGAAAATTTATTCTCTTTTCGGTTTGCAAATTATAACAGCTTCGCCGTACCTTTGTAATCCTTTCGAGGAAACGAAATCGCTGGTTTAAAACGCAAGTTTAGGTCAGCTTTTTTTGTCTCCGAAAGTTGTTCCTTGAAATAATGTAGAAGCAAAAAACAGATTGTTTGTGCGAGCTTTATATAAGCTCTGAAATTCTTTTGAATGAGGAGAGCGTAGGGTCGGCTCACAGAGTATAAATTTTTATTACAATGG
>RHLJ01000009.1:2500-5508 GCA_003712055.1 Balneola sp.
AAAACAACAGTGATTCCGTAAGTAGTGGCGAGCGAACGCGGAACAGCCCAAACCGGGGCTTACGGGCTCCGGGGTAGTAGGACCTGCGTAATTGGAAACATGTTAAGTCGAAGTCGTCTGGAAAGGCGCCCCGTAGCAGGTGATAGGCCTGTAGGCGTACGCATGTTGACAAGGCGGGTATCCTGAGTAGCGCGAGGCCGGTGAAACCTTGCGTGAATCTGCCGGCACCATCCGGTAAGGCTAAATACATCTGCATGACCGATAGTGAACCAGTACCGTGAGGGAAAGGTGAAAAGAACGCCGAGACGGCGAGTGAAATAGTACCTGAAACCGTGTGCTTACAAGCGGTCGGAGCTTCGATGTATCGGAGTGACGGCGTGCCTTTTGTATAATGAGCCTACGAGTTGCTCCTGTCGTGCGAGGTTAAGCCCTTTAGGGGTGCAGCCGCAGCGAAAGCGAGTCTGAACAGGGCGCGCAGTACGGCGGGGCAGACGCGAAACCAAGTGATCTATCCATGGCCAGGGTGAAGTGGCGGTAAAACGCTATGGAGGCCCGAACCCGTTGACGTTGAAAAGTCTTGGGATGAGCTGTGGATAGGGGTGAAAGGCCAATCAAACTTGGAGATAGCTCGTACTCCCCGAAATATATTTAGGTATAGCGTCTGGTTTTGTCTGCCCGGAGGTAGAGCACTGATTAGGCTAGGGGGCTTCACCGCCTACCAACCCTAGACAAACTCCGAATGCCGGGCCAGAGCCACCAGGCAGTCAGTCCCAGGGTGATAACGTCCTGGGGCGAGAGGGGAACAACCCAGACCACCAGCTAAGGCCCCCAAATCCGGGCTAAGTTGATCAAAGAAAGTTGAGTTGCTCAGACAACTAGGAGGTTGGCTTAGAAGCAGCCATTCCTTTAAAGAGTGCGTAATAGCTCACTAGTCAAGCGACTCGGCGTCGATAATAAGCGGGCATAAGTCCGGTGCCGAAGCTGTGGGATTGAAAAATCGGTAGGGGAGCATTCCAGTCTGCGCTGAAGGTGTCCTGTGAGGGATGTTGGAGCGGCTGGAAGCGAAACTGTAGGCATGAGTAACGATAAGACGGGTGAAAAACCCGTCCACCGTAAACCCAAGGGTTCCTGATCAACGCTAATCGGATCAGGGTTAGTCGAGACCTAAGGTGTACCCGGTAAGGCCGGGGAAGCCGATGGCAAAGCGGTTAAATATTCCGCTACCTAGGCTTACGTTAGGCCAAGGCGTGACGCAGAAGTGACACTCCCGCGTGCGGACGAATGCACGTTAAAGGGCGTAGGCTTCGGAGTAGGCAAATCCGCTCCGAGTTAAAGCTGAACCCCGACAGTACCCGGATCTTCACGGTGAAGGGATAGTGGAGGTAATCATGCTGCCAAGAAAAGCGTCGTGGTTTGTAAGACTAGCTCGTACCCCAAACCGACACAGGTGGGTGAGGAGAGTATCCTCAGGTGCTCGAGTAATTCATGGCTAAGGAACTAGGCAAATTAGATCCGTAACTTCGGGAGAAGGATCCCCCTCCGCGTGAGGGGCGCAGTGAAAAGGCCCAAGCGACTGTTTACCAAAAACACATGTCTCTGCTAAGCCGCAAGGCGATGTATAGGGACTGACACCTGCCCGGTGCTGGAAGGTTAAGGAAGGGGGTTAGACCTTTGGTCGAAGCTCTTAACTGAAGCCCCAGTAAACGGCGGCCGTAACTATAACGGTCCTAAGGTAGCGAAATTCCTTGTCGGGTAAGTTCCGACCTGCACGAATGGTGTAACGACTTGGGCACTGTCTCGGCCATGAGCTCGGTGAAATTGTGGTATCGGTGATGACGCCGATTACCCGCAGCGGGACGAAAAGACCCCGTGAACCTTTACTACAACTTTACATTGGCTTTAGCTGTAGCATGTGTAGGATAGGCGGGAGGCTATGAAGGGGCGTCGCCAGGCGTCTTGGAGCCACCCTTGAAATACCGCCCTTGCTACAGGTGAAGTCTAACCCTTCCGGGGAACAGTGTATGGTGGGTAGTTTGACTGGGGCGGTCGCCTCCTAAAGAGTAACGGAGGCTCCCAAAGGTACCCTCAGCACGGTCGGCAATCGTGCGTAGAGTGTAAAAGCATAAGGGTGCTTGACTGTGAGGCATACAGGCCGAGCAGGCACGAAAGTGGGGTTTAGTGATCCGGTGGCACCGCATGGAAGGGCCATCGCTCAAAGGATAAAAGGTACTCCGGGGATAACAGGCTTATCTCCCCCAAGAGTTCATATCGACGGGGAGGTTTGGCACCTCGATGTCGGCTCATCGCATCCTGGGGCTGGAGAAGGTCCCAAGGGTTTGGCTGTTCGCCAATTAAAGCGGTACGCGAGCTGGGTTCAGAACGTCGTGAGACAGTTCGGTCTCTATCTGCTGTGGGCGTAGGAACATTGAGGAGGGCTGCTCCTAGTACGAGAGGACCGGAGTGGACGCACCGCTAGTGCACCTGTTGTGTGGTCGCATGCATCGCAGGGTAGCTATGTGCGGAAGTGATAAGCCGCTGAACGCATCTAAGCGCGAAGCACGCTCCAAGATAAATGTTCCCTATGAGCCTCCCGGAAGACGACCGGGTAGATAGGCGGCAGGTGTACGCATGGTAACATGTTTAGCCGAGCCGTACTAATCAGGCCATTGGCTTTGTTTATATGGCTTGCACCGCAGCACTCTGTGGGGCAAGCCTGGCATACTAGCACACAATACATATTACACTTCTTCCAGGATCCCTATCCAGGGGCCTGTTCTGCGAAGCCTCGGCGAAGCAGAAACCATGTCAAAAAACTTTATTTACTGACTAAGGATCAGCCAACACAAGAACTTGATTGAGGTGGCTATTGCGCAGGGGCCCCACCCGTTCCCATCCCGAACACGGCCGTTAAGCCCTGCAGCGCCGATGGTACTGCTACGCGGTAGAGTAGGTCGCCGCCTCTCCCCCTTTAAAAAACCCCTTCCCCACAAAGAAGGGGTTTTTTTATT